>NZ_CAXAQM010000004.1:0-231581 GCF_963970525.1 Pseudomonas sp. EA_65y_Pfl1_P113
TAGAGGACTACATACACTACTACAATCATTCGCGAATCAGGCTGAAGCTAAGTGGCCTGAGCCCTGTGGAATACAGGACTCAAGCACGGCGGGCATAGAAGGCGTCCAACATTTCGGGGTCAGATCATATTTAGGTGGACACCATCGCCTCAAGCGACGGTGTCAGGAAGGTGTGTTGCCCGGACGGTTACCTAAAAATGCCCTAAATAAAACCTTTGAAACGAAAAAGCCCCCGCAATCTTCAATGATTGCGGGGGCTTAGTCTTGTTCAATAATGGCGGAGAGATAGGGATTCGAACCCTAGGTACCGGTGAAGGTACAACGGATTTCGAATCCGTCCCATTCGGCCACTCTGGCATCTCTCCAACGGCGCGCATCATAACAGCGTGGATCAGGAAAGCAAAGCGCCGAAGCGATTTTTTTCCGTGCTATCAGATGCTTGCGTCGATTAAAGCGGTACGCCGAGACGATTGGCGACTTCTTCGTAGGCTTCGATCACATCACCGAGGCCCTGGCGGAAGCGGTCTTTGTCCATCTTCTTCTTGGTGTCCTTGTCCCACAGGCGGCAGCCGTCCGGGCTGAATTCGTCGCCCAGGACGATGGAGCCATCGTGGAACACACCGAATTCGAGCTTGAAGTCGACCAGCAGCAGACCGGCGGCGTCGAACAGCTTGCTCAGCACATCGTTGACCTTGAGGGACAATTCCTTCATGCGCGCCAGTTGCTCAGCGGTGCCCCAGCCGAACGCCACGACGTGGGATTCGTTGATGAACGGGTCGCCCTTGGCGTCGTCCTTCAGGAACAGTTCGAAGGTGTATGGATTGAGCTTGAGGCCCTCTTCCACGCCCAGGCGCTTGACCAGGCTGCCGGCGGCGTAGTTACGCACGACGCATTCCACCGGGATCATGTCGAGCTTCTTGACCAGGCACTCGTTGTCGCCCAGCAGTTTGTCGAATTGGGTCGGAATGCCGGCCTCTTCGAGTTTTTGCATGATGAAGGCGTTGAATTTGTTGTTCACCATGCCTTTGCGATCAAGTTGTTCGATGCGCTTGCCGTCGAACGCCGAGGTGTCGTTGCGAAACAGCAGGATCAGGCGGTTGGCGTCGTCGGTCTTGTACACCGACTTGGCTTTGCCGCGGTAGAGTTCTTCACGTTTTTCCATGATGGGCTCCGCTTTGAGTGAGGTGGGCTAGGCGATGTGGCGCCAGTCGAGCCCTGAATCTTGATCGGCCAGTTGCAGCCAGTCCGGGTCGCACCCAAGGGTGTCGACAAAACATTGCCGGGCAAGCGTCGGCAGGTTGTTCTTGCTGCTCAAGTGGGCCAGGACCAAGTGTTGCAGGTCTTGCCAGCCCAACTCATACACCAGGTACGCGGCCTGGTGGTTGTTCAAATGTCCCAGTTCACCGCCCACCCGCTGCTTGAGAAAGTAGGGGTAATGACCGCGAGCCAGCAGGTCTCGGCAGTGGTTGGACTCGATCATCAACGCATCGAGGTTCCGGTAACCGTCCAGCACCTTGGCGCAGTAGGAACCCAGGTCAGTGAGCACGCCGAAGCGTCGCTCTCCGTCACTGAAAACATACTGCGTCGGTTCCTGAGCGTCGTGCGCCACGGCAATCACATCGATGCTCAGGGCACCGATTTGCAGTTGCTCGCCACCGGCCAGGAAACCCGCGGGTTCAATGGGTTTGCGCATCCCGCGCAAGGTGCCGCGACTGAGGTACACCGGAAGATTGTAGCGCCGAGACAGCAAACCCACGCCATGCACGTGGTCGGCATGTTCGTGGGTCACCAGAATCGCACTCAACTGCGTGGGGTGAACCCCCAGGCGCAGCAGGCGCCGCTCGGTTTCTTTTAAGGAGAAACCACAATCCACCAGCACATACGTGTCGTCATGGGCGACCAGCGTGCCGTTCCCTTGGCTACCGCTGCCGAGAACGGCAAAACGCATCGGATCAGCCCAGGTTGTCCTGAATCACGCCCAATACTTTGCGCGCTGTTTCAGCGGGCGCAACGGTATTGATGTTTTTCTCGACGGTGACTTGCACGCTTTCGCCCACTTTGCTCAAACGAACCTGATAACGCTCGGCGCGGGTTTCGACTTCTTCCTTGGTCGGCTTGCTGCCGAACAATTTGCTGAAGAAACCTGGTTCGTCATCTTTGCGCTCGGCCTTTTCAGCCACGTTGATGTAGTACAGGCCCAGGCTGCGGTTGATGTCTTCAACACGCCAAGGGCCCTGTTCCAACGCGCGGCCAACACTGGCCCAGGCACGATTGAGGTCTTCACCCAGGTTCAGCACAACGTTGCCGCTGCCGTCTTCAGTGAGGCTGACGCGGCTCGGGGTGTCGTAATCACGTGCGGCGAGCAGCGAAACGGAACCGCCCTTCTCGGAGATACGGCTCATGCTGGCCAACATCTCGTCGACCAGTGCCGAGTCGACACCGGGGTTAACCGAACGATTGGTGAAATCAACGTTGGCGGTGCTGCCGGCAGGACGCTCGGCGCTGACCACGTAGACTTCACTGGTATTGCGTTGCACACCTGGCTCGATGCGCACACGCACTCGGGCTTCGCTGTCGGCGGCTACACCACCGGCCTGCAGGCGCTTGGCCATGGTCGCGGACAGCTCGCTGCCCTGCTGCCATGCAGTGGTGAATTCACCGGTCTGCGGGCGTTGCTGATCAATGCGAAAACCGTTGTCCTGGAAGAACTGCACCGCCACCGGCCAGACTTCGGCGGGCGGGCGCTGAGCCACGATCCAGCGGGAGTCACCGCTTTTCTGCAGGCTGTAGTCACTGGCATCCGCCACGGCCGAGATCGGCTGTGGACGCGGCACTACGTACTCACCCTTGGTGGTGTCGTCGGCAACGTTGCGCGGGATCGGCAGCAAGGGGTCAAGGCGCTTGGCGACATTGACGCCAGGCGGCAACTCCATCGGCTTGGTGGGTTGGGCTTCCAGGTAATCGCTACCGCGGTCACGGAAGTAGCCATCCGGGCCCCAGATCCAACCGCAGCCACTGGTGCTGGAGATAATCAAGGCAAGTGCGGAAAGTCCGGCCAATCGCTTCATGCGTAATGCTTCCTCAATTAAACCAGGACGCCGGACTGGCGCAGGGCCTGTCGCAGCGGTTCGTGACAGGCTTCACTAAGACGAGTGAGCGGCAGACGGATACCGTCCGGCATCATGCCCATTTCAGTCAGCGCCCATTTCACGGGAATAGGGTTGGATTCGATAAACAGTGTCTTGTTGAGCGGCATCAGCTTCTCGTGGATCGCGCGGGCGGTCAGGGCGTCGCCGGCGATGGCGGCAGCGCACATCTCGCTCATGGCACGCGGGGCCACGTTGGCGGTCACAGAGATGTTGCCTTTGCCGCCGAGCAGGATCAGCTCGACCGCAGTGGCGTCGTCACCGGAATACACCAGGAAATCGCCACTCACGCCGGCCAGGATGTCCTTGGCGCGCTGCAGGTCGCCCGTGGCTTCCTTGATACCGATGATGTTCGGCACGGTGGACAGACGGATCACGGTATCAGCCTTCATATCGCACGCGGTACGACCCGGTACGTTATAGAGGATCTGCGGGATATCGACCGTTTCGGCAATGGCGCGGAAGTGCTGGTACAGGCCTTCCTGGGTCGGTTTGTTGTAGTACGGGGTCACCAGCAGGCACGCATCGGCGCCGGCCTTCTTGGCGTTCTTGGTCAGCTCGATTGCTTCGCGTGTGGAGTTGGCGCCCGTGCCGGCGATCACGGCAATACGGCCCGCAACACGCTTGACCACGAACTCGATCACTTGGATGTGTTCTTCCACATCGAGAGTGGCCGATTCACCGGTGGTGCCGACCGCCACGATGGCGTTGGTGCCTTCTTGCAGGTGGAAGTCCACCAGTTTGCCCAGGCTGTCCCAGTCGAGACGACCTTGTGCATCCATGGGTGTGACCAGTGCCACCATACTGCCCGCAATCATGCAACCGCTCCTGCCGGAAAAAGAGAGCCGTAATGGTACTGGCGCCAAGATGCTTGCACAAGCAAAGTACCGCCTGAGGATGCGTTCTGACGTAACTAAACGACGGACAATGCCATCATCGGGCCAAAGCACACCCTGAAGCACGATGAAATAGGACCGATCACGCAATGAAAACGCCACCTCCTATCCCTTGACGACGCTTTTCGCTACCCTTCATCCTTTGATCGATACCGCCCTTACAGTATCGACCGCTCATCGTTTTAGGAAGGCTGCATGTCCACCCCCACAGTTCGCGAACAATTCCTTGTTATCAGTGCCCTCGGCGCCAACCCCATGGAGCTGACTAACGTCCTGTGCCGCGCCAGCCATGAAAACCGCTGCGCCGTCGTAACCTCCCGCCTGACTCGTCATGGCGAGTGCAGTGCGCTGGTCCTGCAGATCTCCGGCACTTGGGATGCCCTGGCTCGCCTCGAAACCGGCCTGCCGGGCCTGGCAAAGAAGCATGACTTCACCGTCAATGTGGTACGCAGCGCCGCCCTGGAAAATCGTCCGCAGGCTCTGCCTTATGTGGCGTATGTCAGTTCGGCCTATCGCTCGGACATCGTCAACGAGCTGTGCCAGTTCTTCATCGACCACAATGTCGAGCTGGAGAACCTGACCTGCGACACCTACCAGGCCCCGCAAACAGGCGGCACCATGTTGAACGCCACGTTTACCGTGACCCTGCCGGCGGGCGTGCAGATCAGTTGGCTGCGCGATCAGTTCCTGGATTTCGCCGATGCCCTGAACCTCGACGCACTGATCGAACCGTGGCGCCCACAGAACCCAATGTAAGGAAGTTTTCATGGCCGTAGTCATCGACCAACCCATAGCCGATTTCGAAGCCCAGGCCACCAGCGACCAGACCTTCAGCCTCGCAGCCCTCAAGGGCAAGCAAGTGGTGCTCTACTTCTACCCGAAGGACAGTACGCCGGGCTGCACCACTGAAGGCCAGGGTTTTCGTGACCAGTACGCAGCGTTCAAGGCGGCCAACACTGAAGTGTTTGGCGTGTCGCGCGACAGCGTGAAGTCTCACGAAAACTTCAAAGGCAAGCAGGAGTTCCCCTTCGAGCTGATCAGCGACAAGGACGAAGCGGTTTGCCAACTGTTTGACGTGATCAAGCTGAAGAAGCTGTATGGCAAGGAATACCTCGGCGTGGATCGCAGCACGTTCCTCATCGACAAGAATGGCGTGCTGCGTCAGGAATGGCGTGGTGTGAAGGTGCCAGGGCATGTGGATGCGGTTTTGGCCGCGGCGCAGGCGCTGAACAAGCCTTGAGTCTGTAGTAAGCGGGCTTGTCCCGCGCTGAGTTGCGAAGTGCCCCCAACATAGCCGCCGCGTTTTTTTCAGATAAAACGCGGCTGCAGGTTTTAGGGCTGCTTCGCACCCCAGCGCGGAGCGAGCCCGCTCACTACAAGTTTGTGTCATACCGTTACAACAACGGCGCAACCACCGGCTCTTGACGCGGCCATGCATCCAGCACCGCCTTGAACAGCGTCGCCAGGGGGATCGCAAAGAACACGCCCCAGAAGCCCCACAACCCACCAAACAACAACACTGCGCAGATGATCGCTACCGGATGCAGGTTGACGGCCTCCGAGAACAGCAGCGGCACCAGCACGTTGCCGTCCAGGGTTTGGATAATCCCGTACACCGCCATCAAGTAGATGAATTGGTCGCTCCAGCCCCACTGGAACAAGGCAATCAATGTAACCGGCACCGTCACCACCACCGCGCCTACGTAAGGCACCACCACTGAAATCCCGACCAGCAATGCCAGCAAGGCCGCGTAGTTCAGGTCCAGGGCAATAAAGGCAATGTAGGTCACGCCCCCGCAGATAATGATCTCGATCACCTTGCCGCGTATGTAGTTGGCGATCTGCCGGTTCATTTCCTCGGCAACACGGGTAATCAGCGCTCGCTCGCGCGGCAGGTAGCCACTTACCCAACGGCCGATCATGGCGCGGTCCTTGAGGAAGAAGAACACCAGAATCGGCACCAGCACCAGGTAAATCATGATATTCACCAGCAGCGGCAAGCTGGACAGGGAAAAGGTCAGCGCCCATTGGCCGAACTTTCCGATCTCGCCGCGGGCCACTTCTATAGCCTGCAACACCTGCTCATCCGACACCAGGTGCGGGTAGCGTTCCGGCAACAGCAGCAACAGTGATTGCCACTTGGCGAGCATGCCCGGCAACTCATTGAACAGAGTGATCAGTTGATGCCATAGCAACGGCAGCACTACCACGATAAACAGCACCAACACGCCCATGAACAAGGCGAACACCAGCCCCACCGACACCCCGCCCGGCAGGCGCAACCGTTCCAGAGCGGTGACCAGGCCTTGCATCAGATAGGCCAGCACCATCCCCGCCAACACCGGTGCCAACATGCCACCCAAGGTGAGCACAGCCGTAAACGCTAGAAACAACAGAACCGCCAGCACCACGGCCTCCTCATCGGAGAAGTAGCGCTGGACCCAGTCTCGTAACACTTTGAACATCAATCAACCTCAGGTGGTGGGGGCAAACAGTTCAGGCCTTGCGCAACCAGTAACGGTACACACCGGCGGCGTCTTCTTCGTGCAACAGGGTGTGGCCGGCCAGCTTGGCAAACGTACGAAAATCACGCTGAGAGCCTGCGTCCGTGGCGATTACCTTAAGTACGGCGCCACTGGCCAGACGATTGAGTTCCAGCTTGGCCTTGAGCAAGGGCAACGGGCAATTGAGGCCGCTGGCATCAAGTTCGGCATCAAAAGCTACAGCGTCGGTCATGGTTTTACTCCGGGCACGCGTTGGGCTGCTTAGAATATCTGGTCCGAAGCTCAGTGTCCGGCTACAGTAAGCTCTTTGTCGAAAGGCTATGTGCATGACTTTTTTGCGCCCCACCCTGCTGACGCTGGCTTGCCTGCTGGCCTCCCCAGGCTTCGCTGACGACCTGCCGTCACTTGGCGACGCCAGTTCTGCCATTGTCTCGCCACAACAGGAATACCAGTTGGGCCGCGCCTGGCTGGCCTATCTGCGGGGCCAGGTCTCGCAACTCAACGATCCGCAGCTCAAGGATTACGTCGAAACCAGCGTTTACAAACTGGTGGAGACCAGCCAAGTCAACGACCGTCGGCTGGAGTTCATCCTGATCAACAGCCCGCAACTGAACGCCTTTGCCGCACCCGGCGGTATTGTGGGGGTCAATGGAGGCCTGTTCCTCAACGCTCAGACCGAAGGGGAATACGCTTCGGTGCTGGCGCATGAGCTGGCGCACTTGTCCCAACGCCACTTCGCCCGTGGCGTGGAAGCGCAACAACGCATGCAGCTTCCGATGATGGCAGCGTTGCTTGGCGGCATCATTGCCGCAGCCGCTGGTGCAGGTGACGCGGGTATTGCTGCGATTGCCGGCACACAGGCTGCTGCAATCCAAGAGCAGCGTCGGTTCTCGCGGCAAAACGAACAAGAGGCGGACCGCATAGGCATCCTCAACCTGGAAAAAGCCGGTTACGACCCGCGCTCCATGCCAACCATGTTCGAGCGTCTGATGCGCCAGTACCGCTTCGATGCCAAGCCACCGGAATTCCTGCTGACACACCCGGTCACCGAATCGCGAATCGCCGACACCCGCAACCGCGCCGAGCAGTCCAAGCCTGGCGGCAAAGAAGATAGCTTGCGCTATCAACTGATCCGCGCACGGGTGCAATTGCAGTACGAAGACACCCCAGGGCTCGCCGCCAAGCGCTTCCAGGCGCAGTTGGACGAGAACCCGAAAAACGATGTAGCGCGTTATGGTTTGGCTATCGCCCAGATCAAAGGCTCCCAATTCAAGCGAGCGCGGGAAAACCTGACAGCGTTGCTGGCCAAGGCACCGAACGACATTACCTACAACCTGGCGCTGATTCAGTTGGAGATCGACAACAATCATCTGCCCGATGCCCAGCAACGTACCGATCGGATGCTAGCCCAATATCCGGGCAACTATCCGCTGAATCAGATCCGAGTAGACGTGTTGCTCAAACAGAACCGCACTGCCGATGCAGAGAAGGCCTTGGACGGTTTGCTCAAATCCAGGCCCGACGATCCCGACGTTTGGTATCAGGTTGCGGAAACCCGAGGCTTGTCCGGCAATATCATTGGCCTGCATCAGGCCCGCGCCGAATACTTCGCATTGGTAGGTGACTTCCAGCAGGCCATCCAGCAGTTGGATTTTGCAAAGCGTCGCGCTGGAAGCAATTTCCCGCTGTCGTCGCGTATCGACGCGCGTCAGCGTGAACTGATCGAACAGGAGCGCCTGGTCAAAGGAATGATGAGCTAAATCCAGCGGCCAAAAAAAGCCCCGCCCTCGTTAAACGAAGGCGGGGCTTTTTCTTTTTACCGAGTTACTCGGCCAACTTGAAGGTTATGAAGCTGGCACGCCCCTGACGCAGCACTCGCATCGATACCGAGCGGTTCTTCGGCAGCGCCTTGGCGATGTCAGTGAACTGCTTGGTATTGTCGATTGCCTGATTATTCAGGTGGGTGATCACGTCACCTGGCTGCAGGCCAATCAGGGACGCAGGGCCATCCTGGACTTCCTTGATCACGACGCCGCTCTTGAGGTCGTATGTCTTCTTTTGTTCAGCGGTCAGTTCGGCGACAGCAATGCCCAGGCGATTGCTGCTGCGTTCGGCACCCGGCTTAGCGTTACCCAAGGCATCCAGTGCTGCCCCTTCTTCAGGGATTGCGCCAACAGTCAGCTCAACGTTCTGGCGCTTGCCCTCGCGGATCACTTCAAGCTTGGCCTTGCTGCCTGCCTTGAGCGCGCCTACCAGGTGCGGCAGGTCGGCCGACATGACAATTGGCTGGCCGTTCATGCTAAGGATCACGTCGCCGACTTGCAGGCCACCCTTGGCAGCCGGGCCATCGTCCTGGATCTGCGCGACCAGTGCACCGGCCGGCTTGTCGAGGCCGAAGGATTCAGCCAGGTCTTTGTTCACTTCCTGAATCACCACGCCCAACCAGCCACGGCTGACCTTGCCACCGCTTTTCAGTTGGTTGGAAACGTCCATGGCTACATCGATCGGAATGGCAAACGACACCCCCATGAAGCCACCGGAACGGGTGTAGATCTGCGAGTTGATCCCCACCACTTCGCCGGCCAGGTTGAACAGCGGGCCACCGGAGTTGCCCGGGTTGATCGGCACGTCGGTCTGGATGAACGGCACGTAGTTTTCGTTCGGGAGGCTGCGGCCAATGGCGCTGACAATGCCTTGAGTCACGGTATGGTCAAAGCCAAACGGCGAACCGATAGCGACTACCCACTGCCCGGCTTTCAGGTCCTGGGATTTACCCAGTTTCAACACTGGCAGGTCTTTGCCTTCAATCTTCAGCAAGGCCACATCGGATCTTGGATCGGTGCCTACCAGCTTGGCTTTCAGCTCACTACGATCAGCCAGGCGCACGAGAATCTCGTCGGCATCGGCAATCACGTGGTTGTTAGTGAGGATGTAGCCATCCGGCGAGATGATAAAGCCCGAGCCCAGGGACTGAGCCTCACGCTGGCCGCCACCGCCGCCACGGGGCGCGCGCTGTTGCGGCATGCCGCGCTCGAAGAACTCGCGCAGCATCGGCGGCAGGCCTTCCAGGTCCGGCATCTGCTGGTTGGAGACTTTGCGATCCGGCAGTTTTTGCGTGGTACTGATGTTCACAACGGCAGGCGATGCCTGCTCAACCAATTGGGTGAAGTCAGGCAACTCGACCGCTTGCGCAGGTAAGGCCTGACCCAGCACCAATACCGTGGCGACTATGGATAGGTACGATTTCAAACGTGGTATCGACATACAGCTCCCGTTACGACGAGCAGGGTTGAGCGACAGGGTTCAAGAAACGCCGAAAACTGCGACCGACATCTTTGTTCCGCGAACAAGACAAGGCCAGAGCCGACAAGCACTGACCTATAAAAAACATGAGGGATTTTTGCAAGTGAAAATGCTGATCCAGACATTTCATGTCTCTCGGCAGCCAACCTGGCATGCAACTACAGTGAAACGTCAGGATGAACATAGAATTAACGACTCACGGCTGGGCGACTGGCTTTTTTTCACCGCGTACCGACAATGCGATACGTTCTGCGGTGCCGATTGGAATCTCACCCACTACCGTCACCATCATTTCGCCGTCCACCGTATTCAGGCGGCGCGATACTGCAACGGTGGGCCCCAGTTGAGTGCGGGTTTCAGTGACGCTCACATCGCTGATTGGCTCGAGGAACACCGAGAAACGCGCCAGCCCGTCTTCATACATCAGGCTGTCGACGGTCGCTTTGGTCTGGGTGTCTTTTCGAGCACCGCTATTGGTCAGCTGAAACCCGGGCGGCAACCATTCCAGATGCCAGGTCTCGGTAGACTGCACCTCTGGGGCTTTATCATTGGCGACCGTAATGGATGTGCATTCGCTGCTAGGCTGCAGATCGCGGTCTTCAGGGACGAGCGACGTATTCAACCGCGTGAACTGGAAACGCTCGAGCAACTGCCCCTGATCATTGAGTAACAGTGATTTGAGCGGCAGCGCGGTTTCACGGTCCAGGTGCAGCTCAAAACCATAGCGGTATTGGTCACGGGAAGTGATTGACACGATCACCGCATTGCGACCGGCCACGCGGGATTTGCCAATAACGGCCATTTCGTAGAATTGATTGAGTTTTTTCGGATCAAGTGCACGTGATGGTGCATCGCGCGAATTGCCAAGGCCTGCGACAAGAGTGCCGCTGACACATTGCGTTCGACCATCCAACCGCACGACTTCCTGGGCAGAACCATCAAGCTGCAAGAGCCGCTCACGGACCTGACCATTCTGGACGCGATGCCAGATGTCATGAGTAGAAAAACTGCCGCTACGTTCGTAGACAAACGTACCTTGAAAGCTTTGCTGCTGTTCTGCACGCCCAAGTCGAGTCAACCAGTCTTGGGCTTCATCGGCATGGCCGGGGAGTGCAAAACAACCACTGAGCAAAAGCGTAAGGAGCGGTATGGCTCGCATAGAGCTCCTTACGGATTAGCGGTTTTCCAGGCTTGCTGCGCGAGCGTATGGCAGAGCGCTCTCAGTGCCTTTCAAGGCAGATTCCTGTGCATGTTGGCGCAGGTAGCCTGGAAGACGCTGATCTTGCCAGCCGGATTGCCCTTGCAACACACCGCTGGCCATAGGACCGGTGGAGTCAGAGCTTTCCTTGTAGCCGGCCAGTACCGCTGGGCCTTTGACTTGCGGACCGGCCATGACCGGTTGCTGAGTCTGCTGGGCCAGTTCGGCACCGGCGATTTCGTCCTGATTATACAGGCGAACACCGGCCAACACTGCGACAGTCACCGAGGCAGCCACTGCGAGGCGACCCAGGCTACGCCATGGACCACGAGCAGATTTTGCCGGAACGGCTTCATCAGCAAGCGCAGCAGAAACCGCCGCAGCAATATCCAGACGAGGGATTAGAAGATCCTTGTGCATTACCGCCCGAGCGACTTGGTAACGAGACCAGGTATCACGGGTTTCGGCATCATCAAATGCATTGAGCACTCGACGAAGTTCCAGTTCATCCGCTTCGTTATCCATCACTGCGGACAGCGATTCCTGCAGGGCATCACGACTCATGGCGGTTCCTCTCTTGGCTGTAGCCGCTGTCTTTAGTTCTCTTGCAACAGCGGTTGCAAGGCTTTATCGATGGCTTCCCTGGCCCGGAAAATCCGCGACCTTACAGTCCCCACCGGACACTGCATGACACTCGCAATGTCTTCGTAACTCAGACCATCGAATTCACGTAAAGTTAACGCCGTACGCAAATCTTCTGGCAGTTGCTGAATTGTGCGATGAACGGTGCCTTCGATCTCGTCGCGCAGCAACGCACGCTCCGGCGACTCGAGATCTTTGAGGCCGTGATCACCATCGTAAAATTCTGCATCTTCTGAACTTACATCGCTATCCGGCGGGCGGCGTCCGCGAGACACCAGATAGTTCTTCGCCGTGTTAATGGCGATTCGGTATAGCCACGTGTAAAACGCACTATCACCGCGAAAATTACCAAGCGCACGGTAAGCCTTGATAAAGGCCTCCTGTGCAACGTCCTGCGCTTCATGGGTGTCGTGCACAAACCGCACGATCAACCCGAGAATTTTGTGCTGGTATTTCAGCACTAGCAGATCAAAGGCCCGCTTGTCACCGCGTTGAACGCGCTCGACCAGCTGCTGATCCTCTTCCTGGGTTAGCATGAACACTCCTCGTTGTACTTGAAGGAGGCTTGCATAACTAAACGATCAGGCTTGCAAACATAGACTCGGACTTTTCGCAAAAGTTCTCCCCCTCAAAGCAAGTTTCCGGCATGCACTGATTTGGCACACACGAAAAACGCAGCACGGGCAACGCCGGCTGCGCGAATAATCTTGTCGCCGGTTTTCTGACGCGTCCAATGCTCCCGACGGGCCAATAAACTCAACGTTTCCCAGCTTCCGGGCAACCTGCTATTGAGTCGAGGCCTATGCAAAAAGTTCCCGTCTCACTAACCCGCCGATTTTACAGAAGCCGTGCACCGTAATCTCATATTGCCACGAATGCCCGACTATTGTGCCGCTCCACCCCTCTATATACTAGTAGTCCGTGTGACCCTTTGATTCGCCGATCCAGGCGTCCTGTTTGCGCCACCCCGGATCGCTTTTTGCGGAATCCTTTAAATGAGCCAACAGTTTCAACACGATGTCCTGGTGATCGGTAGCGGCGCGGCCGGCTTGAGCCTTGCGCTGACCCTCCCCAGCCACCTGCGTATTGCGGTACTGAGCAAAGGCGACCTGGCAAACGGCTCGACGTTCTGGGCCCAGGGCGGTGTCGCCGCCGTGCTGGACGACACCGACACGGTGCAATCCCACGTCGAAGACACCCTCAATGCCGGCGGCGGCCTGTGCAATGAAGAGGCGGTGCGCTTCACTGTCGAGCACAGCCGTGAGGCGATTCAATGGCTGATCGACCAAGGCGTGCCGTTCACCCGTGACGAACACGCTGGCAGCGACGACGGCGGCTTTGAATTCCACTTGACCCGCGAAGGTGGCCACAGCCATCGCCGAATCATCCACGCTGCCGACGCCACCGGCGCAGCCATTTTCAGGACGCTGCTCGACCAGGCACGCCAGCGCCCCAATATCGAGCTGCTTGAGCAACGCGTCGCCGTCGACCTGATCACAGAGAAACGCTTGGGCCTGGACGGCGAACGCTGCCTCGGCGCCTACGTGCTCAACCGTGTCAGTGGTGAAGTCGACACTTACGGCGCGCGCTTCACCATCCTGGCCTCAGGCGGCGCAGCGAAGGTCTACCTCTATACCAGCAACCCGGACGGAGCCTGCGGCGACGGTATTGCCATGGCCTGGCGCTCCGGCTGCCGGGTGGCCAACCTGGAATTCAACCAGTTCCACCCCACCTGCCTGTATCACCCACAGGCCAAGAGTTTCCTGATTACCGAAGCCCTGCGCGGGGAAGGCGCACACTTGAAACTGCCTAACGGCGAACGCTTCATGCAGCGCTTCGACCCGCGCGCCGAGCTGGCCCCGCGCGATATCGTCGCCCGTGCCATCGACCATGAAATGAAGCGCCTGGGCATCGACTGCGTCTACCTGGATATCAGCCACAAGCCCGAAGCCTTCATCAAGACCCACTTCCCCACGGTTTATGAGCGCTGCCTGGCGTTCAACATCGATATCACCAAAGGCCCGATCCCTGTGGTGCCGGCCGCCCACTACACCTGCGGCGGCGTGATGGTCGACAGGCATGGCCGCACCGACGTACCCGGCCTGTATGCGATTGGCGAAACCAGCTTCACCGGCCTGCATGGCGCCAACCGTATGGCCAGCAATTCGTTGCTCGAATGTTTCGTCTATGCGCGCTCCGCGGCGGCGGACATCCTCGAGCAGCTGCAACGCATCCCGGTGCCTGCCGCCCTGCCCCGCTGGGACGCCAGCCAGGTCACCGACTCGGACGAAGACGTAATCATCGCGCACAACTGGGATGAGCTGCGCCGCTTCATGTGGGACTACGTGGGAATCGTGCGCACCAACAAACGCCTGCAACGCGCGCAGCACCGGGTGCGTCTGCTGCTGGATGAGATTGAGGAGTTCTACAGTAACTACAAAGTCAGCCGCGACCTGATCGAGCTGCGCAACCTGGCCCAGGTAGCAGAGTTGATGATCCGCTCGGCCATGGAGCGCAAAGAAAGCCGCGGCCTGCATTACACCCTGGACTACCCGCAGATGCTGCCCGAAGCCCGGGACACTATTCTGGTGCCAACCACCTACGGCGGCTGAACTTCAAGCGCACCCGCAGGCGCCGATGCACATCGGCGACCTGCGCATCCGACGGCACACAGATAGAACGCACCCACCACGCTCCAGGCACCCGATAGCGCAGCACCACGATTAGCGGCAGCGCCAAGCTGTCGGGACGCAACTGCACGCTGTGCCAACCTCGCTCAGCACTGAGCAACTGCCAGCCATCGGCGTCGCGGCGCAGGCCACGAATCGACGAACGGTGTGTGAGCAGGATATGACGCGGTAAAACCCAGGCGGCATGCGCCAGGCACAGCAACATGCCCAGGCTTGAACAAGACAGATCAAGAAACAAAAGCGCACCCAACGCGAACAGCTGGGCGAGGAGATACGCCGCCAGCATCAGCCGTGAGGCCTGCCAGCGGCATTCAAACGTATTACTTGGGCTGAACACGGTCCAGAATCATCCGGACCATACGCTGCAGTTCCGGGTCTTCCGATTCAGCACGCTCCATAAACCAGCCGAACATGTCCTGATCTTCGCATTCCAGCAGCCTGACATAGAGGTCGCGATCCACCTTATTGAGCGTCGCATACACATCCTTGGTGAAAGGCACCAGCAACACGTCCAACTCCAGCATGCCACGACGGCTGTGCCAGTAGAGACGATTGATTTCTACATCTTCGACCATGGAGCGCTCCTCAAATAGAGCGCAAGTATACAGGCCCGACGGCACCGGAACAGTCGGCTTTGGTCGCCCATACGGAAACTATCCATTTGCCGGGCGCCCCTCTATGATGCACCCATGACTTTTTGACCTGCGATGACCCATGGCTGACTCTGCTTTCTTCTGCCCCCTGTCCCACGAAGGCGTTCTCGCCGTCCGCGGCGCCGACGCTGCCAAATTCCTTCAGGGCCAACTGACCTGCAACCTCAATTACCTGAGCGAGACCCAGGCCAGCCTCGGCGCGCGCTGCACACAAAAAGGACGTATGCAGTCGAGCTTTCGCATCCTGCTGCAAGGTGACGGCGTGTTACTGGCAATGGCCACTGAGCTGCTGGAACCGCAGTTGGCAGACCTGAAGAAGTACGCTGTGTTCTCCAAATCCAAGCTCACCGACGAAACCGCCGCCTGGGTGCGTTTCGGCCTCGTGAGCGCGAATCAGGCGTTGGCCAGCCTAGGCCTGGAACTGCCGGCCGAGACCGATAGCGTCGCCCGCAGCGATGCATTGATTGCCATCCGCGTGTCCCCTGAGCGCGCCGAACTCTGGGTACCCACCGAACATTCTGAGGCCGTGCACGAGCAACTGGCCAAGCAATTAAAAGAAACAGATTTGAATGATTGGCTCCTGGGTCAAATCCGCGCGGGCATTGGCCAGGTCATGCCGCAGACGCGCGAGCTGTTCATCCCGCAGATGCTCAACCTGCAAGCCGTGGGCGCCGTCAGCTTCAAGAAGGGCTGCTACACCGGCCAGGAAATCGTAGCGCGCATGCAGTACCTGGGAAAACTCAAACGTCGGCTGTACCGCTTGAGCCTCAATACCGCTGAAATGCCCGAGCCAGGCACGCCGTTGTTCTCTCCCAGCCATAACAGCTCGATCGGCGAAGTGGTCATTGCCGCAAAAGCTGACCAAAACGTTGAACTTCTGGCCGTATTGCAAGCCGAAGCTGCCGATAGTGGCGATGTGCATTTAGGCACGCTAGAAGGTCCCGCCTTACAGCTGCTTGACCTGCCTTACACACTCGACCGTGATCGAGAG
Source organism: Pseudomonas sp. EA_65y_Pfl1_P113 (assembly GCF_963970525.1). Taxonomy (NCBI): domain Bacteria; kingdom Pseudomonadati; phylum Pseudomonadota; class Gammaproteobacteria; order Pseudomonadales; family Pseudomonadaceae; genus Pseudomonas; species Pseudomonas sp. EA_65y_Pfl1_P113. Next base: position 16,024 of record NZ_CAXAQM010000004.1, read on the forward strand.
ATCCAGCGTTAGTCGCCATACCTTTTTGCAACACGCTAGAGAGCATGAATGAACGAGCTGGCGGAAAAAGTCCAACAGGCTTTAGTGACGGCCATCGACAACGATGACCTGGTTCTGCCGACATTGCCGGAAGTAGCCCTGAATATTCGTCAGGCCGCTGAAGACCCGGAAATCAGCATCAGCCACTTGAGCAAAGTGATCGGTCGCGATACCGCGCTGTCGGCTCGCCTGATAAAAGTGGTCAACAGCCCGTTGTTGCGTGCGACCCAGGAAGTCACCGACCTGCACACCGCCATCACCCGGCTGGGCACCAACTACAGCAGCAACCTCGCAATCGGCCTGGTCATGGAGCAGATTTTTCACGCCCGCTCCGATGTGGTTGATCAGAAAATGCGTGATGTGTGGCGTCGCAGCCTCGAAGTAGCGGGCGTCAGCTATGCCTTATGCCGCAGTCACAGCCAGCTCAAGCCCGACCAGGCGGCCCTCGGCGGCCTGGTGCACCAGATCGGCGTGCTGCCGATCCTGACGTACGCAGAAGACCACTATGAGCTGCTGTCGGACTCGGTCAGCCTCAACCATGTAATCGAGAGCATCCACCCGTTACTGGGCGACAAACTGCTAAGCGGCTGGGACTTTCCGGAAATGCTGGCGAAACTGCCCGGCCAGTACCTGGACCTGGAACGCGATTCGGCCAGACTCGACTACATCGATGTGGTGCAAGTCGCCGTGCTGTATTGCCATCGCGGCACCGATCACCCCCTGGCAAGCGTATCGGCCTCTACCCTGCCGGCGATCAAGAAACTGCGCATCGACCCCTACAGCGAATCCTTGCGCGCCGAGTTGGATGAAGCCCGCTCGATGTTCTAATGATCAGCCCGCGATAAAACTCACCCGCACCTTCAACCCGGCCTGCTCGCCATCGTGCAGGCTGATCTGCGCCAGATGCGCCCGGCAGATTTCACCGACAATCGCCAACCCCAGGCCTGACCCCATGCCTTGTTGGCTACGGCGGTAGAAGCGTTCGAACACCCGGTCCCGCTCATCCTGCGGAATACCGGGGCCGTCATCCTCCACTTCCAGCACCGCCGGTGCCGTTACACGCAGGATCACGTTGCCACCCGGCGGCGTGTGAGCCAAGGCATTGTCCACTAGATTGCTCAACAGCTCATTCAACAGCGTTGGCTCACCGCGCAACCACACCGGCTCGTCGGCTTCCAACGCCAACGCCACGCCGCGTGCGTGGGCCAACGGCGCCATGGCCATGCCCAGCTCCCGAGCCAATTGGCTAAGGTCAAGTAGCTGCGCGCCGCCTTCGGCAATCGCTCGGGCACCGTTTTCGATGCGTGCCAGAGACAACAGTTGATTGGCCAGATGAGTCAGACGGTCAGTGCCCTGGGCCGCGGATTCCAAAGTACTGCGCCAGATGGCGGGGTCTTCGGCGCGCAAGCCCAGTTCCAACCGGGCCTTCAGCGCTGCCAGCGGCGTACGCAACTCATGGGCCGCATCGGCAATAAACTGCGCCTGGCGCTCGAACTGGCCGCGCAGGCGCTCGGTGAAGTGGTTGAGGGACCGCACTAACGGGCCGAACTCGTGCTGCACTTCCACCAACGGCAAAGGACGCAAGTCGTCGGACTGGCGCTCCTCCACCGCCGTGCGCAAACGCTCCAATGGGCGCAACGCCGCACTCACGGCAAACCACACCAGCAACAACGCGCCGATGCCGAGCATGCCCAGGCGCAGCAAGGTGTCGGCCATCAGGCTGCGAGCCATGCTTACGCGCGCTTCATCGGTTTCGGCGACGCGGATTTCCGCCATGCCATTCATGTTGGGTTCAGAGACAGCCTTTAGCAGGCTCACCACACGCACTTCCTGGCCCTGATACACGGCGTCATAGAAACGTGCCAGTGCCGGATAGTCATCGGTGCGCGGCGTGCCCGGCGGTGGGCCGGGAAGGTTTTCGTAGCCGGAGATCAACTGCTGGTGGATGTCATTGACCTGGTAATAAATCCGCCCGGCACTGTCGTAGGCAAAAGTGTCCAGGGCGACGTAGGGCACATTGGCGCTCAAGGTGCCATCTACTTGGGTCAAGCCAGCGGCGATAGTGCGCGCCGAGGCCAGCAGTGTGCGGTCGTAGGCGGTATCAGCGGCCTCGCGGCCATTCCAGTAGGCGCTCATGCCGCTGGCGAACATCAACAACACCAGCAGCAGCGCCAGGTTCCACAGCAGGCGCCAGCGCAAGCTGCTGGGCTTATGCATCGCGAGCTTCCAGCAAGTACCCAAGGCCACGAAAGGTCACGATAGCGATGGGCTGGCCGTCGAGTTTCTTGCGCAGGCGGTGCACGTAGATTTCGATGGCATCCGGACTAGCCTCCTCATCCAGGCCGAACACCTGGGAGGCTAACTGCTCCTTGCTCATCACCCGACCCGGGCGAGCGATCAGCGCTTCGAGCACTGCTTGCTCACGGGAAGTAAGCGTCATCAGCTCGCCACCCACGGTGAAACGCCGGGTGTCGAGGTCGTAGACCAGCACGCCGCAGGCCTGCTGACGCTCGCCACCCAACACGCTGCGCCGCAGCAACGCCTTGACCCGCGCCTCCAGCTCCGTCAATTCGAAAGGTTTGGCGAGGTAGTCGTCAGCCCCCAGGTTCAGGCCGTGTACGCGGTCCTTCACATCACTGCGTGCCGTCAACATCAGCACCGGCAGGTTTTTTCCACGGGCGCGCAAACGCGCGAGCACCTCGAAACCATCCATGCGTGGCAGCCCCACATCGAGTATCGCCGCCGCGTATTCCTCGCTGCTCAGGGCCAGGTCCGCCGCCACCCCATCGTGCAGCACGTCAACGGTCAAACCCGTGCTCTTGAGCGCTTGCGCAACACTTTCAGCGAGTTGCAGATGGTCTTCAACCAGCAAGACACGCATGGATTTCTACCTCATTCAGGCGTGGTCGGCACCACGCATTGCCGGGCAGTTTACAGGCGCCGCCTGCCCTGTGAAGCCCGAAGACATTGAAAGGTGACTGAAAGGTTAGTGAAAGCTTCGCGCTTTAGCATCCAGCTACGGCAGGTTACGCCTGCCAAGCTATTTGAGTGATAGCAACCGAAAAACGCCTCGAAGCGTTTTCGTCCCAATAAGAACAATAATGGAGACAGGCATGACCCCTTCCCTTCGTAAATTCGCACTCGCCGCCGGCTGCATGCTGTTTGCCGGCCAACTGTTAGCCGCTGATGAACCCAAGCGCCCGGAATGTATCGCCCCAGCATCGCCTGGCGGCGGCTTTGACCTTACTTGCAAACTGGCGCAAAGCGCGCTGGTCAACCAGAAGCTGCTGAGCAAGCCGATGCGCGTCACCTACATGCCTGGCGGCGTCGGTGCCGTGGCCTACAACGCGGTGGTCGCCCAACGCCCTGCGGACGGCGGCACCCTGGTTGCGTGGTCCAGCGGTTCGCTGTTGAACCTGGCCCAAGGCAAGTTCGGTCGCTTCGATGAAAGCGCCGTGCGTTGGTTGGCAGCGGTCGGCACCAGCTACGGCGCCATCGCGGTGAAAGCCGATTCGCCCTACAAGAACCTCGACGATCTCGTCAAAGCCTTGAAGAAAGATCCAGGCAGCGTAGTGATCGGTTCCGGCGGCACTGTGGGCAGCCAGGACTGGATGCAAACCGCGCTGATCGCCAGAGCCGCCGGAATCAACCCGCGCGAGCTGCGTTATGTGGCCTTGGAAGGCGGCGGTGAAATCGCCACCGCTCTGCTCGGCGGCCACATCCAAGTGGGCAGCACCGACATCTCCGACTCCATGCCGCACATCTTGAGCGGCGATATGCGTCTGCTGGCGGTGTTCTCCGAACAGCGCCTGGATGAGCCGGAAATGAAGAATATTCCGACCGCCAAAGAGCAAGGCTACGACATCGTCTGGCCGGTGGTTCGCGGTTTCTACCTGGGGCCAAAAGTCAGCGATGCCGACTACGCCTGGTGGAAGGACGCGTTCGACAAACTGCTGGCCTCTGAAGAGTTCGCCAAGCTGCGTGACCAGCGCGAGCTGTTCCCGTTTGCCATGACCGGCCCGGAGCTGGACACCTACGTGAAGAAACAGGTGGCTGACTACAAAGTGCTGGCCAAAGAGTTCGGCCTGATCCAGTAATCGCCCTTCTGTAGCGCGGCCACGCCCGTTTAAACACGCGGCGTGGCCCAGGAGTTCAACATGCTCTTACAACGCATTTTTGCCGCCGTGTTGCTGCTGGCCTGCGCCGGCCTCGCAGCGATGGCGTGGCGCTATCACGCCGCATTTTCATACGAACCAGTCGGGCCACGCGCCTTCCCGCTGCTGATGCTCGGGCTGATGAGCCTGGCGCTGATCTACATGCTGATTCGCCCGCAGCCAACTCGCCATACCGAAGAAGAACCCGCGCTGGACCGTGCCACCTTGATCAAGATCGGCGTGTGCGTCGCGCTGTTGATCGTGTTCGCAGGCACCTTCGAACCTCTGGGCTTCATCCTCAGCAGTATGCTGATCGGCATCCCGATGGCACGCCTGTACGGCGGCCGCTGGTTGCCCAGTGTGGTGATCGTCAGCCTAATGGCCGTCGGGCTTTATCTGCTGTTCGATAAAGTCATGGATGTGCCGCTGCCCCTTGGCCTGCTCGACGTTCTGGAGAACTGATATGGATACTTTCGGCTACTTGGGCCAAGGCTTCGGCGTTGCACTGTCCCCCTACAACCTGATAACCGCGCTGTGCGGCACCCTGATCGGCACCGTGGTCGGCCTGTTGCCGGGCCTTGGCCCGATCAACGGCGTGGCGCTGTTGATTCCGATCGCCTTCGCCCTCGGCCTGCCGCCGGAATCGGCGCTGATCCTGCTGGCAGCCGTGTACCTGGGCTGCGAGTACGGTGGCCGGATCAGCTCGATCCTGCTCAACATTCCGGGCGAAGCGTCCACCGTGATGACCACCCTCGACGGCTACCCGATGGCCCGCAAAGGCCTGGCGGGTGTAGCGCTGTCGTTGTCGGCCTGGAGCTCATTCATCGGTGCGTTTATCGCTACCTGCGGCATGGTGCTGTTTGCGCCGCTGCTGGCCAAATGGGCGATTGCCTTCGGCCCGGCGGAATACTTCGTACTGATGGTATTCGCGATTGTCTGTCTCGGCGGCATGGCGGGTGATAAACCCCTGAAGACGTTTGTGGCGGCGCTGATCGGCCTGTTCCTCTCGGCGGTGGGCATCGACGCCAACAGCGGTGTGTACCGTTTTACCGGCGATAACATTCACCTCACCGACGGCATCCAGTTTGTGGTGTTGGTGCTGGGCTTGTTCTCCATCAGCGAGATCCTGTTGCTGCTGGAAAAAACCCACCGTGGTCAGGAAGCTGTGAAAGCGACCGGACGGATGATGTTCAACCTGAAGGAAGCGTCTTCTGTCTTTGTAGTAAACATCCGTTGCGGACTGCTCGGTTTCATCATGGGCGTGTTGCCCGGTGCCGGTGCGACCTTGGCCTCGGCGGTTGCCTACATGACCGAAAAACGCCTGGCCGGTGCCAGCGGTACATTCGGCCAGGGCGACATGCGCGGCCTCGCCGCTCCGGAAACCGCGATCGGAGCGTCCGCCTGCGGTGCGCTGGTGCCGATGCTGACGCTTGGCGTACCCGGCTCGGGCACCACGGCGGTGATGATCGGCGCACTGTCGTTGTACAACATCACCCCTGGCCCGCTGCTGTTTCAACAGCAACCGGATATCGTCTGGGGCCTGATCGCCTCGCTGTTTATCGCCAACATCATGCTGGTGGTCCTCAACATCCCGATGATCCGCATCTTCACGCGCATCCTGGCCGTGCCAAACTGGGCGCTGGTGCCAGTGATCGCGATCATCACGGCGATTGGTGTCTACGCCGTTCACGCGACCACCTTCGACCTGTTCCTGATGGTGGGTATCGGCATCTTCGGTTACATCCTGCGCAAGCTCGACTTCCCGCTGTCGCCGGTGCTGCTGGGCTTTATCCTGGGCGGCTTGATGGAGCAGAACCTACGCCGTGCGTTGTCGATCTCCAACGGTGACCTGCAAATCCTCTGGTCGAGCCCGATCACCTTTGGTGTGTGGGTACTGACTGCGCTGATGCTGGCCCTCCCGCTGGTGCGCATCTACCGCAAACGTGCCTTGCAGCGTCGTGCCGTGGCCGATGCCTGAGACCACCTTTAAACACTGGTGGGGAACACCGCTGGTCGGGCTGGCCGGCGGTTACCTGGCCAGCCTCGTCGGCTGGCCTTTGCCGTACATGGTCGGCTCGTTGCTGGCGATCATTCTGGTGCGTTGCCTCACGCCTTGGCAGTTGGCCGAGATACCCGGCGGGCGCAAATGCGGCCAATGGGTGGTGGGCATAGGCATTGGCCTGCACTTCACACCGGTGGTGATCGAGCAGGTGATGAGCCACTTCGGGCTGATTTTTTTTGGTGCGCTGGTCACCAGCCTGTCGAGCGTGGTCGGCGTTTGGTTGATGAGGCGTAGCGGTGAAGACCGCGCCACCGCATTTTTCTCCAGCATGCCGGGTGGCTCCGGTGAGATGGTCAACCTCGGCGCACGCAATGGCGCAGTGCTCAGCCGGGTCGCGGCGGGGCAAAGTTTGCGAGTGCTGGTGGTGGTGCTGTGTGTGCCGGCGATCTTCAAGTATTTGCTTGAAAGTGGCACGCCGCAGTTTCATCCGGCACCGGTGAGTTGGCCTTGGTTGTTAGCCCTGTTTCCGATGGGTGCGCTGATGGCCTGGGGCTGGCAGCGTTTGCGTCAGCCGAACCCGTGGTTGTTCGGCCCCTTGCTGGTGAGCGCCACTGCCAGTGTGGTCTGGGACCTGCATATCGGCCTACCCGACGGCGGCAGCCAGATTGGCCAATGGCTGATCGGCAGCGGTTTGGGCTGCCACTTCAATCGTCAGTTCTTTCGACGTGCGCCATCGTTCATGGGCCGCACCCTGATCGGCACGGCCTTGACCATGGCGCTGGCGACATTCGCGGCGGTGGGTTTGAGCGCCCTGACCCATCTGGACCTGCGCTCGCTGACCCTGGGCATGATGCCCGGCGGCATTGCCGAGATGAGCCTCACTGCCGAGACCCTGCAACTGTCGGTGCCGCTGGTGACGGCGATGCAGGTGATGCGCTTATTATTCGTGTTGTTTTTGGCAGAGCCGCTGTTCAGACACTGGAACCGCCTACCCTGAGCAGAGCCGCTGTGCAAAGGTCTCCCAGGAACCATGACCGCTCATCTGAACTGTCATTTTTCACAGGTAGTCAACCTCACTCACTGAGCGCTCAATCTGTGGTGCAGATCGCGTAAGTACACGTGATGACTGCACCCTTTCCGCCTACTCGAATTGCTCATCATGACCAAACACAATGAGCCACGCCCACCGACCTCTGACGACGCCGCAAAACCTGCAGCGATTGTGGAAACCATCGCAGTACCAGGCGACCCCAATAGCCTGGTGATGAACCGTGCAGGCACACGTCTGTATGTGACAAGCGCTACAACGGGATCCATCACCGTCCTCGGCACCCAACCTCTGCGGGTGATACAGACCCTAACAGGCCTGGGTTCTCCCATAAGGATAGTAATCAGCCCGGATGACTCCCGGGTTTATGTGAGTGACAACAGTGTCGCGACTGGAACCCCCATCAACGTCATCGAAACCCTGAATAACACCGTAGTCAAAACCATCACAGGGCTCATCACGGTGAATGGCATGGCGCGGAACTCAACGGGTACAAGATTATATGTGGCTGATCACGGCGATTCGAAACTGGTTGCCTTTGATACCAGCACCTATCAACGAGTGAGTGAGACACCGGTGCATGGCCCTAAAGACGTGGTGATCGCACCGGACAACACGCGTGCTCACGTCGCCACGGATAGTCACGGCTGGGCCATCGTCGACCTCGCGAGCAATAATGTCACCGCGTATATCGGCATCGCCGCCGGCACCCCCACGGCCATCGCTTACAGCCCGCGCTATCCAAACCTCTACATCACCCACCGCGAAAGTGGAAAGGTGACCGTTGGCAATGCCTTGATCCCCGACGTCAGCAAAGAAATCAGCAACCTTGAGGGGCCTTGGGCCATTGCCTTCAATCGGCTCAGCGAAATGGCGTATATCTCTGAAACAGACGGGCGTCGGATCAGTATTATTGACACGCGTCTGAACCGCGTCACCGGCACTATTGAAGGTTTCGACAAACCGCGGGGTATGGTTGTCGCCCCGGATGGCCGCAATCTATATGTCGCTGATATCGAGAATGGCTCGGTTTCGATGGTCAGGCTTTAGTACCGCGCGGATCAGACGAGCGGCAACCGCCACTCAATCGGTGCCTCGCCATTCTGCTCAAGAAACTTGTTGGTGCGGCTGAAATGCCCGCAACCCAAGAACCCGCGATACGCCGACAACGGCGACGGGTGCACCGAGGTCAACACGAGGTGCTTGGTCGCATCGACCAACTTCTGCTTGCCCTGCGCATGTGCGCCCCACAGCAAAAACACCAAATGCGGCTGATGTTCGCTGACCACTTCGATAACCCGATCGGTAAAAAACTGCCAGCCCTTGCCCGCATGGGCGTTGGCGTTGGCACGCTCCACGGTCATGGTGGTGTTGAGCATCAAAACCCCTTGGTCAGCCCAGCTTTGCAGGTAACCATGATTGGGGATGTCGATGTTCAGGTCGCGCTTGAGCTCTTTATAGATATTCACCAGCGACGGCGGCGTCGGCACGCCCGGTTGCACCGAAAAGCACAGCCCATGAGCCTGGCCGGGACCGTGGTACGGGTCCTGGCCGAGGATCACCACTTTGACCTTGTCCAACGGCGTGGAATTGAGCGCATTGAAAATCAGCGGGCCCGGCGGGTAGATTTCTTTTCCGGCGGCATGTTCCTGGCGCAGAAACTCGCGCAATTGGACCATGTAGGGCTTATCGAACTCATCGCGCAGGGCGTGTTTCCAGCTGGGTTCGAGTTTGATACGGTCGCCATCGGTCATAGTTGAATTGTCTTGTAAAAAAGAATGAGGCGAACCCTAGGAAAGCCGACTCCGCTTGTCAATTGATCTGACACCCCACCGGCACTTTCTTACTAAGCGATCATACTGATCCTTCACCTTCTCGCTTGAGGTCACGATGAACCTGCACTTCGAAGAGCTAACCGGCAGCGACGGTGCCCGCATCGGCATCGCCAGCCTCGATGCTGAACAGTCCCTCAATGCCCTCTCCTTGCCAATGATCCTCGCCCTCGGCGACCGCCTGGACACCTGGGCCAAGGACCCAAACATCGTGTGTGTGCTGTTGCGTGGCAACGGTCCCAAGGCGTTTTGCGCTGGCGGCGAAGTACGCAGCCTGGCCCAGGCCTGCCGTGAACATCCCGGCGAGGTGCCGCCATTGGCTGCGCAGTTTTTCGCGGCGGAATACCGCCTCGACTACCGCCTGCACACCTACCCCAAACCGCTGATCTGCTGGGGCCACGGTTATGTACTGGGCGGCGGCATGGGCCTGCTGCAAAGCGCGTCGGTGCGTATCGTCACCCCGAGCAGCCGGTTGGCAATGCCGGAGATCAGTATCGGCTTGTATCCGGACGTGGGCGCTAGCTGGTTCCTGTCGCGCCTGCCGGGCAAACTCGGCTTGTTCCTTGGCCTGACCGGCGCGCACATCAACGGTCGCGACGCCTTGGACCTTGGCCTGGCCGACCGCTTCCTGCGCGACGATCAACAAGACGAACTGCTGGACGGCCTGCTGCAACTGAACTGGCAGGAACAGACCTCGGTGCAACTCAATAGCCTGCTCAAAGCGCTTGCTCAGGAAGCCGTCGATCAGAAACCCGAAGCGCAATGGCTGCCGCGGCGCGCACAGATCGACGAATGGTTGGACGTGGGCGATGTGCGCTGTGCCTGGCGCGCCTTGAGCCAACTGCTTGAGCACGCCGATCCGTTGTTCAGCCGTGCCGGCAAAACGCTGACCGAGGGCTGCCCACTGACCGCCCATCTGGTATGGGAGCAGATCCAGCGCGCCCGGCATTTGTCCCTGGCCCAAGTGTTCCAGATGGAATACACCCTTAGTCTCAATTGCTGCCGCCATCCGGAGTTCAGCGAAGGCGTGCGTGCGCGACTGATCGACAAGGACCAGACGCCCCATTGGCATTGGCCCGATATCAATACCGTCCCAGAAACGGTGGTGCAGGCGCATTTCAATAAGGCGTGGGAAGGCCGCCATCCGTTGGCTGACTTGTCTGATTACTGATTATTGGCGCCCATAAAAAAGCGGCGCTTCATGCGCCGCTTGCCATGCGGGTCTGTCAACGGTGACCGCCGCGACCACCTCCGTGGTCGGAACCGCGACCATGCCCGCCATTACCCCAACGGTCGCTACCCCAGCCTTGATTCGGATAAGGCCGGTAACCGGCGCGCGGCCCGTAATAGCGCGGCGCAGGCTGGTAATAACGCGGTGCCGAGTAATAACGCGGTTGGGGCGCGTAATAGCGCGGCGAAGGGTAATAGTCACGGCGGTAAGGATACGCCGCGCCACCGCCGTAGTAGTACACCGGCGCCGGTGAGGTGTAGACCTCAGAACGGTAATAGCTCTGGCCTCCATCGTAATAAGGCACACAGGCAGAAAGGGTCAGACCGAGTAAAGCACTGAGCAGCAGTCGTCGATACATGGCGGCCTCCTGGACCGCGGAAGAGCACCTCCAGCGACGCTGAAGGGCGGCATTCAGCTTTCACTGAATGACGAAATATCTGACATCAAAAACCGAATCTGGTGCGTTTTCGCAACAGCTTGATACATCTGCGCGCACTTTAACGTTTCAGTAAATTTAGCTAGCTCGAAACTTTGCCAATTGCGATGATATTACTATGACATCGCGCGAAGCCAGGGAGGCTCTACCGTGCGCCTTTCGCGACTATCACCGAACTCGCCCCCATGAAAATATCAACCAAACTGCTGCTTTCATTCCTTCTATGTGCGCTGGTCACCCTCGGGGTCGGCCTGCTGGGCATCAAAGGGGGGGTGCGCCTCGCCACAGCATTGGAGCAGACGTTCTCCAACAATCTGGTGTCCGTCAGCAATACGGCGGCCACCCTCAATGGCTTGGTCGCGCATAACCGGGGCCTGTACCGATTGATGGATGCAAGCAAGGGCGACGTCTCCGCCCAGGACCGCGATCGCGTGCGCCAGGACATCGCCAACGAACTCAAGCACAGCCAGGCGGTTTACGCTGCCTACCGCGCAACACCGCTGGAAGATGACGAACGGGCAGCGGGAGATAAACTCGACCAGATTTGGCCCGCTTATATCAGCAGCTCCGAACGCATCATGGCGCTGCTCGACAGCGGCCAGGTCGAACAGGCCCGCACCCAGCTCAACACCGCCAACAACGAACTCTTCCGTGAGGCGCGCGAGTTGATCCGCGTGATGATCGAATCCAATAACCGCCAGATCAAGGAAGGCGTCATCGCCGCCGATGAGCTGCGCGGCAGTGCGTTGGCGTGGATGATCAGTGGCATTGCCCTGGCCTTCATCATTGCCATCACCATTGGGGTGTTGATCACCCGCCTGATCACCCGCCCTATCGCCCAGGCTGTGGAAAGCGCACAACGCATTGCCAAGGGCGACCTGACCCAGGCCATCCTCACCGAACGCACCGACGAAGCCGGGCAATTGCTGATGGCACTGGCGGATATGCAGGGCGGCTTGAAAAGCACCCTGATGGAAATCGCCAACGCTTCCGACCAGCTCGCTTCAGCCGCCGAAGAATTGAGTGCGGTCACCGATGAAAGCAGCCGTGGCCTGACCCGTCAGAATGATGAGATCCAACAGGCCGCTACGGCCGTGAACCAGATGACCGCTGCGGTAGACGAAGTGGCGAGCAACGCCGTATCGACCTCAGAGGCTTCGCGCCAGGCCACCAGCGAGGCCGAGGACGGTCGCCAGCAAGTCGAACAGGCCGTGTCCGGCATGAGTTCGATGGTGAGTGAAATCAACGATTCCACGCAATCGGTCGCAGATCTCGCCGGGCAAGTGCGGGAAATCGGCAAGGTGATCGACGTGATCCGTGGCATCGCCGACCAGACCAACCTGCTGGCCCTCAATGCCGCCATTGAAGCGGCCCGTGCGGGCGAGCAAGGTCGCGGTTTTGCAGTGGTCGCCGATGAGGTGCGTGCACTGGCGCATCGCACTCAGATCTCCACGGTCGACATCGAAAAAATGATTGGCGAAGTGCAAGTCGGCGCTGATGGTGCGGTCGCGGCAATGAACAAGAGCCTGACCTGGGCCAACAATACCCAGGCCCTTGCACAAAACGCCGGTGAAGCACTGCAACGCATCACCGCCAGTGTGGCGATGATCAATGAACGCAACCTGGTGATCGCCTCCGCGTCGGAGGAGCAGGCCCAGGTGGCACGCGAAGTAGACCGCAACCTGCTGAATATCCAGGACCTGTCCACCCAGACGGCCGCCGGTGCCAACCAGACCAATGCCGCCAGCCAGGACCTGTCGCGCCTGGCCACGTCCTTCAATGCACTGGTCAGCAAGTTCCAGCTCTAAGTAGCCTGTGCGGGGTCGGCCCTGTATCGTGCAAGGCACACCGGAATTCTCCGGAACCTTGCCTGATCCAAGCCCGAACCTGCCGATGACCACGCCAACCCTCTGCCCTGCCTGCGGCGCCCGCAACGACTGTACCCTGGCTGACCCACGTACGGTCGACCGGGCCTGCTGGTGCTACAGCGTCACCATCGACCCGGCCGTGCTCCAGGCCCTGCCCGATGAATTGCGCAACAAGGCCTGCTTGTGCCCGCGCTGTGCCAGGGTGGATGAGCAATTACGCGGGGCAGAGCCGACGTAATGCGGGTTGATCGTTTCCTCAGTAACCTGCCGCGCTTCAATCGCCAGCAAGTGCGTTTGCTCTTGGTGGAACGACGGGTGTCGGTCGATGGCGTGGCAGTCAGCGATCCTCATCATGAGGTGCGCGAATTCAGCCGCGTCTGCGTCGACGATGAAGTGCTGCAGGCGGGTAAACCCGCACGCTACTTCATGCTGCATAAGCCTCAGGGTTGTGTGAGCGCCACGGCAGACCCGCAACACCCGACCGTCCTGGATTTATTGAATGAGCCCGACAAAGCCGACTTGCACATCGCCGGCCGCCTGGATTTCAACACGACGGGGCTGATGCTGATCACCAACGACGGCCAATGGTCGCGCCGACTGACGCAACCGCAAACCAAGTTGCCCAAGGTCTACCGGGTGGAGACCGAGCAAGACATCAGCCCTGCGTACGCGATTACCTTTGCCAAAGGCCTGTATTTCGCTTTCGAAGACCTGACCACGCAACCCGCAGGGCTGGAACTGCTTGGGCCGAGAACCGCTCGTCTCAGCATAATCGAAGGGCGCTACCACCAGGTGAAGCGCATGTTCGGGCACTTTGATAACAGGGTGATCGGCCTGCATCGCGAGCAAATGGGCCCTTTGGTGCTGGATGCTGCCCTTGCGCCAGGCGAGTATCGGGCGCTGACTGACGACGAAATCCGACAAGTCTGACGACCGTTCGGCCGGTGGTGACAAAAAATCTTCTCATCGCCTTGCGGGGTGGCACCTCTGCTGCTTGAATCAGGATCACCAGTTTAAATATGACTGGCGAGTCGCCTATAACCTCCAAGAAACACAGTGCCCCGCCCGCGCTTGATCTACGGGCCTTCCCGGCAAACAGCCCGCCATAACAACACCCGTCGGCCAGCCGTCATCGGATCGACATGGGCCTCCCACTTCAAGGCGTATGCCTACCTGTCACAAAGCTCGTGCAGAGTTACCTGCGCGCCCTACCCGCTTGCCAGGAGTCTTACGACATGAGGCCAGAAATCGCTGTGTTGGATATACAGGGTCAGTATCGGGTTTACACGGAGTTCTATCGCGCGGACGCTGCTGAAAAGACCATCATCCTGGTCAACGGCTCCATGGCCACCACGGCATCCTTCGCTCAAACCGTGAAAAGCCTGTACCCGCAATTCAATGTGGTTTTGTACGACCAGCCCTACGCTGGCCGCTCCAAAATCCATAATCGCCATGAGCAGATGCTGACAAAGGAAGTCGAAGGCCAGATTCTGCTGGAGCTTATCGACCACTTCGCCGCCGAACACGTATTGTCATTTTCCTGGGGCGGCGCCGCCGCGTTGGTTGCCCTCGCCCATCGCCCTCGTCGGGTTGAAAAGGCCGTGATCAGTTCGTTCTCGCCGGTGATCAACGCCCCCATGCGCGACTACCTTGAACGCGGCGTCGACTACCTCGGCAACCTCGACCGCGACCGCGTCGGCCATCTGGTCAACAGCACCATCGGCAAACACCTGCCGTCGCTGTTCAAACGCTTCAACTACAAACACGTCAGCAACCTGGCCGAGCATGAATACGGGCAGATGCACTTTCACATCAGCCACGTGCTGAACAGTGACCGGCTGTGTTACGTCAAAGCGGCCAGGCAAATCGCCGTTCCCGTGTTGTTTGTGAACGGCGAATGGGACGAATACACCAGCGCCCAGGATGCCAAGCTATTTGGTCAGTACGTGGCTAACAGCAGCTTCAGCACCATTCAGGCGACCGGGCATTTTCTGGATATGGAGCACAAGGCGGCGTGCCGCGACAGTCGGGATGCGGTGGTGGGCTTTCTGAAACCTGAGCGGCAGGTCAGCCGGTTGCGGTATCACCAAGGCCAGACGCAGCATGCCTTCGCGATCTGAAATGAGACCCACTGTAGGCGCGAGCTTGTATGGGAGCCGGCTTGCCTGCGATAGCATCACCGAAGTGTGACTGACACACAGAGGTGCCGGTATCGCGGGCAAGTCAGCAACTGCGCTTGTAACTCACACATTTTTGAAGAAAAACTTCAAATCCTGGCGAACATCTGGTACAAAGTCAGCCGCTCTGAGCGGGTATAGTTTAATGGTAGAACAGTAGCTTCCCAAGCTTCCGACGAGGGTTCGATTCCCTCTACCCGCTCCACACGAATTCTCGTTCCGCGTCAGGTCTTTTATTGACGGGAAAACAAAAAACCGGTCCTGTAAGGCCGGTTTTTTTATGCCTGCGATTTGAGGTATCCGTTATTCCTGTCGCGCAAACCTGTACAAATCTATATTTCTGTACAAGTATCTATTCAACACGCTGGCAATTCGCCGCGCGCGATCACGGAGCCGGGCAATGACTCGTCTACTGGTTTCATTGTTGCTGATATTGAGTTTGAGCAGTTGCGCCAACGTCGAGGTCGAGCACTACGCTGACCAGCAGCCGCAACTGGATTTGGAGCGTTTCTTCAGCAAGCCCGTCAAGGCCTGGGGGATTTTCCAAAAGCGTTCCGGGGAGGTCGCCAAGCGCTTTGAAGTGAACATAGCCAGCCGACGCGAGGGGAACGCCCTGATTCTCGACGAACGCTTCCTGTACAGCGATGGCACACGTCAACAACGCGTGTGGACACTGACACCGGATGGCCCGGGACGCTGGAAGGGCCGAGCGGGTGATGTGGTCGGCGAGGCAATCGGCGAAGTGGCGGGTAACGCACTGCGTTGGCGCTACCGACTCAACCTGCCGGTGGACGGCTCGGTCTACGAGGTGAGTTTTGATGACTGGATGTACCTGATGGACGAGAACACCTTGATCAACCGCTCCAGCATGACCAAGTTCGGCGTCGAATGGGGCCAGGTCACGTTGTTCTTTCGTCGCCAATAAATAACTCGCAGTGAGGCTCAATCATGAATATGCACAGGCTGACTGAATTGGCGGTAAAAGGTGAAATTCGCGAGCTGGAGTTACTGTCGCTGGAGGGTGGTTTCTACATCGCGCGTGTCAGGCTGGATGACGCTGAAATGACATTGCTCGGCGATGATGCCAAGCCGCTGCGCATCGGCTCTACCACGCATTTGCGCGACCTGTTACAACGGGTTCCGCCGTTTCCCTGCGTGCTGGTGCAGCAGTGCGTGCACGATGAAATGTGCGGTGTTCGGGAAGGGCCGATTGGCGCGTTGCGCATTCCGTTTTCGCTGACCTCATCTCTTTAAAGCGCTATGCATTTTTTGGCTTCCCTCCCCCTTGGTATGGGCGGCCCGGGAAGGCAAGCCTATACAGTGCGCGAACGGCCCTGCGCACAAGCACCATTGAGCAGGGCCCCGGCAGCATCACCATCAACCCGGTCAGTGGCAAATACACGGCGGCAACGATTAGCAACGCCGTGCTGCTTTCCGTCAGCTATACCGATGCGCGCGCCAAGATCGCCGCTGAAGTTGTATTTAGACAGCGCCTGCTTGATCCAACCACCGTCCTCGTAGACGTCGCTGATCATTGAGGAGGCGAGCGGTTGTTGGGTGCTGGCGCCCAACCCACCCAACAGCAGCGCCAGCAATAACATCGCCAGTCCGCGGGCCTGGCCCACCAACAAGTAAGCCACGCGCGCAAGCACGGTGCCGCTCACCAGCATCGGTACACGCCCCAACGCTTCGCGGCGTGACTGACCATGAGCTGGGACGCCGCCATCATCCCGGAATAGGCCCCGCGTAACAGTCCGATTTACGCGTAGGAAAGCGCGAACTGCGCCTGCCAGATCGGCAGCAGCACGTAGATGACATCGGTAAGGCCGTCATGCACGGCATGCGCACCGCAGCCGGCGATCAGCGTGCGACGGCGGGTTGATGATGCGGCAGCAGGCACCTCGACGGTATCGTTCATGGTATTGGGATCGGTTCAGGTTTAAGGGGTTTCCAACCGGTCAGGGCAATCAGCAAGGTCAATACCTGGAAGGTCATAATCAGCGCCACGCACCCGGCCCAGCCCCAGCGTTCCCAGATCAACGCCGGGACAATCGCACCGCAACTTCCGCCCAGGTAATAACACGTGAGGTACACGCCCACGGCGCCCGCTTTGTTGTCACGGGCGGTAGCGGTGGTGAACGCGTTGGCGGCTGCCTGGGCGAGGAATACGCCGGTGGAGCTGAGCGCCAGGCCCACGACGATGCACCACAAGGAAGGCACTAACGTCAGCGCTGAGCCGGTGATGCCCAGCACCGCAGCCACGCTCAGCAGTTCGCCGTGAGGCCGGGCTTTACTGAGGCGACCGGCGATGGGGATCACGACCAGCGCCAGCAGGAACACGGTGTAAAGCGTGCCCAACGCCGCAGGTCCCAAGTTGAATGGCGGTAATCCGAGGTACAAACCGGCGTAGGTAAACGCTGCGACTTGGGAGAACAACACGCAAAAACCTACAGCGTAAGCAGCCAGCAAGGGCTTGCGAAAAACGGCCGAGAAAGCGGTTTTAACCTTCGCCGTTCGCACACGACTGATCGGCAACAAGAACGGGATAAACCCACCCACCATCAGGCTCAGCACCGCCAGCAACTCGAAGGCTTCGCGCCAGCCCACGTATTCAGTCATCACACCCGTGACAAAACGCCCGGCAAACCCACCCAGTACGGTGCCTGCCACATACAGGCTGGTGACCTCCGTCACCGTGCCGCCACTCCAGCGGTCGCCGATGTAAGCCACGCTGGTGGCAAACACCACCGGGATCAACATACCTTCGACAAACCGCCACACCAGCACTTCGGCAAAACTGTCGGCGTAGGCGGTCATCAGCGCCGGCACCGCCAACAGCAAAGCCGCCACGCTGATCACCGTGCGTTGCTCAAAGCGCCCGGTCAGTCGGCTGACAAACGGTGCAGTGATCGCCACGGCCAGCGTCGTCACGGTGATACTCCATCCCGCCGCCCTGGCACTGACCTGAAACTGCGCGGCAAAGGTCTGCAGGATGCTCTGGGTGGCATAGAGGTTGAGGAACGCCGCGCAGCCACACAGGAACAGGGCAAGGCGGGCACAATGCAGGCGCGGTTTCATGAAACCTCTCGTTTTATTTTGTGAGGTCTTTATAGAATGGCCGGCGGATCTTAAACCAATACCGATTACGAACCGATCGATACCCAAGGATCAGGATGCTCGATCTACGCAAGCTGCGGTACTTTCTGACGGTAGCTGAAGAATTGCACTTCGGTCGCGCGGCCATTCGCCTGCACCTGGCTCAGCCACCGCTGACCCGGCAGATCTCGGCGCTGGAAACCGAGCTGGGCTTCAAGCTGTTTGATCGCACCAGCCGCAGCGTCACCCTCACGGCTCAAGGGCGGTCATTCCTGCCCTACGCGCGCGACTTGTTGGAGCAGGTGATTGCCAGCAAGCTGGCTACGGGCACCGCCGGGCAGCTAGCCTTGGGGTACGTCAGCTCCATCGCCCTGTCGGACCTGTTCAGCCAGACGATACAGGCGTTTGCGCAGCGTTTTCCCGACGTTCAGCTGACCTTGGTGGAGTGCGCCTCCGGCAGACTGGGCGGCAGATCACCTCTATCATCGCGCTGGTGGCGGCTGGGCAAGGTGTGGCGTTGGTACCGACGTGTACGCAGAGCCTGATGAATAAAGGCGTGACGTACAGGCCGTTGATGGAGGGGGATGCGTATGCACCGTTGTTGGTGCTGACTCGAAAGGAGAAACAGAACTTATCGATCCGAGCCTTTATGAGCGTGATTGATGAGGTGGTGCGGGCTGGATAACGCATCAACTCTCCAACGCTAATTCACTCGCCGCTATCGGAAAGTTCGTTCAAAACGAATGGGGATCGTGGCGTTGATCACCGAACGTTGGTGGTTACAGTAAGTACCCTTTTGAGGGCTAAACGATGCACTATCCCATCGCAATATCGACCGGCGATGAAAACTCCGCTTGGAGCGTGGAAGTGCTTCAGCAGAGGCATTGATTAAGCTCATTCCTACAGGGACGAGAAAGTTCGCCTATCACCATGGGAAACCTTAACCAGAATAGGACAAAGCAGGATGCTCCCGTGCGGACAAAAAACGTCAACGCAGGTGTTTAGAAAAGTCGTAGGGCTGGTGCTGATCATCCCATTGCTAGCCGCACTGATGCCTATTCCCCCGATAGGCCTGGGCCGTTTTGTATTGATAGCGGCAGTTGCCGGGTCTATCTATGGCGCGTGGTACGCAAGGCAGCACGCTGGTCGAGGCCTGGCAATCGGCGCGGCCATCATCGCGCTACTCAATCTTGGTTCACTGGTCGCACTGTCAACGCCCTCGATAGCCTGGTTTGTCTACCTGGTCTCCTGGGTCTATGGGTCGGGCAATTGGATTCACTGGCGCTTGTAGCGGGCGCAGAATTACACCGCAAGAAACAAGGTTCCCCCACGGTTAGCAAGACGGATAATGGCGCCATACAGCATCAAGGATTATGCCCATGCCTTATGAATACAAGCTCATGCCCTCCCCTGTGGGCCAACTCACCCTGGTGGCGCGCAATGGCAAACTCGGCGCCATCCTGTGGGAAACAGAGCGCGCCAACCGTGTGCGCCTGGGTGAGTTGCACGAGGCCAATGACAGCCCGGTGCTGTTGGAAGCCGAACGCCAACTCAAGGAATACTTCGCCGGTACCCGTAACCGATTCGAGCTGGAACTGGACTTCGATGGCACCGACTTCCAGAAACAAGTCTGGCAAGCGCTGCTGACCATTCCTTTCGGCGAAACCCGCAGCTACAGCCAGATTGCCCAACAGATCGGCAACCCAAAGGCAGTACGTGCGGTGGGTGCTGCCAATGGCAGGAATCCGATCTCGATCATTGCACCCTGTCATCGCGTCATCGGCGCGTCGGGCGGGCTGACCGGGTTCGCCGGGGGGCTGCAAGCCAAGCAGTATTTGCTGGCGCTGGAAGGCACGGGCCAGGCGCAATTAGCCTTCTAAAAACAGCCGCCGACAAAAACGTACAACGTTGTTCACCGGGCTAAATGTAAAAAGAAATTTCAAAGAATTCCTGCGGTCCAGTCTTTCATCACCCCCTACCAAGGAAACCGGTCATGAAATTCTCCACAGTCTCCCAATCCCTCTCCCGCTGGGCGGGCAGCCCACGCACGTTCTACGCGGCGGTGGCGTTGATCCTGGCGTGGAGCCTGAGCGGGCCGTATTTTCACTACAACGACACCTGGCAACTGATCATCAACACCTCGACCACCATCATCACGTTTTTGATGGTGTTCCTGATCCAGAACACGCAGAACCGCGACAACGACATCCTGCATATCAAGATCGATGAACTGCTACGCGTGTCCAAGGATGCTCAAAACGCTGTGCTCAGTCTGGACGGCCTGGACCGTAAAGAACTGGAAAAGCTGCGCCAGGAGTACCGCAGCCTTGGCAAGGCTGGCACCGTGAACCTGAACAGCAGTGGTGGCTATGCTGGCGACGATGCCGGGCCGAATAAAACTGATTTGAACCAGTCATGAAAACGGCGGTTGGAGAACATCCAACCGCCGTTTTTCATTTCAAGTGACGGATTCAGCCGTCGCTTTGATGACCTTTAGCATGGGTCGAAGCCAATGCACGGGCTTTCTGCAAACGCTCCTCCAACTTAGGCAGCGTCTCGTCCACCAAGGCTTTTATTTCAGGTACATCCGATGCCGCGCCTTCCCGTTTGAACAGGGCGATGGCGTCTTCGTTTTCCTTCACCTGTTGCGCGGTGTAGGCCGCATCAAAGGAGTCGCCGTCCTTGAGTTCAGGCATCAGCGTTTCGGCTTTATCGACGATTTTCTCCCGCGGGGCCACAGGCAGATCGAGCTTCTTGGCGATGGCCGCCAGATGCTGGTTGGCCAGGGTGCGCTCGTTGATCACCTCAATGGTGTAGTCCTTGATTTCCTGGGACGATGTCTTGGCGTGGGCCATGCGACTGGTTTCGATATCGGCCATACCTTTGGCCGAAGCCTGCTCAATGAATTCAGCAGGCGACTGGGCGAAAGCATTGCTGGCGCCGAGGCCCAGCAGCATCGCGAAACTGGCGGTGCGTAACCGGATAGCCATGCGGCTCATGATGGGTTCCTCCAGGGCAAGAATAGGTGCGGGAGAACACAGCCCGCCCTCAATTCGAATTTTTAGGGCAGCAAAGGTTTAGAAAAAACTTTTCAGTGCGACGAACGGTCATCTTAAAATCCGGCTGGTTTGCTGCCTGCACGACCTGCCAACACGTGCGCTTGAGCGTTTACGCACGTGCCCGCCCTACGGGTAAAACGTCATTCCGGCATAAGGCTTTTCGCGGCACGCGCGTAGCCGTGAGGCCAGGTCGCCGACATGGGCTTCGAGCTTGTGGCCATCGGGGTCGAGGAAATAGAACGAAGCGCCTTCACTGCGGTTGTCGCGCCACTCTTCAACATCAACCGTTCGCAGGCGCTCGATCAGCGCCGCGAAATCAGCCGCAGCGACGGTAAACGCATAGTGGGTGTAATCGGCGGCTGGATTCGCGTCGCGCAATGGATCCAGCGATAAACACAGCCATGAACCCGGCAGTGAGAGGTAGGCGCCGGCGTCCCATGTGGCGTCGAGCTGAAGGTACAACAGCTCATGGTAGAAGCGGACGCTGCGATCCAGATCGGTGACGGCCAGGGTCAGGTGGTTAAAGCCTGAGAGCATGTTGTTTTTCCTGTCAGCGGTGATCTTCGGACAATACACCCTGCACCTGCCCAATCAACCACTGCAACCCCGAATCCCCACCCCGCCGCGCATGCCACGCCAATTCAAATGCAAACGACGGAATATGAAACGGTGGCAGCACCGCCAGCAAGTGCTGATGATCGATATCGAGCAAGCCCCGGGACGACACCGTAAGGATCAGGTCCGTGCCCCGTATCAACTGCGGCGCCACGCCCCAATGCGGCAGGCTGATCGCCACATGCCGACGCTCACGAATCGCTGTCAGCGCTCGCTCGATTTCCGGCGTGCCGCTGCCGCGCATCTCCAACAACACGTGCGGACGTGACAGGTAGGCGGGCAAATCCAGCGTGCCGCGCTCCGGCAGGCTGCTGCGGTCCACCAGACAGGTGTAGTGCTCTTCGAACAACGGCGTAGTACGCAGTTCGGCGGGCATGTCGGGAAACACGCCGGCGGCCAGGTCGAGGTCGCCATTGAGCACCCCCTCCACCATGCCTTCACGGCTGGCCTGGATGATTTGCAGATCGATACCCGGCGCCTCACTGCGCAGCGTACGCACCAGATCGGGTAGGAAAATCGCCGCACTGTAGTCAGACATTGCCACACGAAACCTGCGCTTGGCCGATGCCGGCTCAAAGCGATTCGGCGCCAGCAGGGCTTGCACCTGAGCCAGGGCTTCAGCCAGTGGCGTGGCCAATTCCAGCGCGCGAGCGGTCGGCACCAAACTACCGCCCTGACGCACCAGCAGCGGATCGCCGAGCAGGTCACGCAAGCGCGCCAGCGCATGGCTGACGGCCGGTTGGCTCAGGTGCAGACGCTCGGCGGCACGGGTGACGTGTTGCTCGCTGAGCAAGGCGTCAAGGATCACCAACAGATTGAGGTCGATGCGGCGCAGATCATTCATCAGCTGCATGCTCACCATAAGAAATTGGAATTTAAATTTGCGTGACGAATAACCTAGAGTCCAGCAAAACCTCTGGGAGAGTCGAAATGACAACGTTACATTGGGTAGGTTTATTGGCGCTGGCCGTGATTGCCGGGGCCGTGGTGCCGTTTCAGAGTGCGATCAACGCCACCGTCGGGCGCGGGCTCGGCCACCCGTTGTGGGCCACCCTGGCGTCGCTGCTGGTGAGCATCATCGTGTTGCTGCCGGTGATTATGGCGATGCGTCTGCCGCTGCCGAGCCTGACGTTTATCATCCAGGCGCCACTGTGGATGTGGGCGGGTGGCGCGTTCGGCGTGTGCTTTATTTCCCTGGCGTTGATGTTATTGCCTAAGCTCGGCGCCTCGGGGTTTATCGCGTTGGCCATGGCCGGGCAGATTCTTGCGTCGCTGGTCCTCGATCACTTTGGTCTGTTC
Organism: Pseudomonas sp. EA_65y_Pfl1_P113; assembly: GCF_963970525.1. Taxonomy (NCBI): domain Bacteria; kingdom Pseudomonadati; phylum Pseudomonadota; class Gammaproteobacteria; order Pseudomonadales; family Pseudomonadaceae; genus Pseudomonas; species Pseudomonas sp. EA_65y_Pfl1_P113. Next base: position 38,880 of record NZ_CAXAQM010000004.1, read on the forward strand.
GGCCTGGCTGAGCGCCAACTGACAACGCCCCGCGTGCTGGGGGCGTTGTTGTTAATCGGCGGCGTGGCGTTGATTCAGTTCAGCGCCACACCCGCCCCCGCTCTGGCAACGACGGGTTGATCAACCCTTATCGAGGGTGCGCAATTTTTGCGGCAGGCCCCACAGCAAGAGCGCCGCCGCCAACAACGCGCACACGCCGATCACATACAGCGCCGGGGTGGTGCTGCCGGTGAGGTCCTTGATGCGCCCCACCATCACCGGGCTGACAATCCCACCGAACTGCCCGAGGGTATTGATCACCGCAATACCGCCCGCCGCGCCTGCGCCGGCGCCCGCCAGCAACTTGGGTGGCAGGGTCCAGAAGGTCGGGATCGACGCGATGATGCCAGCGCCCAACATGCCCAGGGCAATGATCAGGAAGGTGGTGTGGTCGGCGAAAAACCCGGCGCTGAAAAAGCCCACCGCACCGAGTACCACCAGGCCGCAGACAAACTTGCGACGCTCGCCGGTAGCGTCCGACAGTCGCCCGATCACCACCATGCTGATGGCGCCGCAAACATAAGGAATCGCCGTGAGCAGGCCGATCATCACCGGGTTCTGGGTGCCCGCGCTGCGGATCAGTTGCGGTGCCCAGAAGTTGAGGCCGTACGACGCCAGGCGACCTTGCTGACCAGGGCTTTTTCGGCATCGATTTCAGCAGCCGGGCGCGCGCCGGCCTCCAACGTATTAGTGCTCATGGTTTCTCTCCAGCGGGCTGCTCACAGGCGCCCAATTGTTTTTGTTGTCTGGTGTAGCGTTACAACGTGGCGATGTAGGCCGGCGGCGCGTGCAGGTCGCAATTGCGCCCTGCCTTCGCCACCTGGCCAGGAAGTTCGTGGCCCAACAAGGCCGGCAAGCGGCGGGACATTTGCAGCAGGTGCGGCAGGTCGATACCGGTGTGAATGCCGACTTCCTCGCACAGGTTGACCAAATCTTCGGTGCAGATATTGCCCGATGCCCCCGGCGCAAACGGGCAACCGCCCAAGCCACCGAGCGCCGCGTCAAAACGACGGGCACCAGCCTCGTAAGCCGCCAGCACATTGCACAAACCCAGGCCGCGGGTGTTGTGAAAATGCAGGGTCAGGTCACTGGCAGCTATGCGCTGCAACACACGCTTGACCAGGCTCGCCACCTGACGCGGGTTGGCCATGCCCGTGGTATCGGCCAGGCTGATGGCCCAGCGCTTGATAGGCCTCGATAATCTTCAGCACGCGGTCTTCGTCGATCTTGCCTTCGAACGGGCAACCAAAGGTGGTGGCGATGCTGGCGTTGAGCCTCACCGGGTGGTCGGCGGCAACGCTGACGATATCGCCAAACGCCGCCAACGACGCCTCGCAGCGCATGCGCATATTGGCCAGGTTGTGGGTCTGGCTGGCGGACATCACCAGGTTCAGTTCATCGGCGCTAGACGCGATAGCGCGCTGCGCCCCCTTGAGATTCGGGATCAACGCCACATAGATGACACCTGGCTTGCGCTTGATGCCCTGGAACACTTGCTCGCCATCACGCAATGCCGGGATGGCCTGGGGCGAGACAAATGAACCGGCCTCAATCCGTGAAAAGCCCGCCAGGGAAAGCTGGTCGATCAGGGCGATTTTGTCGGCCGTCTCGACCCAGGTCGGCTCGATTTGCAGGCCGTCGCGCGGGGACACTTCCTGCACAATCAGCGGGTCGGAATAATCAGAAATCATTGCACCACTCCCGTGCTTTTCAGACGTTGGATATCAGCGCCGGCCAGGCCCAGGCTGCCGAGAATTTCGTCAGTGTGTTGCCCCAGGGTCGGGCCCTGCCAGTTCACGCCGCCCGGGGTTTGCGAGAGTTTGGGCACGATGCCGGGCATCTTCACTGACACACCGCCGGGCAACTCGGCAGTGAGCAACATGTCACGCGCCTGGTAGTGTGGGTCGCTGACGATGTCCGCCACCGAATAGATACGCCCGGCCGGCACTTCGGCGGCCTCCAGGGCGCTGAGCACTTGGTCGATGGGCAGACTGCTGGTCCAGTGGGTGATCGCGGCGTCGAGCAAACTGCTCTTGGCGGCGCGGCCATCGTTGTGGGCGAATTCTGGGGCTTCAGCCAGGTCGGCGCGGCCGATGGTGGTCATCAAGCGTTTGTAGATCGGGTCGCTGTTGCCGGCAATCACCACATAGGCACCGTCGGCCGTCAGGTAGGTATTGGAAGGCGCAATGCCGGGCAAGGCGCCGCCGCTGCGTTCACACACATGGCCGAGCATGTCGTATTCCGGCACCAGGCTTTCCATCAGGTTGAACACGCTTTCGGCCAGGGACACATCGACAATCTGCCCATCGCCCTGCCCCGTCTTGACCCGCAACAACGACATCAGCGCGCCGATCACGCCGTGCAACGAGGCCAGGGAATCACCGAGGCTCACACCGACCCGCGCGGGCGGCGAATCCGGGTTGCCGGTGGTGTAGCGAATGCCGCCCATGGCCTCGCCGATGGCACCGAAGCCAGGGCGGTCGCGATAAGGGCCGGTCTGGCCATAGCCAGAAATACGCACCAGCGTCAGCTTGGGGTTGAGGGCGTGCAGTACATCCCAACCCAGGCCGAGCTTTTCCAGGCCGCCGGGGCGCAGGTTTTCGATGAGGACGTCGGCGTCGCCGAGCAGTTGCTTGATCAAGTCCAGCCCTTCTGGCGACTTGAGATCCAACGCCAGGGACTTCTTGTTACGCGACTGCAGGTACCACCACAGCGACGTGCCTTCGTGCAGCTTTCGCCATTTGCGAAGCGGATCACCCTGGCCCATGGCTTCGATCTTGATCACCTCCGCGCCAAACTCGGCCATCAGCCGGGCGGCGAACGGCGCGGCAATCAGGGTGCCGATCTCGATCACCTTGATACCGTTCAGGGGAGCCGTCATGGGGTGTACCTCTTATTCTTGGAATGTGTCGCCAAGACTAGAGGGCCGGTGCAGAAAAAATCCAACCGTCAGTTGGCAAGGCGCGTTCGCGAAAGGCGAACACTGTAATTCGCTTACACCGGCATCTTGCGCAGATAGTCAAACAGCAGCCGGCTGACCGGTGACAGCTGCGCCTCATCACGCACCACCAGGATCAGGCTGCGATCCGACCAGTCATCCGTCAACGGCACAGCATGTAACCCCAATGCGCGACCGAAAAGTTCATAGGCCTTCTGCGGCAGGATGCCAATCCCCATATTCGCCTGGACCATCCGGCACATCGCATCAAACCCCGGCACATGAATGCGCAGGCGCAGCATCTTGCCCGCCTCGCGCGCGGCGGCGTGGGTGCGCATATTGATGGAGCTGGCGGCGTGCAGGCCGACGTAATCGCTGTCCAGGGTTTGGGCAAATGCCAGGGTTTCTCGGGTTGCCAGCGGATGATCCGCCGGCATCAGCACGACCAATTTGTCGTGCCGATACGTCACGCTCGGCAGGCCCTTGGTGTCGGTGTCAATGGAGCAAATCCCCAGGTCCGCCACGCCATCCAGAACGCCTTGCACCACGCCGTTGCTGGGGCGCTCTTCCAAGTCGGTTTTCACTTCGGGGTGCTGCTCGGAAAAGTCCCGCAAACCTTCAGGAAGGAACTGAATGATCGCCGACAGATTGGCCAGCATCCGCACATAGCCGCGCACGCCGTGGCTGTGTTCGCCCAATTCCAGGCCCATTTTTTTCGACGTTGAACAGCATCTGCCGTGCATGGTGCAACAGGGTTTCGCCGGCTGCGGTCAACTCCATGCCCTTGGCCCGCCACACAAACAGGCTTACGCCCAGCACCTGTTCCAGTTCCATCCAACGCTTGCTGGCAGCCGAAACGGCAATGGCTTCACGGTTGGCGGCACGGGTCAGCGTACCTTCCTCAAAGACCGCGACAAACAATTGCAGCGTGATCAGGTCCAGCCGACGCACCAGGCCTTTGTGCATCATCAGCGACGCTCGCTGGCCAACCGATTGATCTCGGCCTGCTCCACCACTTGCTGCGACGCACCATGACTCGCCACCTGCAACATAGCCCGGCCGACGGTCTCGGTGCTTACCACCCAACCCGGTTTTATCCGCCGGACAAACGACAACAACGGCCCAAGCACCGAATAGAAGGTCTGGTACAACGGCGTCTTCGAGCGCACGCCATGCAAGGGCTGGATCACCCCCGGCCGAAACAGATACACCGCCTTGAACGGCAGGCGCAGCAGGGCATTCTCGGTCTTGCCCTTGACCCGCGCCCACATCGACTTACCCGCCTCGGAACTGTCGGTACCGGCGCCGGATACATAGATAAAGGTCATCTGCGGATTGAGCCGCGCCAGGGTGCTGGCCGCGACCAGGGTGAGGTCATAGGTGAGGCGGGTGTACTTGGTTTCATTCATCCCTGCCGACGAAACGCCGAGGCAGAAGAAGCACGCATCAAAACCTTGCAGCAGGTTTTCCAAGGGCTGGAAATCCAGCATGTCGCCGTGCAACACCTGATGCAGCTTGCCGTGTTCCTGGGTCAAGGGCGTGCGGCCCACGGCGATGACTTCCTGAACGTCGGCGGCCAATAGGCACTCGCGTAACACGCCCTGACCGACCATGCCGGTGGCGCCGAATAGCAGAACTCTCATAGGGGGACCTCAGCGGCAAGCCGCAAGCTTCAAGCTCAAGTTGAATGCAGTTCAGCCTGTAGCTTACCGCTTGCAGCTCATAACTACCCCATTCAGAACGCGTTACGAAAGATCTCCTCAATCTGACGCTGATCCGCCCGCCGTGGGTTGGTCAAACCACAGGCATCCTTGAGCGCATTGGTAGCCAGCAGCGGAATGTCCTGCAACTTGGCGCCCAATTCTCGCAGGCCCGCCGGGATTTCAACGTCCGAGGCCAGGCTACGAATCGCGGCGATGGCGGCTTGTGCGCCCTCTTCGTCGGTGATGCCCTTGATGTCGGCGCCCAATGCGCGGCCCACGTCGCTCAGGCGTTTGGCGCTGACGCTGGCGTTGAAGCTTTGTACGTGGGGCAGCAACACCGCATTGCACACGCCGTGGGGCAGGTCGTAGAAACCACCCAACTGGTGCGCCATGGCGTGAACAAAACCCAGCGATGCATTGTTGAACGCCATCCCGGCGAGGAACTGCGCGTAGGCCATGTTTTCCCGTGCAGTCTTGTCGCTGCCGTCGCGTACGGCCAGGCGCAAGTTGGCGCTGATCAGTTCGATGGCCTTGATCGCGCAGGCGTCGGTGATGGGTGTGGCGGCGGTGGACACGTAGGCTTCGATGGCATGGGTCAAGGCGTCCATGCCGGTGGCAGCGGTGAGGCCCTTGGGCATGCCGACCATCAGGCTCGGGTCGTTGACCGACAGCAGCGGTGTGACGTTGCGGTCGACGATGGCCATTTTCACGTGGCGGGTTTCGTCGGTGATGATGCAGAAACGGGTCATCTCGCTGGCGGTGCCGGCGGTGGTGTTGATGGCCACCAGCGGCAGTTGCGGTTTGCTCGACTGATCGACGCCTTCGTAGTCGCCGATATGCCCGCCGTTGGTGGCGCACAGGGCGATACCCTTGGCACAGTCATGGGGCGAGCCGCCGCCCAGGGACACCACGAAGTCGCAGTCGCTCTGTTGCAACAGCGCCAGGCCTTTCTCGACGTTTTCCACGTTGGGGTTGGGCTTGGCGCCGTCGTAGATCACTGAGTCGATGTCCTGCATCGCCAGTTTCTCGGCGATCATGCTCGCGACGCCCGCCTTGGCCAGGCCGGTGTCGGTGACGATCAGTGCCTTGTGAAAGCCGTAGTTGCGGATGGCGATCATGGCTTCGTCGAGGCAGTCGGTGCCCATGATGTTGACGGCGGGAATGAAGAAGGTGCTGCTCATGGCGAATCCTCGTATGACGTTTATGCCTACAGCATCGACCTCACCTGCCTACGCCATCTTGATCAGGATCAACACCCGCTCGTGATAAAGTCACCGTCCAGCCGATTTCGAGTAGACCCGCCGCAATGAAGGATTTCCAGGATATTGACGCCCACCTTGAAGACTGGAGCGCACTGCGCAGCAGCACCGACTTCAGCGGGATTCTGATCGGCAACGGCGCAAGCCGAGCGATTTGGGAAGACTTTGCCTACGATTCGCTGTTCGAAAACGCGCGCACCATCGAAGAAAAACCCCTGAGCCCCTCCGAACTCAGTGTGTTCGATGCCCTGCACACCCGCAGTTTCGAGCAAGCGCTGGGTGCGTTGAAAACCACCAGTCGAGTCAACAAGGCCCTGGCGGTGAGCTCGGCGGCGCCGCGTAATCGCTATTACGCGATCAAGGAAGCCTTGATCAATACGATCCACACCGTGCATATCCCGTGGAGACTGGTGCAGCCGTCTACGTTGGCGACGATCAACAGCGAACTGGCCAATTACGCCACGGTGTTCACCAGTAACTACGACTTGCTCAACTATTGGGCGATCCTGCACACGCCGGGCATCGACGACTTGTTTCGCAGCGCCGACGCCAGCTTCGACCTGCGCAACACCCGCACCGACGCCACGCGCATCCTCTACCTGCATGGCGGCCTGCACCTGGTGCGCAACCTTGATGGCACCGCGCGCAAATTGCCGACCACCGAGAGCACGTTGCTCAGCAGTTTTGCCATCAACAACACGATCAAGACCCTCGATGATGTGCCGCTGTTTGTCAGCGAAGGCAAGGTTGAGGAGAAGCTCAAGACCATCCGCAGCTCGGACTATCTGTCGTTTTGCTATGAGCAGTTGCTGACGCATGAGGGCGCGCTGTGCATCTTTGGCCATGACTTGGGGTCGCAGGATAAGCATCTGGTGGATGCGATTCGCCAGGCAAAGCTGACGACTTTGGCGATCTCGGTTTCGGGGCGCAGCGATGGGTTTATCCGCCAGCAGAAACGGCGGTATTCAGCGTTGTTTGACGGGTCTGGAATTGAACTGAAGTTCTTCGCGGCGCGCACGCATCCATTGGGTAATACGGCGCTGTCAGTGCCTGTCGAACGCTGATCCCCTGAACGAAGAAGATCAACTGTGCGAGCAAGTCGAATCGTCGCACCGCCGCTCCCACATTGCACTGCATTTCAAATCAGAATCGCGTCACTCTTCGGCGCTGTGAACGACCACCAGCACTGCGCCTGCAGGCACTGGTCCAGATGCAAAACACCCTGGCGGATAATACGTGGACCGACCCTCATCAGCGTCTGCGACCTGACCACCGCGAAGGCCGTACGCCGCGCCCGCTACGCCGAAGCCAATGGCGCCGATGCAGTGATGGTGCTGTCGGCGTCTTACTGGAAGCTCAGCGAAGCGGAAATCCTCGCCCACTATGCAGCGATTGGCGACAGCATCGGCGTGCCGATCGTGTTCCCACAGGAACGTCTCCACATTTTTGACTGAGGACATCTGTTACAGAGAGACAAATAACAATAATTCTCGATATCATTCACGACCTTTTCCAAATCGTGCTTCCTCAAGAAGGATATCCATGTCTCGTCCCAAGCCCGACCCGTTGTCGGCCGATGCCTTTCGCGGATTTTATACAGATATCCTGTATTTCCTGCGCAGACGCACGGACAACGCCAGCGACGCGGCGGACATGACGCAGGATGTCTTTACCCAGTGGCTGGACTACCGCGACCGGGCCAAGGTCGAGCAGCCACGGGCGTTTCTGTTCCAGATGGCGCGCAACCTGCTGCGTGATCACTGGCGCAAACAGAAGGTGCGGCACTGCGTTCACGTTGATCAGGCCGATATGGACGCGGAACCTGTCACCGACGAGCAAAACGACCCCATGGCCGCCGCGCAACGCTTGCAACGGCTGGAACAGTTGAAAGAAGTCCTCGCGGGACTCTCGCCCCGCCGGCGAGAAGCCCTTATGCTGCACCGCTTCGAAGGCTTGAGCCAGGCGCAGATCGCCGAGCGCATGGGCATTTCCACCAGCATGGTGGAAAAACACATCGCTTTTGCCCTGCTGCATTGCAAGCGACGCCTTCAACAAGAACCCGGCACGGAGCAGCCAGAATGAATCGCCTGAGCGACACCGAGCTCTTGGACATCGAAGCCAGCGACGCCATCGATGCCCAAGCCGCCAGCTGGTTTGCCCGCAACCGCAATGATACGGGGCGCGCCGAGCGCAAAGCGTTTGCCGCCTGGCAGGCCGAGCCCGCCCATGCCCGCGCCTATGCCGAATTCGAGCAACTGTGGGCCGACCTGGAACAGTTACAGCAACTGAACAAGCCCGTGACGCTGCCCAAGCGCAAACCGTCGGTATGGCGCCCAGCCCTGGCCGTGGCCGCCGCCTTGCTGTGCGCGGTGCTGGCGCCCCACATCGGCGCGCCCCGCGAGCTGTATCACACCCAAGTGGCGGCGCACGCCAAAGGCATGCGCACCCTCAACCTGCCCGACGGCAGCACCTTGTATGTGAATGCCAACACCCGCGTACGTGTGGACTTCAGCGCGCACCAGCGCATCGTGCACCTGGACAAGGGCCAGCTGTATATCGAAGTGGCCGCCGACAAGGAACGACCGTTGTTCGTGCAAGCGGGTGAAGCGAGCGTGCGCGTGGTCGGCACCGGCTTTGACGTGCGCCGCAGCCAACAGCAACTGGTGATCAGCGTCGCCCATGGCCAGGTCGCTTTCGAGCCGGATGCAAAAAGCCCGGTCACGCTGCTTGGCGCCCAGCAACGTGCTATCTACCGCTATGCCAATGGTACGTTGCAGCAGCAAACCCTTCCCTTCGAGGAGGTCGCTGACTGGCGCAGTGGACACTTGTCGTTTCGCAACCGCGAACTTGCCAGCCTTATCGACGAGTTGAGCCTTTATCGCCCTCAGGCACCGTTGCAGGTCAGCAACGCCGTGGCGCACCTGAAGGTCTCGGGCAATCTTGATGTGAATGATCCAGACGCCCTGCTCAACGCCCTGCCCGCCCTGTTACCGGTGAAAACCGTGGCGTCGGCGGACGGCATTATCAAAATCGAACCGAGCAAATAACCGCGCAAATTCTTATTTGAGAATATTTTTCATTTGCAGGTGTGGATTTTTTTATCTGCCCCGTCTTCCTCCGGTCTGCATTCGACACGCACGCCTTTTCGGCCATTTGGCCACACCGGGGGATTTCATGTTTCGCGCGCCTTGCCACGCTTCGCACCTGTTGCTTCGACCAACCCTCATCGCCACCTGCCTGGCATTCAGCCTCAATGCCCAAGCCGAGCCATTCAAGCTGCCCGCCCAGGCGCTGGCGACATCCCTGAGCCAGGTAGCGCAGCAGGCGAAAATCCAGCTGTTGTTCGATGAAGCGCTGTTCAGGAACGTGCAAGCGCCGGCACTCGACGGTGACTTCACCGCGGAAGTGGCGCTTCGCACCTTGCTGAAAAATGGTGAATTCATGCTGATCAAAGTCGGCAACACCTATGTGGTAAGGCCCGAAGAGGCGAAAACCACCCAGAGCGGTGCGATTCAGTTGGACGCCCTGAGCGTGATCGGCACCGGTACCGAGGTCGACGCCAGCACCGTAGGCCGCTCCACCTTGAGCCAGGCCGATATTGACCGTTATCAGCCCGACAACATCCCTTCACTGCTGCAGACTTTGCCCGGTGTGTTCATGGGCGGCTCACCCAAGCCAGGTGGCCAGACCATGAACATTCGCGGCATGGGCGATGCAGAAGATGTGCCGATGAGCGTGGATGGCGCAACCAAAAGTGGCTTCGAGCGCTATCAACAAGGCACGGTCTTCATCGAGCCCGAGTTGATCAAAAGCATTGAGGTGGAGAAAGGCCCCTACTCGCCGTTCACCGGTAACGGCGGCTTCGGCGGCACGGTCAACATGACCACCAAGGATGCGCCAGACTTGCTCAAGGACGGGCGTAACGCCGGGGCGATGGCCAAGTATGGCTACTCCAGCAACACTCACGAGCAGGTGTACAGCGGCGCGGTATATGGCCGCACCGACGATGGTCGCATGGATGGCCTGATTTACCTGACCAAGCGCGACGGCGACGACTTGAAGCTCGCCGGCACGCCGCCCGACCCGCGCAATAAATACCCGATCAACCCCAAGCGCCTGCCCAACAGTGCACAGGATGTAGAGGGCAAGTTGTTCAAGGTCAATGCCCACTTTACCGACGAACACAGCATGGGCCTGTCCTACTCCCGTGCCAAAAGCGAGCGCATGGCGCCGTTCTCGGCTAAATCCTACCCGTCACCGCCAACGCAATCGGCGATCGACCGGTATGGCTACAAAGGCGCTCTGATACGTTTCCTGGCCGACCGTGAAACCGTGGACACCACCTGGTCGGGCAAATACCAGTACCAGCCGCTGAACAACCCATTGATCGACTTGAAGCTCAGCTACTCGTTCTCCAAGACCGACCAGACTGACGAACGCGCCGAAAATGCAGTGATGGGTCTGAGCACCGGTGGACGCAAGATGGAAACGTCTTACGCAGACCGCATCTTTGAGCTGCGCAATATCAGCCTGTTGACCACCGGCCCGCTGGAACACGCAGTGACCACTGGCGTGCAGATCCGCAAGCACGACCGCGAAACCGAAAGCTGGATGCCGGGCGCGACCTACAACACCGCCAGATACAACTATGGGCATTTCCAGCCGTATTTCATGCCGCACGGCAAGGTCGACACAAATTCGCTCTACCTGCAGGACGCGATCACGCTTGGGGATGTGACCCTCACCCCGTCCCTGCGCTATGACCACGTGCGTAACCGCGGCGAAGCCAACGATGCGCCGTACTACAGCAACCCGGACCCGCGCGTCGGCCATGACTACAGCGACCGCACCTACACCGGATGGTCACCGCGCCTGGCCGCGTTCTGGAACGTGACCCCGGATGTGGCCTTCTTCGCCAGTTGGAACCGCACGTGGCGTGCGCCGGTCATCGATGAACAGTATGAAGTACAAGGCGCCGCCAGCACGCGCAGCGCCACAAGCCTCAACCTCAAGCCCGAGCGCATTACGGCGATTACCGTGGGCAACGTCACCAACTTCTCGCGCATCTTCACCCGCGATGACAACCTGCAACTGCGCACCACGCTGTTTCACAACCGCATCGAAGACGAGATCATGAAGGCCACCGGCATCGGCTGCGAACGGCAAATGACCGTGCCGGGCAATATCAATTCGGTGTGCACCGACACGGCGTCCAGAACCAACTATCGCAACGTCGGCGGCATGACCATCAAGGGCGTCGAGCTCGAAAGCTACTACGACTCGACATACGTGTTCGGCTCTGTGACTTACTCCTGGGCTACAGGTAAACGCGACAACCCCTACACCAACCCTTGGGCTACCGACCGTCATGTGTGGGCACGCGATATTCCACCGGCCAAATGGGTCGTGGTGCTGGGTACCAAAATCCCGAGCTGGGACGCGCAAGTGGGCTGGCAGGGCCAGTTCGTGCGCAAGACCGATCGCGTGCCCACCGACATTTACCCAGGCGGCTTCAACTCCAGCATCGGCGACTTTATCTACGACCAAACCGAGAACGCCAGCTACGACACCCAGGGTCTGTTCGCCAATTGGAAACCGCAGCAAGCCGGCCTCAAAGGCACCGAGATCAACTTCACCGTCGACAACCTGTTCAACCGCAGCTACCAGCCGGCCCTCAGCGGCGAGGGCGTCTACAGCGAAGGGCGCAACGCCAAGATCAGCATCACGCGCTTCTTCTAAATGTGGATGCCGGGCTTGCCCGCGATGCAGACACCTCGGTGTATCAGGTAGGCCCAAGTGATGCTATCGCAGGCAAGCCAGCTCCCACTCCCCCCACCCGGGACTCAACTGTACGGATAAATCCTCACCCAGCTGTAGACCCGCAATCAGCGGGGGTTGTGGCTAGATGGGTTTCCCTTGAAACCCTCCAGTTTTCGGTTCTTCCCTATGAGCTCGCGCGAAAACACCGGCATGGCCCTCGGCCTGCTGGGCGTCATCATCTTCAGCCTGACCCTGCCCTTCACCCGCATCGTGGTGCAGGAAATGCACCCGTTGCTCAACGGCCTGGGCCGCGCGCTGTTCGCGGCGATCCCGGCGGCAGCGCTGTTGTTGTGGCGGCGCGAACGCTGGCCGAGCTGGCGTCAGGTGCGCGGGCTGTGCCTGGTGATCGCGGGCGTGATTCTGGGCTTTCCGGTGCTGTCGGCCTGGGCCATGCAAACCTTGCCAGCGTCCCATGGCGCGCTGGTCAATGGTCTGCAACCGTTGTGCGTAGCGCTGTATGCGGCGTGGCTGTCCCATGAGCGGCCGTCAAAAGCCTTCTGGGCCTGCGCGGCGCTGGGCAGTGCACTGGTGTTGAGTTATGCGCTGATCACCGGGGCCGGCAGTATTCAAGCGGGCGACCTGCTGATGCTTGGCGCGGTTGCCGTGGGCGGCCTGGGTTATGCCGAAGGCGGGCGACTGGCCAAGCAGATGGGTGGCTGGCAGGTGATCTGCTGGGCGCTGGTACTGTCGACGCCGGTGTTGATCGGCCCGGTGTGGTACTTGGCAGCGCAGCATCAAGGGGCGATTTCCATGCGCACGTGGTGGGCGTTTGGTTATGTGTCGCTGTTCTCGCAGTTTTTGGGGTTCTTCGCCTGGTATGCCGGGTTGGCCATGGGCGGGATTGCACGGGTCAGTCAGATTCAGCTGTTGCAGATCTTCTTCACCATCGCGTTCTCGGCGCTGTTCTTTGGTGAACACATCGAGCCGATTACCTGGGTGTTTGCGTGTGGGGTCATTGTGACGGTGATGCTGGGGCGCAAGACGGCGGTGCAGCCTGCGCCAGCTCCCAAGCCGAGCGCGGCCTGAATATGGGAGCCCGCATTTTGATTCGCATCGTGCTCAGGTCAGGTACCCATCCGCGCGCAGCAGGGTTTCCAGGCAGTGCTCGGTGATGTGGTAGAACGCCTTCAGTTCCTGGATTTTCTCCAGCAACTGCGCGTTGTCCATCGGCTCCGCGCGCTTCACCGCGAGGATCATCTTGTTCTTGTTGGTATGTTCCAGCGAGATGAACTCGAACACCTTCGTCTCATAACCACAGGCCTCCAGGAACAACGCGCGCAAACTGTCGGTGACCATTTCCGCCTGCTGGCCCAGGTGCAGGCCGTATTGCAGCATCGGTTTAAGCAGCGCCGGGCTCTGGATCTGCAGGCGAATCTGTTTGTGGCAGCACGGCGAGCACATGATGATCGACGCGCCGGAGCGGATGCCGGTGTGGATCGCATAGTCAGTGGCAATGTCGCAGGCATGCAGGGCGATCATCACGTCCAGCTCGCTCGGCGCCACGCTGCGCACGTCGCCACATTTGAACACCAGCCCGGGGTGTTCCAGGCGGGCGGCGGCGGTGTTGCACAGGGTCACCATGTCTGCGCGCAGCTCGACGCCCGTCACCTCACCCTCGGCCTTGAGGGTGTTGCGCAGGTAGTCGTGGATGGCGAACGTCAGGTAGCCCTTGCCCGAACCAAAGTCCGCCACGCGTACGGGCTGGTCCAGTTTCAACGGGGATGAGGTCAGCGCATGGCTGAACACTTCGATGAACTTATTGATCTGCTTCCATTTGCGCGACATAGACGGGATCAGCGCCTGCTTGGCGTCGGTCACACCCAGGTCGGCGAGAAACGGCCGGTTCAGGTCGAAGAAGCGATTTTTCTCGCGGTTATGCTCGGCCGAGGGCGCCTCACGCAGTTGCTGCGGCTTGCTTTTGAACAGCGAGCTTTTGTTCTTCTTGCTGTATTCCAACTGGGCTTCGTCGGTCAGCGACAGCAGGTGGGCGTTTTTGAACTGCGCCGGCAGCAGCTCGGCAATCGCCGCCACGGCCTCTGCCAACGGGAAGTTTTTGGTGATGTCGCGGGTCTTGTAGCGGTAGACGAAGGACAGGCATGCCTGCTCCTTGACCACTACCGGTTTGATGATCAGCCGCTGCAGCTCGGCTTCTTCACCGACGTATTTGGCCAGCACCAGCTTGATAAAGGCGTTTTGCGCGAGGCTTGCGCTGAGCAGTTCGATGAACTCGGCGTGATGGTCCGGCGCAGGGCGGGCAGGTTGAGCGGTGACAGACATGAACAAAAACGCCTCGGGCAGGGAATGCCGGGCATTTTAGGGGGGATGGCGGTTTAGGGCACGGGGTTATTTGATCAACGGTCATTGGACTGGATAACACAATCCAATGCGGGACCGGGCTTGCTCGCGAATGCGGTGTATCAGTCGACGGATGTCTTGACTGACACTGCGCGTTCGCGAACAAGTCGAAGCGTCGAACCGCCGCTCCCACATTTTTATTCGAGTACGACCAAGCGATTCGGCAGTTCATTACGGGTTTGGGTGACCGGCACATGCACCTTCAACAATTCACCACAGGCCTCAATGCAACTGATAAACCCGGCCAACGTCTGCCCCTGTTTTACCTGCTGGGTAAACGCCTTGACGATGGCGTCCCAACTGCTGTCATCCAGGTGCCTGGAAATCCCGTCATCGACCAGAATCTCCACATAGCGCTCGGCCTCGCTGACAAAAATCAGCACACCGGTGCTGCCCAGCGTGTGGTGCAGGTTCTGCTCCAGGAACTGCCGCCGCGCCAGGTTGGACGCGCGCCAGTAGCGCACCGAACGCGGAATCAAGCGCGTGGTGACCTTGGGCAAGCGGAACACCAGGCACAACACGATGAATGTCGCCCATTGCGCCAACAGCAAGGTGTACATGCTCAGGTAACCCGACACGTAATGCACCACGCCCGGCACCACCAACGCGATCAGGCTCGCCCACAACAGCGGGATATAGGCGTAGTCATCGGCGCGGGCGGCCAGCACGGTCACCAGTTCGGCGTCGGTGGTTTTTTCCACGCGGGCGATCGCTTCGGCGACTTGGCGCTGCTCGTGTTCAGTCAGTAATGCCATGGTTGTAGGTGCTCTCTCATTATTGTCATTACCAGCCGCCCGAGGCCCCCCCGCCGCCGAAGCCGCCGCCGCCGCCCCGGAAACCACCACCGCCACCACCGCCGCGCCCGCTGCTGCTGAGAATCGACAGCAGGATCGCACCCACCGGCAGCCCCATCCGGTTGCACAGCCACAGCACGCCGATCAGCAGGACAAACAGGCCGATGGAAAGCCCGGGATTATCCTTGGCAAAGTTGCCATCCGCCACATGGGCTGGCACGGCCAAGGGTTCTCCGCCCACCACTTGCACCATCGCAGACACGCCCTCGCTGATGCCTTTGCTGTAGTTACCGGCCTTGAACGCCGGTGCAATCACCTGATTGATGATCACCCACGACTGCGCATCGGTGAGGACGCCTTCCAGGCCGTAACCGACTTCGATGCGCAATTTGCGCTCATCGCGGGCGACGATCAACAGCGCGCCGTTATCCTTGCCTTTCTGGCCGATACCCCACTGGCGAGCCAGTTGATAACCGAAGTCCTCAATCGGTACGCCCTGCAAGTCAGGCACGGTGACCACTACGATCTGGTCGCCGGACGTCTGTTCCAGCGCCTGCAGCTGCTGTGTCAGCTGCTGGCGCGTGGCCGCGTCGATCATATCGGCGTTATCCACCACCCGCCCGGTCAGCGCCGGGAAGGTCAGGGCTGCCTGGGCCACGCCCACACAGGCCAACAGCCACAGCGCCAGGCCTATCCGTAATAAACGCATCGACACCTCAATGCAGCTTTATTTGAACTTCACTTGCGGCGCTTTATCGGCATCGGCACTGGTGGCCTCAAACGTGGCGCGGACCGGCAAGTCACTGTACATCACGCTGTGCCACAGACGGCCAGGGAAGGTGCGGATCTCGGTGTTGTAGGCCTGCACGGCCTGGATAAAGTCGCGGCGAGCTACGGCAATACGGTTTTCGGTGCCTTCAAGCTGCGATTGCAGGGCCAGGAAGTTCTGGTTGGCCTTCAGGTCCGGGTAGCGCTCGGACACCACCATCAAACGGCTGAGTGCACCACTCAAGCCATCCTGTGCTTGCTGGAACTGCTTGAGTTTTTCCGGATTGTCGAGGGTGCTGGCATCCACCTGGATCGACGTGGCCTTGGCCCGCGCTTCAATCACGGCGGTGAGCGTGTCCTGTTCATGGGCAGCATAGCCCTTGACCACTTCCACCAGGTTGGGAATCAGGTCGGCGCGGCGTTGGTACTGGTTCTGCACCTGGCCCCAGGCGGCCTTGGCCTGTTCGTCCAAGGTCGGGATGTTGTTGATGCCACAACCGCTCAGCACGCTGCTGATCAATAGCAAAACCGCGGCTTTCAAGCCCCAGCGGTAACCTTGTGCTGCTTGCATGGTGTTTCTCCTCCCCAATCTTGATGGAATGTTACGACTAACCCTATGCACCACGCGCTTGGGGCATAATCCGCCACCACTGGAATGCATCGAGCCAATCAGCTACAAAGATGCCCAGCGCGAACAAGAGTTCAGAGTGTGCTGCATTTATCTGAAGAACACCCGAACAACAATAGACGCTCCCCACATTTTGGCCGATCAGCATTCACCCCAATGCTGTGCAGTGAGCCGAAAAAGGATATTCATGAAAAAGCTGTGTTTGCTCGGCCTTGTTGCCACTCTGGCCAGTCACCCCGTATGGGCAGAAACAAAGCCTGCTGCGCTTAAAGACAAGGACGCCTTTGTCAGCGACCTGCTCAAGCAGATGACCCTGGACGAAAAGATCGGCCAATTGCGCCTGATCAGCATCGGCCCCGAGATGCCCCGCGAGCTGATCCGCAAGGAAATCGCCGCCGGCCGTATCGGTGGCACCTTCAACTCCATCACCCGCCCGGAAAACCGTCCGATGCAGGACGCGGCCATGCGCAGCCGGCTGAAGATCCCGATGTTCTTCGCCTACGACGTGATCCACGGCCACCGCACGATCTTCCCGATCAGCCTGGCCCTGGCGTCCAGCTGGGACATGGAGGCCATCGGCCGCTCCGGGCGCATCGCTGCCCAGGAAGCCGCCGCCGACAGCCTCGACATCACCTTCGCGCCGATGGTCGACATCTCACGCGACCCGCGTTGGGGCCGCACCTCCGAAGGTTTCGGTGAGGACACCTACCTGGTTTCACGCATCGCCGACGTCATGGTCAAGGCGTTCCAGGGCGTGAGCCCCGCGAATGCCGACAGCATCATGGCCAGCGTCAAGCATTTCGCCCTGTATGGCGCGGTGGAAGGCGGTCGCGACTACAACGTGGTCGACATGAGCCCGGTCAAGATGTACCAGGACTACCTGCCGCCGTACCACGCGGCGATCAAGGCCGGTTCGGGCGGCGTGATGGTGGCGTTGAACTCGATCAACGGCGTGCCTGCCACCGCCAACACCTGGCTGATGAACGACCTGCTGCGCCGGGACTGGGGCTTCAAGGGCGTGGCCGTGAGCGACCATGGCGCGATCTTCGAGCTGATCAAGCACGGCGTAGCCAAGGATGGGCGCGAAGCCGCCAAGCTGGCGATCAAGGCCGGCATCGACATGAGCATGAACGACTCGTTGTATGCCAAGGAATTGCCGGGGCTGCTCAAGTCCGGCGAGATCGAACAGAGCGACATCGATAACGCCGTGCGCGAAGTGCTCGGTGCCAAATATGACATGGGCCTGTTCAAGGACCCGTACCTGCGCATCGGCAAGGCCGAGGATGACCCGGCCGACACCTACGCCGAAAGCCGCCTGCACCGTGCCGACGCACGCGACATCGCACGCCGCAGCCTGGTGTTGCTGAAAAACCAGAACAACACCCTGCCGCTGAAAAAATCCGCGACCATCGCCCTGGTCGGCCCGCTGGCCAAGGCGCCTATCGACATGATGGGCAGTTGGGCCGCCGCCGGACGGCCTGCGCAATCGGTGACGCTGCTCGACGGTTTGAACGCGGTGATCGGCGATAAAGGCAAGATCATCTATGCCCGTGGCGCCAACATCACCAACGACAAGGCCGTGGTCGACTACCTGAACTTCCTCAACTTCGATGCGCCGGAAGTGGTGGACGACACCCGCCCTGCCCACGTGATGATCGACGAGGCCGTGAAGGCCGCCAAGGATGCCGATGTGGTGGTGGCTGCCGTGGGTGAATCCCGTGGCATGTCCCACGAATCCTCGAGCCGCACCGACCTGAACATCCCGCAAAGCCAGCGCGACCTGATCAAGGCCTTGAAAGCCACCGGCAAGCCGCTGGTACTGGTGTTGATGAACGGCCGCCCGCTGTCGATTGTTGAAGAGAACCAACAGGCCGATGCGATCCTGGAAACCTGGTTCGCCGGCACCGAAGGCGGCAACGCCATCGCCGACGTGCTGTTTGGTGACTACAACCCGTCGGGGAAGCTGCCGATCACGTTCCCACGCTCGGTGGGGCAGATTCCGACCTACTACAACCACCTGACCGTCGGCCGACCGTTCACCCCAGGCAAACCGGGCAACTACACCTCGCAGTACTTCGATGACACCACCGGGCCCCTGTTCCCGTTTGGCTATGGCCTGAGCTACACCACGTTCACCCTGTCGGACATGGCGCTGTCGTCCACCACGCTGAACAAGACCGGCAAGCTCGACGCCAGTGTCACGGTGACCAACACCGGCAAGGTGGATGGCGAAACCGTGGTGCAGTTGTATATCCAGGACGTGGCCGGCTCGATGATCCGCCCGATCAAAGAGTTGAAAAACTTCCAGAAGGTCATGCTCAAGGCGGGTGAGGAGCGCACGCTGCACTTCACCATCACCGAGGAAGACTTGAAGTTCTACAACACCCAGCTCAAGTTCGCCGCGGAGCCGGGTGAGTTCAACGTGCAGATTGGCCTGGACTCCCAGGAGGTGCAGCAGCAGACGTTTGAATTGCTCTGAAGCCTGACACGGTCAAAAAATGTGGGAGCAAGCCCGCTCCCACATTTGTTTAGCGGTATTCTTCTTAACCGCGTCTATCGAGCAAATTCACCACCAACCGATCAACCCATCCCCACACCCGTTGTTTCACCCGCCGCCACAATGGCCGCGACTTCCACGCCTCCAGGCTCACCACCTGGCTCTGGGCAAAATCTCGTTCAAAACTCTCTTTAACTGCCAGCGTCAGCTCAGGGTCCAACGCCTCCAAGTTGGCCTCCAGGTTGAGACGCAGGTTCCAGTGATCGAAGTTGCACGACCCAACGCTGACCCAGTCATCCACCAGCACCATTTTGAGGTGCAGAAAGCACGGCTGGTACTCAAAGATCTGTACACCCGAGCGCAGCAAACGCGGGTAATAACGGTGCCCGGCGTAACGCACAGACGGGTGATCGGTGCGCGGGCCGGTGAGCAGCAAACGCACATCCACCCCGCGCCCGGCCGCGCGGCGCAAAGCGCGACGAACGCTCCAGGTCGGCAGAAAATAGGGCGTGGCCAGCCAGATGCGCTGGTGACTGTTATTCAGGGCGCGGATCAGCGATTGCAAAATATCGCGATGCTGACGGGCGTCGGCGTAAGCCACACGACCCAGGCCCGGCCCAGTCGCCGGCAACTTGGGCAAACGCGGCAAACCAAAGTGAGTGGAGGGCTTCCACTCCCGGCGCGCTGCGTTGGCGTGCCATTGACGGTCGAACAGCGCCTGCCAGTCCAGCACCAGCGGGCCGCTGATTTGCACCATCACTTCATGCCAGTCGGCGGTGTCTTGGCCCGGCGTCCAGAATTCATCCGTCACCCCCGTGCCGCCGACCACGGCAATGCTCTGGTCGATCAGCAACAGCTTGCGGTGATCGCGGTAAAAGTTACGCATCCAGCGACGCCAGCTCAGGCGGTTGTAGAAACGCAGCGCCACACCGGCGTCGGTCAAGCGTTTGCGCAGCCCGAGGGTGAACGCCAGGCTGCCGTAATCATCGAACAGGCAACGCACCTGCACGCCACGCTCGGTCGCCTGCACCAGCGCCTGCACCAGCGCTTCGGCGCAGGCCCCGGCTTCCACCAGATAGAGTTCAAGGTCCACTTGCCGCTCGGCGCGGGCGATGCCCACCAGCATCTGCGGGAAGAATTGCGGGCCGTCGATCAGCAACTCGAACCGATTGGCGCTGCGCCATGGAAACACCGCGCCGCTCATGTCAGCGCGCGGTAAAGATCAGCACCGCACCCACCGGTACCGACAAACTGATCGACGCAAGCCCCGCCGCCTTGCGCAACGCCGCCACACCCGGCGCCAGATCGAAATCTTCGGCATGCAGCACCACCGGTTCCAGGGTCACCACTTGGAAACGTCGGTCGTCCAAGCGCGTGGCCAGCAACTCGGCGCTGTAGGTCTGGGTTTTGCCATGCAGGGTCACGGACAGCGGCAGGCGCAATTCCAACTGCGCTCCGGGCGCGAGATCATTGATGGGTTGCAGATTGATCTGTGCGCTGATCAACGCTTCGGGGAAGGTCTTGATCTCGAACAGCTGATTGCGCATGCGCTCATCGCGCAGCGGAATGCCGCTGTTGACCGACTCCACTTCCACTTCCAACTGCGCCGCACCTTTGCTGTCGACCTTGCCGTGCAGCACTAGGAAGCGGTGGACTTCAGCAATCTCGGTGTTTTTGGTGGTAACGAACGATAGGCGCGAGGATTCGTTATCCAGGTACCAGTCGGCGTGGGCGGGCAGCGCAAAGGCGGCCAAGAGAGCGAAGGCCAGGGGCTTGATTAAAGACGCGTTGAACATAAAGACTCGGATAAGAAAACCTGCGCGAACAGTAGCAAAGCCCTCCTGTAGGAGCGAGCTTGCTCGCGAAAAACGTTAACGATGACACGGGGAACCTGACACCCAACGGCGCTCTCGGGCTTTTCGCGAGCAAGCTCGCTCCTACAAAAAGCCATTTGCCACCGGGTTGCGACGTCGCTCGCATAGCGTTAACCTCTGCCACGTCGCTGCTCATCAGCGACCGGGCGTGGAATCCCGAGAAAGAAGACGCTACAGCGTCGTCATGCAATCAGTCGGCGCTTTTTTGTGCCCGCTGTTTGTGCTTTATGGCGGCTGTACGTGGGAGGCCTTGTGCCTGCCGAGTCGCTTCTTCTCGGATTCCAACCTGCGTACAGCTGCCACCTCCACGCTTGGAATCGTGACTGGCAGCTTTTTTGGTTGTACCAAAGGCGCAAGCTTATGCCGTACGAAATACCCTCAGCCGAAACCATCGGCGCCGCCACCTTCGCAGACTGCGGAGAAAACAAAAACCACCTGAAACTGTTCCGCGTCAACGCCGGGGTTCCTCTTGTGGAAGCCCTCGAACACGCCTCCCACGTGCTCTACTACGCCAAAATGCTCTCCCTTGAAGCCGCCATGGACCCAAGGGCCGAGAGGTTTGCGTTCGCCTCGCATTACTTGGGCGAAATGGGCAAAGCCATCATCGATGACCTGCTGCTGGCGATGCAGCCCGGCACTCCACCTGTGCAATAAGTAATACGCGCCCGATGTACGGCATCGGGCGCCGCAATCCCACCAGATTAATACGACGAAACTCACGGAATCGTCCGACTTTACCCTAAGTAAATCCCTCTCCAAAGTCTGGCTTGCCACTGACTTACTCGTTCTCGTTTACCTCGATTGAGGAAGGTGTAGCAACAACGACTTGGATGATATGGGGCAAGAAAATGAGCAAAGGGCACTATGTTGTTTTAGGGGACCAAACGACGTGCGGCGGACGAATTCTCGAGGGGGATCCAACATTCAAGTTACATGGCCTTCACCGTGCTCTGGAAGGTGCTCGGGTCACTTGCGGAAATCATGCCGGAAACGTCCGGATCCTAGGCGGCATTACCAATATGAGGCGCAAGGGAAAACGTGTTGCCGGCACGCTGGATAGCGTGAGCAGTTGCCCCTGTGGAGCCCGGTTGATTCCTTCGGTGTTAAAGGCCACCTACGAAAAGCGAGAAGCAGAACCGCCAGCGAGTCAGCGGGTTGCTCAACCGAATGATACAGCTGTAAACGGCAACCCAGAAACGCCGTCTCAATCTGCTTTCACGCCTTCCGGTCGTACAGTGCCAACGGCATTCAACGGGGCGCTGGGTCAGGAACCAGGCTTCTATATCGTGCCCAAGAGCATGTCCCGCGAAGCATTGGAGGCCACACTTTTTTCGACAATTGATCCGGCTGTGATGCGTAAGTTTCAATCACTGAATCCCAACACCGGCAACGTCAAAGCCGGCTCGATGATCGTGCTCAGCGATCCGAACAATACTTCCTGCACCTATCAGGAAGCGCAACTGATGCAGGCTGCACAACAAGTCAGCGAATCTCTGGATTCGCTGACGCCTGATGAGGCCGACTTTCTGTATCGACACGGTGCCGAAATCGCCGGTTTCATCGGGCACACCTCAACCTGGCTCGGCGTCAGCGCTGTGGTGATGGAAAAGCATCTGAACAACCTGCGCGAGACGCTGCAGGCTATGGAGCGGCTGCATCAGGACAGTTATCGACAGCACGGACATCTTAGATCAGCGCAGTTCTTTGCTGATCGTCAGCGGTTGATGAGTCAGTTGGATGCGCATTTGCTCAACTCCACTCGCTTGCGCGGGCAGACCACCTTGGGTGATCACCCCAAGTTGAAAACCGCCCTGGGTATATCCAGTCGAAGTCTGGTACTTCACTGGGACAAAGCGGGCGGACCGGGGCAGATTCCGGGGTATGCCGCTCATGTGGAGGCGGTCAGTCGTGCCACGAAGTATATGAAGGCAGGTGGTTACATCGGTATTGGTCTTGGCGGTATCTCCTCGCTGCTAGCTATTGAGCAGGTGTGTAACGGGGATTCTGGGGCTGCGTGTGAGAAGGTTAAGTTTACAGAGGGAGGAAAGTTCGCTGGGTCAGCTGCAGGTGGTGCTTTCGGCGGAGGAATCGCCAAATATGCGAGTGGCCCGATCTGTGTAGCGCTAGGTGCTACTACTGGTATAGGGGGGATAGTCTGCATAGCGACAGTAATAGGAGCTGGCGCTTGGGTGGGTACGACTTACGGTGGTGGAGGGGGCGAGTATTTGGGAGACAAGATTTATGAGGTTTCTCAACCATGACCAGTATCGACACTTGGTCACCTTGGATTGCGATACTTGTGACTGGGGGGCCAATTATTCTCGGGGTTCTGAGCACTGCATACACTCTTTACCTGAGCCACCGTCACTTGGATGCCATGAAGGAGGCCCTGAAGAATAGCCGCTACATTTATCTATGGGGGCCAAGTTTGGGGAGACGGGGCGTGATTTGGTCTCTTTTGGAAATAGCGAAAATCGCAGGAATGGTCACATGGTCAAAAGCATATATCCGAATTGGAGATGTAAACCCTGTTGATCTTGAAAACTTTCCACCCTACCTGAAACGTCTTTTGGTCATTGATGCGGCGATGAAAATCGTTGGTTTTAGCTGGATTATTGTCGTCGGCATATTGCTGAAACTGAAGTAGTGGGTGATTGATAAATAAGTGCTCAGCGATCCGAACAATACTTCCTGCACCTATCAGGAAGCGCAACTGATGCAGGCTGCACAACAAGTCAGCGAATCTCTGGATTCGCTGACGCCTGATGAGGCCGACTTTCTGTATCGACACGGTGCCGAAATCGCCGGTTTCATCGGGCACACCTCAACCTGGCTCGGCGTCAGCGCTGTGGTGATGGAAAAGCACATGAACAACCTGCGCGACACTCTCCAAGCTATCGAACGTTTACATCAAGAAAATTATCGCCAGCACGGCCACCTCAAGTCGTCGCAGTTCTTCACCGATCGCCAGCGTCTCATGAACCAGCTAGATGCCCATCTGCTCAACTCCACGCGCTTACGTGGCCAAACCACCCTGGGCGATCACCCCAAGTTGAAAGCGGCCCTCGGCATTTCCAGTCGTAGCTTGGTGCACCATTGGGACAAGG
The DNA here is from genome assembly GCF_963970525.1 of Pseudomonas sp. EA_65y_Pfl1_P113. Taxonomy (NCBI): domain Bacteria; kingdom Pseudomonadati; phylum Pseudomonadota; class Gammaproteobacteria; order Pseudomonadales; family Pseudomonadaceae; genus Pseudomonas; species Pseudomonas sp. EA_65y_Pfl1_P113. The sequence goes on from NZ_CAXAQM010000004.1 coordinate 62,662, forward strand.
CCGGTGCGCCGGGGCAGATTCCGGGTTATTCCGCGCATGTGGAAGCGACCAGCCGCGCTACCAGATACATGAAGGCGGGTGGTTACATCGGGATTGGGCTTGGCGGCGTATCCTCCTTGCTGGCGATACAACAGGTTTGCAATAACGATTCCAGGGCGGCTTGCGAAAAGATCAAGTTCACAGAGGGTGGACAGTTCGCAGGCTCGGTTGGCGGCGGCGCATTTGGCGGATCGGCAGGCGGTGTTGCTGGTGGCGCGATCTGTCTTGCACTTGGTGTTACGACCGGTATAGGAGGCGTTGTATGTGTCGCGACTTTAGTTGGGGCAGGCGCATGGGCGGGTACGACTATCGGCGGTATGCGTGGAGAACAGATAGGCGAAAAACTGTACGAAAAAACTTTGCCATGACAACGGATGAGTCTTGGAACGCCTGGTTAGAAATCTGGCTTTTGGCCAGCCCATTCCTTCTTGGATTTACTGGTCTCGCGCTTAATCTATATCTTACTCACCGTCACATGGATGCCATAAAAGAGGCTTTGAAAAACAGCCGTTATATCTATCTTTGGGGAGACAGCCTTGGGAAGCGCGGTTTGATTTGGTCTCTTTTGGAAATGTCACAAATTGCCGGAATGATCCTGATGCCAAAGGTGCATATCCGGCATGGCAACTTGGATCCAGTGGACTTTGAAAACTTCCCACCCTATCTAAAACGTCTTTTCATAATCGTTACAACGCTAATCTGTACGGCTCTGATTTGGTTGGCGGCTGCATACATTCTGGCAAAGCTCAGGTAACCCAAACGGGCCTCACCCGAGGCCCGACATCAGCAAAGAATCAGACGCAATACCAGCCAACACGTAAGTTGACTGACCCACCGCCTTCGCGAGCAAGCCCGCTTCCACAGGGGTAATGTGGGGCGTCAGGGCGTCAGGCGGCAACCCTGGCGGTCCCCCAACCACCGCGCACTGTGCGTACGCCCCAACCCACTCGCCGTCACTTCACTGCGCGCCGGGTTGTCGCTGAATGCGCTGGTCGGCACGTATTGCTTTACATACCCACGGCAATACTCGGCCGGGTTGTTCGCCACGTACCGACACGAGCAATACTCCTTGGCGGTGTACGCCGCGATGATGTCGGGGAAGGCTTGCAGGTTGACGCGCTCGTGCCAGATCCACCCCAGCAGGGCGAGGAGCAGCAGGAGGAACAGGCTGGCGAACGGACGACGGCGGATCATGGTTGCACCGCCGCAAGCACGCGCTTGAGCAGTTCGTTGTGGCGGTAGCTGCCGTCGCGGTCGTCGCCATAGCGCACGATCACCAGGCGTTCGTCGGGCATCACGTACAGCGCCTGGCCCCAATGGCCGAGGGCGGCGAAGGTGTCGGCGGGGGCGTCGGGCCAGGGCCGTGGAGTGCCTTGATTGAGCCACCAATGGCCGCCAGGGACGGCTTCGTCCTGGCCGGCTTTGTATTTATCGAACGGCTGGCGATTGAAGGTCACCCAATCCTTTGGCAGCAACTGTTGATCCCCCCAACGCCCATCCCGCGCCATCAGCAGGCCGACGCGCGCCAGGTCGCGGGCGGTGAGGTAGGCGTAGGACGAGGCGACAAAGGTTTCATCGGCGTCGGTTTCCCACGTGGCACTGCGGATACCCAAGGGCTTGAACAGTGCGTCCCAGGGGTAACTCATATAAGCCTTGAGGCCGAGCATGCCTTTGAGGGCGGCGGACAGGATGTTGGTGTCGCCGCTGGAGTAACGAAAGGCCTGGCCGGGTGCGCTGGCCGCCTCCGTGTCCGCTGCAAAGTCAGCCATATCGGCGCGGCCACGGGTGTAGAGCATCGCCACCACCGAAGAGTTCAGTGGCGCGTATTCGTAGTCTTCCTGCCAGTCCAGGCCCGAGGCCCAGTGCAGCAAATCGGCCATGGTCACGGTTGGGTGTTGCTTCATCGGCGGGTAGAAGCGCGCGACCGGGTCGGTCAATTTAAAGCGGTTATCGCCATAGGCCACGCCCAGCACGGTGGCCATCAGGCTTTTACTGATGGACCAGGTGAGGTGCGGCGTGCTGGCCGTGGTGGGCGCGGCGTAGCGTTCGTAGATAACCTCGCCGTCGCGGATCACCAGCAACGCGTCGGTGCGAATGCCTTGGCGAGTGGTGTCGTCTCGCGCAGGGAAAGCGTAGGCATCCAAGGCGTCGACGGCAGGACCTGCGAGCGGTGTGCCCTTGGCCCATTCTTTGTCGGGCCAGGTTTCGGCGTGGACGGTAACGGTGACGAGTAGCAAGGCAACGCACAACAGGCCTCTGACCATGGACGCAAACTCAAGGAGGGCATTCAAGCCCGCGAGCCTAGCGCAGGCCAATGACAGATTTGCTACACGGAGGCTGTCACCCAACCGTCACCGTAAGTTCATGGAGATGACACCGAGCCTACATAGCCTGACTTTGGACAACAAAGTCGACTGGCCGCAACCTGGCCGGCACCCGGAGACTCGCTATGACTCAGATCGCCCGCATCAGCGACAAAGGCAATGAACGCCGTCTGCAAGCCGAACGCCTGGTGGGCGCCAAGGCCTTGCAGGAAGCCCAGGCCCTGCGGTTCAACGTGTTCAGCGGCGAGTTCAACGCCAAGCTGAAAGGCGCGGAACTGGGCCTGGACATGGATGACTATGATGTTCACTGCAGCCACATCGGCGTGCGGGACTTGAACAGCGGTCGATTGGTCGCCACCACCCGTTTGCTCGATCACCAGGCCGCCAGCACCCTGGGACGATTCTACAGCGAAGAAGAGTTCAGCCTGCACGGTTTACTGCACTTGCAGGGCCCGATCCTGGAAATCGGCCGCACCTGCGTCGACCCCGCCTACCGTAACGGCGGCACGATCGCCGTGTTGTGGGGCGAGTTGGCCGAAGTGTTGAACCAAGGCGGCTACAGCTACCTGATGGGGTGCGCAAGCATCCCGATGCACGACGGCGGCATCCAGGCTCACGCGATCATGCAGCGTCTGCGCGAACGCTACCTGTGCAACGAACACCTGCGTGCCGAACCGAAGAAACCACTGCCGGCACTGGACCTGCCGTCCAACGTAATCGCCGAGATGCCACCGCTGCTCAAGGCCTATATGCGCCTGGGTGCGAAGATCTGCGGCGAGCCGTGCTGGGATGAAGACTTCCAAGTGGCCGACGTGTTCATCCTGCTCAAGCGCGATGAGCTATGCCCGCGTTACGCCCGCCACTTCAAGGCCGCCATGTGATGAGCCGCCTGCGGATTTACGGGCGCATTGCCCGCGTGTTGGTGGTGGTGGCGCTGGGCTTGAGCATGGCCAGCGTGTTTGGCCTGTTTGAGCGTTTGGGCGTAGCCAACTCGATGGTGCGCCGCCAGCGCTGGTCGCGGTTCTTCATGGCGCGCCTGACCAATGCCCTGCCCTTTCGCGTGACGGTGCACGGCGAGTTGCCAACGCAGCCGATGCTGTGGGTGAGCAACCACGTGTCCTGGACCGATATTCCGCTGCTGGGCGCTGTGGCACCGATGTCGTTCTTGTCCAAGGCCGAAGTGCGCACCTGGCCGGTGGCCGGCTGGTTGGCGGCTAAAGCGGGCAGCCTGTTTATCCGCAGGGGTTCGGGTGACAGCCAGTTGATCCGCAAGCAGATGACCCGTCATCTGGAGCAACAGCACCCGCTGCTGATGTTCCCGGAAGGCACCACCACCGACGGCCGCAGCCTGCGCACGTTCCACGGGCGCTTGCTGGCCAGTGCGATCGATGCGGATGTGTCGCTGCAACCGGTGGCGATCCGTTATTTGCGCGACGGCCAAGCGGACCCACTGGCACCGTTTATTGGCGATGATGATTTGCTGTCGCACCTGATGCGTCTGTTTGGCAATGACCAGGGTGATGTGGAGATTCACGTGCTCAAGCCTATTGCCTGTGCCGGGCAGGAACGTGCGGCGCTGGCTTATCAGGCGCAGCAGGCGGTGCAGATAGCGTTGTTCGGGCCGCTGCCGGAGGCAGAACAAGTGGATGCTCGACCGGCGTTCGCGGCCTGAGGCGAGCAGGGTCAAAATAATGTGGGAGCGGGCCCGCCCCCACATTTAGATCCCAATAGTCAGTTGGGCTTGTGCAAATTTCTGCAGCTCGGGGTAGAACACTCGAAAGTCTTCACTCAACGGCTCATATAACACCTGCAACTCCTGCATGGCATGTCGCAGTTCCTCGGGCTGTGTCAGCCGCCGCGAGATCCCGCGCAACACCTGCTCCATCACCGCAAACTCGCGGTAAGAACCCAACCAATCATCCGCCGCCATATACGGCGCAATCTGCGCCAGCCGCCCCGGCAACTGCGGCTCGGCCGCCAGCACGCGGTACACCTGGGACGTGAAGCGCTCCAGCGGCTGGTCAGCATACAGCGCCCAATCCCGCGCCAGGCAGTGGTCGAAAAACACATCGAGGACGATCCCGGCATAGCGCCGGCGGGTCAGGCTGAAGCGTGACAACGCCTCACCCACCAACGGGTGACTGTCGGTAAAACGATCAATCGAGCGGTGCAGCTGGATCGCCGATTCGATTTGCGGGCCGAACTGACCCTGCAGGCGCCCTTTGACGAAATCGCCATACAGGCTACCCAGCAATTGCGCAGGAAGTTGGCCGCCCAAGTGCAGATGTGCGAGATAATTCATGGCGCGCACTCTATCACTGCCAGCAACGTATCGTTATAACCCGATATACCGATTAAGCCTAGGTTCAGATCAAAATCATATTGGTATATCGGGATAGAGCGATTTAAAGTTCGCCTCATCGCGATATAACGCTTTACGAAACCGAGCACCTGCCATGTCCATCGACCTCGACGAAATAATAAAAGCCCTGGCGCACCCAGTACGACGAGACATCCTCACTTGGCTGAAAGACCCGAAAGTGCAGTTCCCCGAGCAACTGCACAACCACGAATACGGCATCTGCGCCGGTCAGATCGATCAGCGCTGCGGCTTGTCCCAGTCGACCGTGTCGGCCCACCTGGCCACCTTGCAACGCGCAGGTTTGATCAGCAGCCAGAAGGCCGGCCAGTGGCACTTTTTCAAACGCAACGAGGAAACCATCCAGGCCTTCCTTGCGGCGCTCATCACTGAACTCAGCGCTGACGAAAACGTAGCGTTGTAACAAGGAAACGATAATGCCCCTCTCGCTACTCATACTGGCCCTCAGCGCCTTCGCCATCGGTACCACCGAGTTCGTCATCATGGGCTTGCTGCCCGATGTAGCGGCGGACCTGGGTGTGTCGATTCCCGGCGCAGGCTGGCTGGTCACCGGCTACGCCTTGGGTGTGGCCATCGGTGCACCGTTCATGGCACTGGCCACCGCCAAGCTGCCACGCAAGGCGGCACTGGTAGCGTTGATGGGTATCTTCATTATCGGCAACCTCCTCTGCGCCCTGGCCAGTGACTACAACGTGCTGATGTTTGCCCGCGTCGTCACCGCACTGTGCCACGGTGCTTTCTTTGGGATTGGTTCAGTGGTAGCGGCCAACCTGGTGCCGGCCAACAAGCGTGCCTCGGCCGTAGCCTTGATGTTCACCGGTTTGACCCTGGCCAACGTGCTTGGCGTACCACTGGGTACCGCACTGGGCCAAGAAGCCGGCTGGCGCTCGACGTTCTGGGCGGTGACGGTGATGGGTGTGGTGGCGTTGATTGGCTTGATCCGTTTCCTGCCCGCCAAGCGTGATGAAGAGAAACTCGACATGCGCGCCGAACTGGCCGCGCTCAAAGGCGCCGGCATCTGGCTGTCGCTGAGCATGACCGCGCTGTTCGCCGCGTCTATGTTCACCCTCTTCACCTACGTTGCGCCGCTGCTAGGCGATGTCACCGGCGTGTCGCCCACAGGCGTGACCTGGACCCTGCTGCTGATCGGCCTGGGCCTCACCGTGGGCAATATCATTGGCGGCAAGCTGGCGGACAAACGCCTGGCGGCCACCCTGATCGGCGTGTTCATCAGTATGGCGGTAGTTTCCACCGCGCTGACCTGGACCAGCGTCGCCATCATCCCGACTGAAATCACCTTGTTTCTGTGGGCCACCGCCTCGTTCGCCGCCGTGCCTGCGTTGCAGATCAACGTGGTGACCTTTGGCAAGGCCGCACCGAACCTGGTGTCCACCCTGAACATCGGCGCCTTCAACATCGGCAACGCCCTTGGCGCCTGGGTCGGCGGCAGTGTGATAGCCCACGGTTTCGGCCTGACCAGTGTGCCGTTAGCCGCAGCGGCCCTGGCGATCCTCGCGCTGGTGGTGACCCTGATTACTTTCCGTCAGAGCGGCGATGCCGGCCTGGCCCCTGCGACCAACTGATCCACTTCAAAGACAAAGGTATTTTCCCGATGACGACTATTTTCGATCCGATCAAACTGGGCGACCTGGAACTGTCGAACCGCATCATCATGGCGCCGCTGACCCGCTGCCGTGCAGACGACGGTCGCGTACCCAACGCGCTGATGGCCGAGTACTACGTGCAACGCGCTTCCGCCGGGCTGATCCTCAGCGAAGCCACTTCCGTGACGCCGCTGGGCGTGGGCTACCCGGATACCCCAGGCATCTGGTCCAACGACCAGGTACGCGGCTGGGCCAACGTGACCAAGGCGATTCATGGCGCAGGCGGCAAGATCTTCCTGCAGCTGTGGCATGTGGGCCGTATTTCCCACGAGTCGTACTTGAACGGCGAAACTCCGGTTGCACCGAGTGCGATCCAACCTAAAGGACACGTCAGCCTGGTGCGCCCACTGGCCGACTACCCGACCCCTCGCGCGCTGGAAACCGCTGAAATCGCCGACATCGTCGACGCATACCGCACCGGTGCCGAGAACGCCAAGGCCGCCGGTTTTGACGGCGTGGAAATCCACGGTGCCAATGGCTACCTGCTCGACCAATTCCTGCAAAGCAGCACCAACCAGCGTACCGACAACTACGGTGGCTCCCTGGAAAACCGTGCACGCCTGCTGCTGGAAGTGACTGACGCCGCCATCGAAGTCTGGGGCGCCGGTCGCGTGGGTGTGCACTTGGCACCACGCGCCGACTCCCATGACATGGGCGACGACAACCTGGCGCAGACCTTCACCTACGTCGCCAGCGAATTGGGCAAGCGTGGCATCGCCTTCATCTGCTCGCGTGAAAAGGAAGGCGCTGACAGCCTCGGCCCACAACTCAAAAAAGCCTTTGGCGGTATGTACATTGCCAACGAACGCTTCACCAAGGACAGCGCCAATGCCTGGCTGGCTGAAGGCAAGGCGGATGCGGTGGCCTGGGGCGTGCCGTTTATTGCCAACCCGGACTTGCCAGCGCGGCTGAAGGCGGATGCGCCGCTGAATGAGCCACGCCCGGACACCTTCTACAGCAAGGGCCCGGTCGGTTATATCGACTACCCGACGCTGGCGCTCTGACGTAACGTGCTGAAATGAAAAAGCCCCGGTTCGCAGGAACCGGGGCTTTTTTACTCGTACCTTGAACACACCAACGACCCCATGTGTGCGGGCTTGCCCGCGATGGCGGTGTTTCAGTAACAGGTGAAGTGACTGATCCACCGCCATCGCAGGTAAGCCAGCTCCCACATTTCGAATGTGTGCAGCCAGGGGTAACATTCCTTCACAGCCCTGCAACAAAATCGCTACAAAATACTTAGCCGGCTACCTATCAACCACCCGCCAGCCCGTATATAAAGTCATCCCACCAATCAGGCAGAAGGACGATTGACCATCCTTATGCTTTACTCGTGACACAACCTGACGCAATTACGCATGTTGTCTCAATTGCGCAGGCTGGGGCTCCAGCGCAGCATGTCCAGCCCTGCGTCCACCCAGCGCTCGGCTTCCTGATGTAGCTGGAAGCTGTCGGGGACCAGCAGCCATTGGCCGATCAGCCCGTTGATGTAGGCGTGGATACACACCGCGCCACGGGTGGTGTCGAGGTTTTCCGGCAGTTGCCCGCGATGGACCGCGTTACGCAATGTCAGGCTGATGCGCAGGTTGCATTCCAGGCTGTGGGTCTGACGCTGGCGGCGCATGTCGCACATTTCATCGGTGAATTCGCACTTATGGAACAAGATCTCGTTGATGCGCCGGGTTTTCGGGTCCAAGGCCACTTGATGGAACAAATGAATCAGCAGCTTGCGCATGCAGCCCAGCGGGTCGAGTTCGTCCTCGCTTTCACTGGCCCTGGCCAATTCGTCCAGCGGCTCATGAAGGGTATCGAGCAGCGCCTGCAGCAAATCGGATTTGTTGCTGAAATGCCAGTAGATAGCACCCCGCGTCACACCGGCCAGCGCGGCGATGTCCGCCAGCGTAGTGCGCGCAACGCCGCGCTCATAGAATGCTTGCTCGGCGGCTTGGAGGATCTGGCTGCGCGTTTCCTGAGCTTCCTCTTTAGTGCGACGAACCATGGCAGTAAAACCTCAATCAGGACACTTGAGACTATCGTTAAGGCAGAATTAATCGCCGGTAATGATCATCTGAATATTTGTGGGACGACACCGTCATGGGTGCCGAACGTAATGGAATCGAGGCTTTGGGCGTTGCTTTGTCAACATTGCGCAAAGCCTGTCAAGAGTTTACAAACAACCATGAACGTAAGTATATTGCGTAGCAAGCTACTTATCCACTCGCCATTTGTTTTTTACCTTTCCACACTGCTGGTGCGCACTCTGCGCGCCTGACCCGAGGATCTTCATGCAACTTAAGCCAGCTGTTACCGCTCTGGTCACTGCCGTCGCCCTGGCATCGCTGCTCAGCGGATGTAAAAAGGAAGAAGCGGCTCCGCCCGCTCAAACCCCTCAGGTCGGCGTGGTCACCATTCAACCGCAAGCCTTTACCCTGACAACCGAGTTGCCAGGCCGTACTACCGCCTACCGCATCGCGGAAGTTCGCCCGCAGGTCAACGGCATCATTCTCAAGCGCCTGTTCAAGGAAGGCGCGGACGTGAAGGAAGGGCAACAGCTCTACCAGATCGACCCATCGATGTATGAAGCCACTCTGAAAAGCGCGCAAGCCACCCTGACCCAGACCAAATCCATCACCGACCGCTACAAGCAGTTGGTCGATGAGCAAGCCGTGAGCCGTCAGGAATACGACACCGCCGTCGCCAACCGCATGACCGCAGAAGCAAACGTTCAAAGCGCGCAGATCAACGTGCGTTACACCAAGGTGTACGCGCCGATCGCCGGTCGCATCGGCCGTTCTTTGGTCACCGAAGGCGCGCTGGTCAGCAACGGCCAAGCCGACTCCATGGCCGTCATCCAGCAACTCGACCCGATCTACGTCGACGTCACGCAGTCTTCGGTAGAAATGCTGAAACTGCGCCGCGACCTGGAAAGCGGCCAGCTGGAAAAAGCCGGCGCCAATGCCGCCAAGGTCAAGCTGACCCTGGAAGACGGCAGCGACTACGGCCAGGATGGCAAGCTGGAATTCTCCGAAGTGTCGGTTGACCAGACCACCGGTTCCGTGACCCTGCGCGCCGTGTTCCCCAACCCTGACCACACCCTGCTGCCTGGCATGTTCGTACACGCCCAGTTGAAAGCCGGCGTGAACAGCAAGGCGATCCTGGCTCCGCAACAAGGCGTAACCCGCGACCTCAAAGGCATCCCGACGGCCCTGATCGTCAATGCCGACAACAAAGTCGAGCAGCGCGTCCTGGTCGCCAACCGCACCGTCGGCGCCTACTGGCTGGTGGAGAAAGGCTTGAACGCCGGTGACCGTGTGATCACCGAAGGCTTGCAGTACGTCAAGCCTGGCGCCGAAGTCAAGGTTAAGGAGGCGGATAACGCCAAGCCTGCGGGAACGGTTGCTGCTCCTGCTGCCACTACGGGCAAAGGGGAGTAATTCATGTCGAAATTTTTTATCGACCGTCCCATTTTCGCCTGGGTAATTGCCCTGGTGATCATGCTGGTCGGGGCACTGTCGATCCTGAAGTTGCCCATCAACCAATACCCGGCCATCGCGCCAACCGCCATCGACATCCAGGTGACCTACCCAGGCGCGTCGGCACAAACCGTGCAGGACACCGTGGTGCAGGTGATCGAGCAACAGCTCAACGGTATCGACAACCTGCGTTATGTCGCCTCGGACAGTAACTCCGACGGCAGCATGACCATCACCGCGACGTTCAACCAGGGTACCAACCCGGACATCGCCCAGGTTCAGGTGCAGAACAAACTGAACCTGGCGACCCCACTGCTGCCGCAAGAAGTGCAGCAGCAGGGTATCCGCGTGACCAAGTCGGTGAAGAACTTCCTGATGGTGATTGGGCTGGTGTCGGAAGACGGCAGCATGAACAAGGACGACTTGTCCAACTACATCGTGTCCAACATCCAGGACCCGATCTCGCGGACCGCGGGTGTCGGTGACTTCCAGGTGTTCGGTTCGCAGTACGCCATGCGTATCTGGCTGGACCCGGCCAAGCTGAACAACTTCCAGTTGACCCCGGTCGATGTCAGCACGGCCATCTCCGCACAGAACGTCCAGGTCGCCACCGGCCAGTTGGGCGGCCTGCCTGCCCTACCCGGCAACCAGCTGAACGCAACCATCATCGGCAAGACCCGTCTGCAAACCGCAGAGCAATTCGGCAACATCCTGATGAAGGTGAACAGCGACGGCTCCCAGGTTCGCCTGCGTGATGTGGCCCGTATCGAACTGGGTGGCCAGAACTACAGCATCAGCGCGCAGTTCAACGGTAATCCGGCTTCCGGTATGGCGATCAAGCTCGCTTCGGGTGCTAACGCCCTCGACACCGCCAAGGCTATCCGCGCCACAGTGGCGTCCCTGGAACCGTTCTTCCCGCCAGGCATGAAGGCGGTGGTGCCGTATGACACCACGCCTGTAGTGACCGAATCGATCTCCGGCGTGGTGCACACCCTGGTCGAAGCGATCGTGCTGGTGTTCCTGGTGATGTTCCTGTTCCTGCAGAACTTCCGCGCCACCATCATCACCACCATGACGGTGCCGGTGGTATTGCTGGGTACCTTCGGGATCCTCGCGGCGTTCGGCTTCACCATCAACACCCTGACCATGTTCGGCATGATCCTGGCCATCGGCTTGCTGGTGGACGATGCCATCGTGGTGGTGGAAAACGTTGAGCGGGTAATGGCCGAGGAACACCTGTCGCCGAAAGAGGCGACGGTCAAGTCCATGGGCCAGATCCAGGGCGCCTTGGTGGGTATTGCCCTGGTGCTGTCGGCGGTACTGTTGCCGATGGCCTTCTTTGGCGGCTCGACCGGTGTGATCTACAAACAGTTCTCCATCACCATTGTTTCGGCCATGGCGCTGTCGGTACTGGTTGCCCTGATCTTCACCCCGGCCTTGTGCGCCACCATGCTCAAGCCGATCGACCCTGAAAAACACGGCCAACCCAAGCGCGGTTTCTTCGGCTGGTTCAACCGCACCTTCGACCGTGGCGTACTGAGCTACGAGCGCGGCGTGGGCAACATGATCAAGCACAAGATCCCGGCGTTCCTGGTGTACGCACTGATCTTCGCCGGCATGATCTGGCTGTTCATGCGCATCCCTGCCGCGTTCCTGCCCGATGAGGACCAGGGCGTGATCTTTGCCCAGGTGCAGACGCCTGTGGGTTCTTCGGCTGAACGTACGCAGAAAGTCATCGATGACATGCGTAGATACCTGCTCAATGACAAGGAAGGCGAGCCTGGCGAAGGCAAAGGCGTGAAATCGGTGTTTACCGTAAACGGCTTCAACTTCGCCGGTCGTGGCCAGAGTTCGGGCCTGGCCTTCGTGATGCTCAAGCCGTGGGATGAACGTGATGCGTCCACCTCCGTGTTTGAAATCGCCAAGCGCGCCCAGGGTTACTTCATGCAGACCTTCCAGGACGCCATGGTATTCGCCATTGTGCCGCCGTCTGTTCTGGAACTGGGTAACGCCACCGGTTTCGACGTGTTCCTGCAAGACCAGGGCGGTGTCGGCCATGAGAAGTTGATGGCGGCCCGTAACCAGTTCCTGGGCATGGCTGCCCAGAGCAAGATCCTCGCAGGTGTGCGCCCCAACGGCGTGAACGATGAGCCGCAGTATGAGCTCACCGTCGATGACGAGAAGGCCAGCGCCCAGGGCATCACGTTGTCGAACATCAATCAGACCCTGGCAATTGCCTTGGGTGGCAGCTACGTCAACGACTTCATCGACCGTGGTCGGGTGAAGAAAGTCTACGTGCAAGGTGAAGCCGCCAGCCGCATGTCGCCTGAAGACCTGAACAAATGGTACGTGCGCAGCGACTCCGGGAAGATGGTGCCGCTGTCGGCCATCGCCTCGGGCAAGTGGATCTACGGCTCGCCGAAGCTCTCGCGCTATAACGGTGTGGCGGCGATGGAGATCCTCGGCACCCCGGCACCGGGCTACAGCACCGGTGACGCCATGACGGAAGTCGAACGCATCGCCAAGCAATTGCCGGCGGGTATCGGCTACGCCTGGACGGGCTTGTCGTACGAAGAACGCTTGTCCGGTTCCCAGGCACCTGCGCTGTACGCTTTGTCGCTGCTCGTGGTGTTCCTGTGCCTGGCGGCACTGTACGAAAGCTGGTCGATCCCGATTGCGGTGGTACTCGTAGTGCCGCTGGGCGTGGTGGGTGCGTTGATCGCCACCAGCATGCGCGGGTTGTCCAACGACGTGTTCTTCCAGGTGGGCCTGTTGGTGACGGTGGGCCTGGCGGCGAAAAACGCCATCCTGATCGTGGAGTTCGCCAAAGAGCTTCACGAACAGGGCAAAGGCATCGTCGAGGCGGCCATCGAGGCGTCCCGTATGCGTCTGCGTCCGATCATCATGACCTCCATGGCGTTCATCCTCGGCGTACTGCCGCTGGCGATCTCCTCAGGCGCAGGTTCAGGCAGCCAGCACGCGATCGGTACCGGTGTAATTGGCGGTATGATCACGGCCACAGTGTTGGCGATCTTCTGGGTGCCGTTGTTCTTTGCAACCGTGTCCGCCATCGGCGACCGTAAACCGAAAGAAACCAAGCAAACTCCTAAAGAGGCTGGCCAATGAGCAAGTCGCTACTTTCCCTAGCCGTCACGGCATTCGTGCTCAGTGGCTGCTCGCTGATACCTGACTATCAGCGCCCCGAAGCGCCAGTGGCCGCGCAGTTCCCGCAGGGGCCGGCGTATTCGTCGGCCCAGGCACCGAGCCAGGCCGCTGCCGAACAGGGCTGGAAGCAGTTTTTCCATGACCCTGCCCTGCAACAGTTGATCCAGACCGCGCTGGTGAACAACCGTGACCTGCGCGTTGCGGCCCTGAACATCGACGCCTACGCGGCGCAGTACCGCATCCAGCGTGCCGACCTGTTCCCGGCAGTGTCGGCTAATGGCAGCGGCAGCCGCCAGCGTGTGCCGGCCCGTGCCTCCCAGACCGGCGAAGCGAACATCACCAGCCAATACTCGGCCACCCTCGGGATCAGCTCTTATGAGCTGGACCTGTTCGGTCGCGTACGCAGCCTGAGTGAAGAAGCGCTGCAGAAGTACTTCGCCACTGAAGAAGCCCGCCGCAGCACCCAGATCAGCCTGGTGGCCAGCGTGGCCAATGCCTACCTGACCTGGCAAGCCGATAAGGAACTGCTCAAGCTGACCCAGGACACCCTGGGCGCCTTCGAGCAGAGCTTCAAGCTCACCTCGCGCAGCAACGAAGTCGGCGTGACCTCGGCCCTCGACCTGAGCCAGGCACGCACCTCGGTGGAAAACGCCCGGGTGCAGCTTGCCCGGTATACGCGCCAGGTGGCCCAGGACGAAAACAGCCTGACCCTGCTGCTGGGCACTGGCCTGCCGGCGAATATCGCCAGCAAGCCGCTGTCGGATGACCTGCTCAGCGAAGTGCCGGCCGGGTTGCCCTCGGACCTGCTGCAACGTCGTCCAGACATCCTGCAGGCCGAGTACAACCTCAAGGCGGCCAACGCCAACATCGGCGCCGCCCGTGCTGCGTTCTTCCCGAGCATCAGCTTGACGGCCAACGCCGGCACCCTGAGCCCGGACCTCGGCGGCCTGTTCAAAGGCGGCTCGGGCACCTGGTCGTTCGCTCCGCAGATCAACATCCCGATCTTCAACGCCGGCAGCTTGCGCGCCAGCCTGGACTACTCGAAGATCCAGAAAGAGATCAACGTGGCGAACTACGAGAAGGCGATCCAGACCGGCTTCCAGGAGGTCTCCGACGGCCTCGCCGCGCGTGAGACCTACAAGCAGCAACTGGAGGCCCAGCGTGGCTTTGTCGCGGCCAACCAGGATTACTACCGCCTGGCCGAGCGTCGCTACCGCATTGGTGTCGACAGCAACCTGACGTTCCTTGACGCTCAGCGCCAACTGTTCAGTGCCCAGCAGTCGCTGATCACCGACCGCCTGGCGCAGTTGAACAGCGAGGTCAACCTGTACAAGGCCCTCGGCGGCGGCTGGAACGAGCAGAGCGCGAAGAACGAGCCGTTGAAAGAAGAAGCACCGGCACTGAAGTTGTTCTGATGCGGTTGTAAAAAAGTAACGCCGCTGTAAACAAAACCGCTTCCCTCACCGGAAGCGGTTTTTTTATGCCTGATGGGTGGCCGCCGGCTTTTGTAGTGAGCGGGCTCAAACGCCCATTGCCTTGCTTTTCGCCCAACCTTTCAGGATAAAATTGGTCACAGATTCTTACAGACCACAGAGGGCGCTTGTCGTAATGATCGTAGGAATCGACCTGGGGACCACCAACAGTCTCGCCGCTGTCTGGCGCGGTGATACCGCCGAATTGGTGCCCAATGCCCTTGGCCAGTTGCTGACCCCAAGCGTGGTCGGTCTGGATGATCAAGGCCGTGTCCTGGTAGGCCAGGCTGCCAAAGAACGCCTGCACACTCACCCGCACCTGACCACGTCGTTGTTCAAACGCTACATGGGCAGTGCCACCGAAGTGCGCCTGGGCGGCCGCTCGTTCCGTCCGGAAGAACTTTGCGCATTGGTGCTCAAAAGCCTGAAGGAAGACATCGAGCGCACCTACGGCCATACCGTCACCGAAGCCGTGATCAGCGTGCCCGCCTATTTCAGCGACGGCCAACGCAACGCCACACGCATCGCCGGTGAACTGGCAGGGCTCAACGTCGAAAAACTGATCAACGAACCCACCGCTGCCGCCCTCGCCTACGGCCTGCATCAGCGCGACAAGGAAACCTCGTTCCTGGTCTTTGACCTCGGTGGCGGTACCTTCGACGTGTCGATCATTGAGTTGTTCGACGGCGTGATGGAAGTCCGTGCCAGTGCCGGCGACAACTTCCTCGGCGGCGAAGACTTCGACACCCTGCTGCTGGAACACTTCGTCGACAGCCAGCGCAACGCCCAAGGCTTCCCGCCCACCAGCAGCGTACTGCAAGCCCTGCGCCGCGAAGCTGAACGCGTGCGCAAGGCCCTTGGGCAGGACGACAGCGCCGACTTCGCTCTGCGTGTCGATGGCCAGCAATGGGTAAAAACCATCACCCAACAGGAACTGGCCAAGCTCTACACGCCGCTGCTGGAACGCCTGCGCGCACCGATCGAACGGGCCCTGCGTGATGCGCGGATTCGTGTGGGCGACCTGGATGAAATCCTGCTGGTGGGCGGTACCACGCGCATGCCGCTGGTGCGCAAACTCGCCGCCGGGTTGTTCGGGCGTTTCCCGTCCATCAGTCTCGACCCGGACCAAGTGGTCGCCCATGGCGCTGCGATCCAGGCGGCGCTCAAAGCCCGCTCCGCCGCATTGGAAGAAGTGGTGCTGACCGACGTCTGCCCCTACACCTTGGGCATCGAAACCTCTAACCAGTACGGTAGCCATATCGAGAGCGGCCATTACCTGCCGCTGATCGAACGCAACAGCAGCGTGCCGGTGAGCAGGGTCAAAAGCGTGGTCACCCTGTCTGACGACCAGACCCGCGTACTGCTGAAGATCTACCAAGGCGAAAGCCGCCTGGTCAAAGACAACATCGAGCTGGGCCAACTGGAAATTCCCGTGCCCAAGCGCAAGGCCGGTGAAGTCTCGCTGGACGTGCGCTTCACTTACGACAACAACGGCCTGCTGGAAGCCCAGGTGAGCATTCCGCTGACCGGCGAGCAACATTCGCTGGTGATCGAGAACAACCCTGGCGTGCTCAGCCCCGAGGAGATCCAGCAACGCCTGCAAGCCCTGGCGCAGTTGAAGGTTCACCCGCGCGACCAACAGGTCAATACCGTACTCACCGCGCGGCTCGAGCGGCTCTACCAGGAAAGCCTCGGCGAACTTCGCGAGCAGCTTGGGCACTGGGCCGGGCAGTTCCAACAGGTGCTCGATTCCCAGGATGAACGCCGCATCCGTGAAGCCCGCAGCGAACTGACCCGGCAACTTGAGCAACTCGACAACGGGTTCTGGCGCTGAGGGAACACACCATGGATTGCTGGACCGTGCTGCAACTGTCGGAAGACGCTGACGAGCGCACCATCAAGCGCAGCTATGCGCGGCTGCTGAAAAGCTGCCGGCCGGATGACGATGCCGCAGGCTTCCAGCGATTGCGCGAAGCCTATGAAGAAGCACTGGCCTACGCACGCTGGCGAGCCGACTGCGAAGAACAGCCAAACATCGCCGCAACGCCCGCTGCCGAACAGGCCTACGGTAACCTCAACGACCTCGCCGAGTTGATGGACGTCAGCGTCCTGCACCCTGCCTCTTTCGAAGCGCCCAAGGCCGACCCGGCGCATGCCCTGCTCAGTGGACTCAACGTCAGCAACTTCATCGAACGCTGGAACCTGGCCAATCAGCAGGACTGCACCGACGCTTTCCAGGTTGGCTTGCTGCGCCACTGCTTTGAAGCACCGGGCGAACGCAGTCCTATCGCCCAATGGGCGGTACACAACCTGGAATGGCTGACCCCGTGGCAGCAGGTGGCAATGACCACTTGGCAATACGATGCGCTGACCAGCGAACTGCTGCAGGACTACCGCCACACCTTGCAGGAACTGCTGGAGCAAAAGGCCGAGCGCGAGTTCATCACCCAGCTCACGCAGTTCAACAACCAGCCCTGGCTGCGGGTGTTCGACCTGCAACAGCAGTGGCAACGCATCATCCTGCACCTGCTCCACGACACCACTTGGAGCGTGCCGCTGTTCGAGCGGGTGTGCCAGGTGTTTGGTTGGGACGACCAGAAAGGCGTCTACCCGGAACCGGCGTGGATGTGGCGCGAATGGGTGTCGCGTTGTGAGCAGGAAAGTTTCTATGTTCACCTGCAAGACAAAGCCCAGGACAAACGACGCACGTCCGCCGATGCCTTCGCCGCGCGCCTGCTGCTGACGCCCATGAGCGCCACCCAACAAAAACGCATGATCGACGGGTTTGGCGAAAACGAGTGGAACGCCTGCCAGCACTTGGCTCAAACCCTGACCTGGCGCTACCCGCAATTGGTTGAACGCCTGCCCCAGGCCGACCTGTTCTTCTGGCGCAAGTACGTGCCCCGCCCCATCTACACCCAGGTGTTTATCCGGCTGTGGGCCGTGTTCGCGCTGGGGTTTGGCCTGAGTATTGCGCACGACAAACCCGACAACCTTGACGGGATGTCGGTGGTCATTTTCATGCTGATGGCATTCGTACCGGCGGCCATTGGCTTCCGCGTCACCCAACTGTGGTCCGGGATGAGCTCAACCTACCGGGTTCAGGATGTGTGGCTGAGCCAGCACCTGATTCCCAAGCGGCTCAACCCCAATGACTACTGGCTGGTGATTCGCCATGGTGTACCACAGGCGATCATGCTGGTGGCCTGCGGGTTGATGCTCGGCGTGCTGGGCATGCTCACCTACGCCGGTATGGTCCTGATCAACCTGCAGCACAAAAAACGCATCGGCCACATGAGCCAGAAATTCAGCGAAGGTTACCCGTGGTTGAACGGCTTGCACTGGGCCTTCTGGAGCCCGTTGCAAGCGGTGTTCCTGGTGGTGATGGTCGCGTTAATCATTGCTGCGCAGCACTACTTGCCGCCAGTGCCCTGGACCCACTTCGATCTGCCCAAGCGATAACCGGAAATGCCGGGACTGAGCGCCCGCCAACTTGCGTTCGATCATCGCCCACAACCCGTCCTCCCCCAATTGAATCGCCCCCGCACCGCCCCGCACCATGGCCGCCACCTGCATAAACCCAATAACAACAGGCCCTTACGCCATGAGCACTTTCCACCCGCGCCAGCTCCTGCTGGCAACCGCTGTCGCCAGCCTTGCCCTGCCCGTCGTCGCCGAAGAACACGGCTTTCTCGAAGACGCCAGCGCCAACCTCAACCTGCGTAACTTCTTCTTCAACCGCAACTTCACCAACCCCACTAAAGCCCAGGGCAATGCGCAGGAGTGGACGCAGAGTTTCATCCTCGACGCCAAGTCCGGTTTCACCCAAGGCACCGTGGGTTTTGGCGTGGATGTACTGGGGCTGTATTCGTTGAAGCTGGACGGTGGGCGCGGCACCGGGGGTACCCAGTTGCTGCCGTTGGACCATGATGGCCGCCCTGCGGATGAGTTCGGACGCCTCGGTGTAGCGTTCAAGGCGCGCATCTCCAAGACCGACGTGAAGGTCGGTGAATGGATGCCGGTGCTGCCTATCCTGCGCTCGGACGATGGTCGCTCCCTGCCGCAAACCTTGCGCGGCGGGCAGATCACCTCCAGGGAAATCGACGGCCTGACCCTCTACGGCGGCCAGTTCCGCGCCAACAGCCCGCGTGACGACAGCAGCATGACCGACATGTCGATGGTCGGTAAAACCGCGTTCACTTCCGACCGCTTCAACTTCCAGGGCGGCGAGTACGCGTTCAATGACAAACGCACGCAGATCGGCCTGTGGAACGCGCAGCTCAAGGACATCTACAGCCAGCAGTTCGTTAACCTGACCCACAGCCAGCCATTGGGCGACTGGACCCTGGGCGCCAACCTTGGCTTTTTCTATGGCAAGGACGACGGCAGCGCCCGCGCAGGCGAGCTGGACAACAAGACCTGGTCCGGCCTGTTCTCGGCCAAGTACGGCGGCAACACCTTCTATGTCGGCCTGCAAAAACTCACCGGCGACAGCGCCTGGATGCGCGTCAACGGCACCAGCGGCGGCACCCTGGCCAACGACAGCTACAACTCGAGCTACGACAACGCCCAAGAGAAATCCTGGCAGGTGCGTCACGACTACAACTTCGCCACCCTCGGCGTGCCCGGGCTGACCCTGATGAATCGCTATATCAGCGGCAGCAATGTGCACACCGGGACGATCACTGATGGCAAGGAATGGGGCCGCGAAAGCGAATTGGGCTATACCGTGCAAAGCGGCGCCGCGAAAAACCTGACAGTGCGCCTGCGCAATTCGAGCATGCGGCGTGACTACAGCAACAATGAGTTTGATGAGAATCGGTTGATCATCAGCTATCCGATCAGTCTGCTGTAAACCCGAATGACATGTATCGGGGAACGATCTGACGCGTCCGACCGATTCCAAGAGACAGGGTCAGCAACTGGCTCCGCGAAAAGGACAATACATGGGCGTTTCAAAACCTGTTACACACGCTCACCCGAGCCACCCCAAAGGGGCACACAGTTCGACGACTGCGCGCCATGAGGTCTTCAGCAACAGCCAATACCTGGGCTGACGCCGATCAGCGCTCGCCTGTCAGACTGTCACCTCACACAGCCGATCTTGCTGTATCGTGCGCGCCTGCCGCTGCTGATCCCACCCAACAGCGGCCTTCTATTTGAGCCCGCGCCCGCCATGAAATCCTTCGCCATCGCATCCGCCATGCTAGCCCTGGCCCTGAGCCTCAGCGGCTGCATCGGCGCCCCCATCGCCCTGACACCGCAGACCGAACAACGCCTGCAAGCTCAGGCGCCGATCCGCTTTCTACTGACCTTCGATGACGGCCCCAGCGCATCGGGCTACAACAACCCGAGCCGTTCGGTGGTGGCCGACCTGGCGCAGAACCCGGTATTGCCGGGGATCAAGGCGGTGTTTTTCCTGCAAACCGAAGCAGCCCGCTCCGGTGGCAGTTCGCGGGGCCGCAAGACGATGGAGCGTGAATACGCGGGCGGGCATATCCTGGCCTTCCACACGGCCACGGCGTTTCATACCAACCATCGTTGGCTGAATGACGCGACACTTGAAAGCACCCTCACCCAGGGCGCCGCCGACATTGCCGCCATCACCGGTGCACCGCCCACGCTGGTACGTCCACCGTTCTGGAACTACGACCGCCGCACCTTCGCCGCCTACAAGCGCCATGGCATGCACGTGTTGTTGACCGACCTGAGCGCCAATGACGGCAAGATCTGGGGCTTCAACGGCAGCCCACGGCGCCGGGCGAATGTGTATCGGCAACTGTCGGTGGTGCGCGAGCGCATCGCATTGGGGCAACTGCCGACCGTGGACGGCGTGATACCAGTGGTGGTGACGTTCCACGACATCAACCGCTATACCGCGATCCATATGCAGGAGTACTTGCAGATCCTGCTGGACAGCGCGCGCGTCACTGGCATGAAGACGGCCGCTGCGCCGTTCTACACCGACACCGCCCAGCTTCAGCGCGCGGCGTTGGCAAGGACCGTGAAGGATGTGAGTGAAGAGGTGCATCTGCCGGGTGTGTGGCACTGGGTGTGGGATGCGGATTCCCACTGATTCCCGGTGCGATAGAGGCCAGCGCCCACATTTGATCGTATTTCAGGTTCAGTCTTGCTCGCGCGACTCCACCCCCAGCTCATCCCACACCGACTCAGCCAAATGGAACGTCGCATTCGCCGCCGGAATCCCGCAGTAGATCGCGCTCTGCATCAGCACTTCCTTGATCTCAGCACGGGTCACGCCATTGCTGGCGGCGGCGCGCAGGTGCAGCTTGAGTTCTTCGCTGCGGTTCATGCCGATCAGCATGGCGATGGTGATCAGGCTGCGGGTGTGCCGAGGCAAGCCGGGACGGGTCCAGATATCACCCCAGGCATGGCGGGTGATCATTTCCTGGAACTCACTGTTGAACTCGGTCAGGGCATTGAGGCTGCGGTCGACATGGGCATCACCCAGCACTTCGCGACGCACTTGCAGGCCTTCGGCATAACGTTGTTTCTCGTCCACAAAAAACTCCTGATTCACTAGGAAACGCGATCTGTAGTGCGTAAAAATTCGATAACGCGCTCGCTGAACGCAGCACCGGCCTGAACGTTGGACAAATGCGCTGCGTAGAACTCAGCGTACTCGGCACCCTGCACATGGTTCTGGATAAAGTGGCTGCCCGCAGGCGGTGTGACTGCGTCTTCAGTGCCGGTAATCGCCAGGGTCGGCACTTTGATAAAGGCCAGTTGGTCGCGAAAATCCGCATCCCGCACCGCTGCGCAGTTGGCGGCGTAACCCTCAGGCGAGGTCGCCGCAAGCATGTCGGTAATCTGCCGGGCCTGGTGCGGGTTGGCCGCCGCAAAGTCGGCGGTAAACCAGCGCGCAATCGACGCATCGCGCAGCGCAACCATCGCCGCTGCGCCATCGCGCAGCACCCTCTCGATGCGTGGGTTCCAAACGTCGGGCGTGCCAATCTTGGCCGCAGTGTTGCACAGCACCAGGCGATGCAGGCGGCCGCCCGCGTTGATGCCCAGCCACTGGCCGATCAAGCCACCCATGGACAAGCCGCAGAAATGTGCGCGTTGGATGGCCAGTGCGTCGAGCAGCGCGATCACGTCGTGACCGAGTTGCTCGATGCTGTAGGGCCCAGGACTGACCAAGGATTTGCCATGGCCACGGGTGTCAAAACGCAGCACGCGAAAATGTTTGGTGAAGACCGGGATCTGGATGTCCCACATGTGCAGGTCGGTGCCCAATGAGTTGGAAAGCACCAACACTGGCGCGTCCACAGGCCCGTCCAATTTGTAATGCAGTTCGCCCTCGGCGAGTTGTAAAAATGCCACTGTGGTCTCCTCAAGCAAAGTGTTCGGCTACAGCGCGGGTGACCCAGGTGCGGGCCTGGCCCAGGTAATGGGCGGGATCAAGCAAGCGGTCCAGCTCAGCCGCTGACAGCTCGGCGGTGACTTGCGGCTCATCCGCCAATACCGCGCGCAGATGCCGGCCTTCTGCGACGGCGCGTTTGCAGCATTGCTCCAGCAGATGGTGTGCAGTTTCACGGCCCAGGCGCTGGGCGAGCACGATGCTGACGGCTTCGGCCAGCACCAGGCCTTGGGTCAGGTCGAGGTTGTGCGCCATGCGTTGCGGGTCGACTTCCAACCCTTCGCTCACCAGCAAGGCCTGTTGCAACCCGCCGGAGACCAACCGGCAAATCTCCGGCAAGGTTTCCCATTCGGCATGCCACAGGCCCAGGCTGCGCTCGTGCTCCTGGGGCATGGCACTGAACATTGTCGCCACCAACCCGGGCACACGGGTCGCGGCGCTGATCAGCACTGCGGCGCCCACCGGGTTGCGCTTGTGCGGCATGGTCGATGAGCCGCCTTTGCCCGGCGCGGAGGGCTCAAAGAGCTCCGCCGCTTCGGTTTGCATCAGCAGGCTGATATCGCGGCCCAGTTTGCCGAGGCTGCCAGCGATCAGGCCAAGCACGCTCGCGAATTCCACCAGACGATCCCGTTGGGTGTGCCAGGGCTGTTCGGGCAAGGTCAGTTGCAGCTCTGTTGCCAGCGCCTCGGCCACCGGCATGGCCTGTTCGCCCAGCGCTGCGAGGGTTCCGGAGGCACCGCCGAATTGCAGCACCAGCAAGCGCGGTTTCAGTTCGGCGAGACGTTGCCGACTGCGCGTGACTGCCCCCAGCCAACCGGCGATTTTCATCCCCAGGGTCACCGGCGTCGCATGCTGCAACCAGGTCCGCCCAGCGAGTGGCACGGTCGCATAGCGCTTGGCCTGGGTGGCAAGAATGTCGCCCAGGCGCGCCAGGTCCGTTTCGATCAATGCCACGGCCTGGCGCAGTTGCAGCACCAGCCCGGTGTCCATCACATCCTGGCTCGTCGCGCCCAGGTGCACATAACGTTCGGCGCCGGGGTCTTCAGCGGCAATCAACTTGCCCAATGCCTTCACCAACGGAATCGCCGAATTCCCCGCCGTGGCAATCGCCACGCCGAGGGCATCGACGTCATACAGCGACGCCAGGCACGCCTGGGCGATCGGTGCGACCGCGGCCTGGGGGATCAAACCGACCCGAGCCTCGGCCCGGGCCAACCCCGCCTCAAAATCCAGCATGCCCTGCAAACGTCCCCTGTCGCAGAACACCTCGGCCATGCTGTCCGCCGTGAAATAAGCGTCGAACAATTGATTGCTCGTGCGCAGCGTCATAGCTCATCCCTTAAAGATCGTGATGCAAGTACTCCGCCTGTTTAGGCAGGCGCAAGCTGAACAGGAAAGCCACTGCCATCATGCCGGTGACGTACCAGTAAAAAGTGTTTTCCATGCCCATGGATTTCAGGCCCAAGGCCACGTATTCCGCCGAACCGCCGAAGATCGCATTGGCCACCGCATAGGCCAGGCCCACACCCAATGCACGTACGTGCGGTGGGAACATTTCCGCTTTCACCAGGCCGCTGATAGAGGTATAGAAGCTGACAATGGCCAGCGCCAGGGAGATCAGCACAAAAGCCAGGAACGGGCTGGTCACGGTTTTCAGGGTCAGCAGGATCGGTACCGTGCACAGGGTGCCGAGGGCACCGAACCAGAGCATCGAGTTACGCCGGCCGATCTTGTCCGAAAGCATGCCGAACAGTGGCTGCATGCACATGTACACGAACAGCGCGCCGGTCATGATGTAGCTGGCGGTCTTGGCATGCATCCCGGCAGTGTTCACCAGGTACTTCTGCATGTAGGTGGTAAAGGTGTAGAAAATCAGCGAGCCGCCGGCGGTGTAGCCGAGCACGGTGATAAACGCCGCCTTATGGTTGCGGAACAGCGCGGCGATGCTGCCGGCGTCCTTGTCCTGGCGCATTTCCTTACTGGCGGTTTCCTTGAGGGTGCGACGCAGCAGCAGCGAGATCATCGCCGCCACCGCGCCGATCACGAACGGAATCCGCCAGCCCCAGGCGCGCAATTCGTCTTCGGTGAGGATCTGTTGCAGGATCACCACCACCAGCACAGCCAGCAATTGCCCGCCGATCAGGGTTACGTACTGGAACGAGGCGAAGAAACCGCGCTGGCCCTTGAGCGCGACTTCACTCATATAGGTCGCGGTGGTGCCGTATTCGCCACCCACTGACAAGCCTTGGAAAAGTCGTGCCGCCAACAGCAACGCCGGGGCCCAGGCGCCGATGTCTTTGTAAGTCGGCAGGAAGGCAATGACCAGCGAGCCGGCGCACATCATCAGCACCGAGATCATCATCGAGTTCTTACGGCCGTGCTTGTCGGCCACCCTACCAAACAGCCAGCCGCCGATAGGCCGCATCAGGAACCCGGCGGCGAACACACCCGCAGTGTTGAGCAGTTGGACCGTGGGGTCGTCCGACGGGAAAAACGCTGGGGCGAAGTAGATGGCGCAGAAGGCGTAGACGTAGAAGTCGAACCATTCGACGAGGTTGCCGGACGAAGCACCGACAATCGCAAAAATCCGTTTGCTGCGTTCTTCTCCGGTGTAGTGACTGGTGGTTGTTGTCATGTTTTTTTCACTCAGTGGGAACGGTTATAGCCTAGACATACTTTGCAACAACCATGTTCCGCATTTGAAGCAGTGACAAGTTTCAAGCGGCAAGCTGCAAGAGAAGAGCGACAGCGATCGCCTGCTTTTCCTTGTAGCTTGCCGCTTGAAACTTGCCGCTGCTACCGATCAATAATCGAAGAACACCGTTTCCTTATTCGTCCCCTGCAACACCACATTCCACTGATGCACACCCGCCGCATCCGGCTTGGCAATCAAGGTGCTACGCCGCTCCGCCGCCACACACGCCAACAACGGGTCATCCCCATTCATCGGCTCACCGTCAAAATAAATCCGCGTCAGCAGGTGCTTCACCAACCCTCGCGCAAACACCAGCACGACCAGATGCGGCGCCTGGGTCGTGCCCTTCAACCCCGGCACGGCGCCCGGCTTGATGGTGGTAAAGCGAAATCGCCCTTCTGCATCCACCGGCACGCGGCCGAAACCTTCGAAGTTCGGGTCCAGCGCTTTGTCCTGCTCATCTTCGGGGTGGTCATATTTACCGGCGGCGTTGGCCTGCCAGACTTCAAGCATGGCGTCGTTGACGACATCGCCGTTGCCATCCACCACTTGCCCGCTGATCGCCACACGCTCGCCAAGGGTGGCGGCCACGGTCAGGTCTTCGCGGTTCAGCCAGGTCAGGCCAATGTGGTAATAAGGCCCAACGGTGTGGGACGTGGTCGCGTTGAGTGTCATCTTATTTCTCCATCGGCGTGGCGTCGCGGCCGCGAAGGACAATGTCCCAACGGTAGCAGAGGGCGTAGTGCGGGACGGTTTTTTCCAGGTCGAAACGGGCGATCAGGCGTTCCTTGGCCGAGGTATCCGGCACGCAGTTGTAGATCGGGTCGTATTCCAACAGCGGGTCGCCGGGGAAGTACATCTGCGTGACCAGGCGCGTCAGCACACTCGGGCCAAACAGCGAAAAGTGGATATGCGCCGGGCGCCAGGCGTTGTGGTGATTGCCCCATGGGTAGGCACCGGGCTTGATGGTCTGGAACTGGTACCCGCCGTCAGCGTCGGTCACGGTGCGACCGGTGCCGGTGAAATTCGGGTCCAGCGGTGCATCGTGCAGGTCGCGTTGGTGGTTGTAGCGGCCGGCGGCGTTAGCCTGCCAGATTTCCACAAGAATGCCCGGCACCGGCAGGCCATTCTCGTCCAGCACGCGGCCGTGAATGATGATGCGCTCGCCCTGGGGTTCGCCCTCATGCTGGGCAGTGAGGTCATTGTCCTTCTCATTGATCCGTTCGGCGCCGATCGTCGGGCCGGTGATTTCCGACAAAGAGTGTGGCAAGAACACCAACGGCTGGGACGGCGAGCGCAGGTTTGTCGACTGGTAGGCCGGGTGCAGGTAATCAGGTTGGGTGCCCGCTTGCGGGCGTCGGTATCCGGGCTTGTCACTCATGGAACAATCCTCTCGTGTTAGATGCGTTCAATCGCCAGGGCCAAGCCTTGTCCGACGCCCACGCACAGGGTCGCCAGGCCTTTGCGGCCGCCGGTTTTTTCGAGTTGATGCAAGGCGGTCAGCACCAGCCGCGCGCCACTCATGCCCAACGGGTGGCCGAGGGCGATGGCACCACCATTCGGGTTGACCTGCGGCGCGTCGTCGGCGATGCCCAGTTCACGCAGCACCGCCAGGCCTTGGCTGGCGAAGGCTTCGTTGAGTTCGATCACATCAAAGTCGGTGACCGCCAGGCCCAGCCGCTCCACCAGTTTGCGCACCGCCGGCACCGGGCCGATGCCCATCACGCGCGGTGCGACGCCAGCGCTGGCCATGCCCAACACGCGGGCGCGGGCGGTCAAGCCGTGTTTCTTGACGGCGTCGGCGGAGGCCAGGATCAACGCTGCCGCACCGTCATTCACACCCGACGCATTGCCAGCGGTGACGGTTTTGTCAGGGCCGTTGACCGGTTTGAGTTTGGCCAGGGTTTCCAGCGTGGTGTCACGTGGATGTTCATCCTGCTCGACAACAGTCTCGCCTTTTTTATGGGCAACCCGCACCGGCACGATTTCTTCGGCGAAGAACCCAGCGGCTTGCGCGGCAGCGGTGCGTTGCTGACTGCGCAGGGCGAAGGCGTCCTGGTCGGCGCGGGATACGTGGTAATCGTCAGCGACGTTATCGGCGGTCTGCGGCATGGCATCCACGCCGTACTGGGCCTTCATCAACGGGTTGATAAAGCGCCAGCCGATGGTGGTGTCTTCCAGCTTCATGTTGCGCGAAAACGCCGCGTCGGCCTTGCCCATCACGAACGGCGCACGGGACATCGACTCGACGCCACCGGCAATCGCCAGCTCCATTTCACCGCTGGCAATGGCGCGGAAGGCCGTGCCGATGGCGTCCATGCCCGAGGCGCACAGGCGGTTGAGCGTCACGCCTGGAATGCTCTCCGGCAGGCCCGCCAGCAACAGCGCCATGCGTGCCACGTTACGATTGTCTTCGCCGGCCTGGTTGGCACAACCGAGGAACACCTCATCAACCGCACTCCAATCCACCGAAGGGTTGCGCTCGATCAGCGCTTTGATCGGCAACGCCGCCAAATCATCGGCACGCACGGTGGACAAGCCACCGCCGAAACGGCCGATGGGGGTACGAATGGCGTCACAGATAAATACGTCGCGCATCAGGCTTCTCCCGGCGCTTGGCCATGGGCCGCCGCGGTACGTGCTTCAAGGTCACGCAAAGCGGTCAGCTCTACATCGGTCGGTTCAGCGGTGGTGTCGACCTTGTCGGCAAATCGAATCGCCCAGCCGGTCGCCGCCACTACCTGTTCACGGGTAACACCGGGGTGCAGCGCGGTAACCACGAATTCGTGGGTGCCCTCTTCAGGCTCCATAATGCACAGGTCGGTAATAATCCCTACCGGTCCCGCGCCTGGCAGGCCCAGGCGTTTGCGCGAGTCGCCGCCTTCGCCGTGGCCGACCGAGGTGATGAAGTCCAGCTTGTCGACAAACGAACGCGCCGACTGTTTGAGGATGATCAGCACGCTCTTGGCGGAACCGGCGATCTCCGGCGCGCCACCGGCACCCGGCAGGCGCACTTTAGGCTGGTGGTAGTCACCGACCACGGTGGTATTGATATTGCCGAAACGGTCGACCTGGGCCGCACCAAGAAAGCCCACGTCAATGCGCCCGCCCTGCAGCCAATAGCGAAAGATCTCACCGGTCGGCACCACGGTGTCAGCGGTTTCCGCCAGCTCGCCGTCGCCGATGGACAGCGGCAATACGCTGGGCTTGGCGCCAATCGGGCCGGACTCGTAGATCAGCACCACATCCGGCGACGAGGTCAGGCGCGCCAGGTTGGCCGCCTTCGACGGCAGGCCGATGCCAACAAAGCAGACGGAGCCGTTCTTGAGGCGCCGCGCGGCGGCGACGGTCATCATTTCATGGGTCGAGTAAGCCATTACTTGGCCTCCTGGGCGGCGGCCAGCTTGGCCTGGAATTCAGTGAAATCGGCAGTGCCATGGATGTATTCGTCAATCCAGGCGGTAAAGGTCCCACGGTCGCGTGCGATTGGGTCCCACGCCTGATAGAAGCGGTTATCCCGCTCGTTGTAACCATGGGCGTAGGAAGGGTGGGCGCCACCGGGTACATGGCACACCGCAGTCAGGGCCCAGGTCGGCAACACGCAGCTGTTCATCGGCGCGTTGAGGTCATCGACGATTTCCTCGACGGTGACGATGCAACGCTTGGCCGCCAGTGCCGCTTCCTTCTGCACGCCAAGAATGCCCCAGAGCAACACGTTGCCCTTGCGGTCGGCTTTTTGCGCATGGATCACGGTGACATCCGGACGCACCGACGGCACCGCAGCGAGCACTTCGCCGGTGAACGGACAGGTCACGGTCTTGATCAGCGGGTTGACCTTGGGCAAGTCGGAACCGGCGTAGGCACGCAGTACCGCGAAGGGTAGGCCGGAAGCACCGGCGACGTAGGCATTGGCCAGGTCGGCGTGGCTGTGCTCTTCGATCTCCAGCGGTTGCGGCCATTGCTTCTCGACCGCATCGCGCAGGCGATGCAGGGAGCCAACGCCCGGGTTGCCGCCCCAGGAAAAAATCAGCTTGCGGGCGCAACCGGCACCGATCAACTGGTCGTAGACCAGGTCAGGCGTCATACGCACCAGCGTCAGGTCTTTCTTACCCTGACGAATGATTTCATGACCCGCTGCCGTAGGGATCAGATGAGTGAAGCCTTCCAGAGCGACGGTGTCGCCGTCGTTCACAAATTGCTTCACCGCGTCACGCAGCGCGAGGATTTCAGCCATGGGGTTCGGGCTCCCAGTGTGGATCGAAAAAGGCGCTGAGGTGGCGCCGAAGTGCTTGAAGATTAAGCTGGGGAAATGAGCCAAACAATCCGATAATCGACTAAGCGTTCGATAATCGAACATATTGTTGCCTTGCTAATCATCTGAAGGGACTCGGTCAATGTGGGAGCTGGCTTGCAATACGCATCAGGTCGCGTCGGCGTGGCTGACCATGCCTTTGATCACCACGGCGGCCGTCGCCAATGCAGCCGGAATCACCAGCGCGGTGAGCACCTGCTCGAAGTTCCAACCCAAGCCAAGCAAGGTGGCGCCCATCCAAGCGCCAAGGATCGCGCCGAAGCGGCCGATGCCGAGCATCCACGACACGCCGGTGGCGCGCCCCTGGGTCGGGTAGAAGCGTGCGGCCAGGGACGGCATTGCCGACTGCGCACCGTTGACGCACATCCCGGCGATCAGCACCAAGGTCGCCAGCACGGTGATATTGCCCAGGCTCTGCCCTACCGCGTAGGCAAACACCCCGGCCAGCAAGTAGAAAATGCCGATGACCTTGTGAGGGTTGAACCGGTCCATCGCCCACCCCACGCCCACCGCGCTCAACACACCACCAAACTGGAACAAGGCGCCGATAAACGCGGCCTGCTCCATGCTGGCGCCGCTGTCGCGCATGAGCGTCGGGAGCCAACTGGTGAGCAGGTACACGATCACCAGGCCCATGAAGTAGGTGAGCCACAGCAATAACGTACCGACGCTGTAGGTGCCGGAAAAAATCACCGCGAACACGTTGCGCGCCTTGACGGTTTTTTGTTCAGGCACGCTGAAGCGGGTGGCCTGGGCAACGATTGAAGGCTCGATGGGTGACAAGGTTTTGCGCACCTTGTCGGAGCCGCGATTGCGCACCACCAGAAAACGCGCCGACTCCGGCAGCCACACCAACAACACCACCGCCAGGATCAACGGCAGGATGCCGCCGATCAGCAGCAGGCTGTGCCAACCGAACGCCGGGATCAGCTTGGCCGAAATAAACCCGCCGCCGGCCATGCCCAGGTTGAAGCCGCAGAACATGCTGGTCACCAGCAGCGACTTAAGGCGTTCCGGGGTGTATTCGGACAGCAGCGTGGTGGCATTCGGCATGCCGGCCCCCAGGCCCAGCCCGGTGAGAAAGCGCAGCACCAGCAACTGATCAACGTTGGCGCTGTAGGCAGACGCCAGGCTGAACGCACCAAACACCAACACCGCGCCTACCAGCACCACCTTGCGCCCGAAGCGATCCGCCAGCGGGCCGGAGCCGAGCGCGCCGAAGACCATTCCGATCAACGCGGCGCTCATCACCGGGCCGAGGCTGGCGCGGTCGATGCCCCAATCCTGGGACAGCGCAGGCGCGATAAAGCCCATGGCGGCCGTGTCGAGGCCATCAAGGAAGACAATCAGGAAACACAGGATCACCACGCGCCACTGATAGCGTGACAGTGGCTGGGTGTTGATGAAGGACTGGACGTCCAGCGTGGTACCGACAGAGGGCTGAGTCATTATTGTTATTTCCACACCGATGGCGGGCTGACGACCTGGGGTCGTCGTTATTATTTGGCGCTGACAGCGCTGCCGCACCTTAATAAGCCTGAGGAAACACCGTCAATTGATCAAACCAGGATCTGTGCGGTCACCGAACAGCTTAGGCAAACAGCTGCGCACTCAGCTCGCAGCTGGCACTCAGCATGCTCGGCAAGAAGCGCTGTTCCAGCTCAGCACGGCTGACCCGTCCGGCGTGGGTGCTGACGTTCAGCGCGGCCAACACTTGGCCCGAGGCGTCATACACCGGCACGGCGATGGAACGCAGGCCCTGCTCAAGCTCTTGGTCGACGATGCACCAGCCCTGTTGACGCACTTGCTGCAGACATTCGAACAAGGCCTGCGGCGTGGTCAAGGTGCGGCTGGTCTTGGTTTGCAGGTCGGCGTGGTCGAGATAATCCTGCAGCGAGGCGTCGTCCAGCGCCGCGAGCAATATGCGGCCCATGGAGGTGCAATAGGCCGGCAACCGCCCACCCACCGACAGGTCCACGGAAATCAGGCGCTGGGTGGTGGCCGAACGGGCGATATAGAGGATGTCGTCGCCTTCGAGGGTGGCCATGTTGCAGGCTTCGTGAAGCTGCTCACTCATGCGGTCCAGGTACGGTTGGGCCGAGACCGCCAGTGGCGTGGACGACAGGTAGGCATGGCCCAGGGTCAGGACTTTGGGCAGCAGCGAATAGGTACGCCCGTCGGTGGTGGCGTAACCGAGCTTGATCAAGGTGTGCAGGCAACGGCGCACGGCGGCGCGGGGGATCTCGGTGCGATGACTGATCTGGGCGATGGTGAGATGGCGCTTGCGCTCCTGGAACGCTTGCACCACCGCCAGGCCACGGGCGAGGGAGGTCATGAAGTCCGGATCACCGGTGAACGCCTGGATACGCTTGGCCGGGGACGCAACGATCGGCGGCGCCACTGACGCGAAAGAGTTGCGCAATTGATCGTTCATGTCGGGGTCCTTACTCTTATTGTCAACCGCAGGGGAGGTTTGGCTGCTATTACAAGTCGCGTCGGCCGCGTGCACAAGGCGGGGCCGAGAACATTGTGCGATTATCGGACAGTCATTCGATTATCGCAATTTGCTGGCGCCCTCCCCTGGCCAGCCAGCGGAACGCAGTAAAATGAAGTCAGACTTAATAAAGTCTGAAGTTGGGTTCATTTTATGACGCCAGAATTCACGAAATTAGCGACACACCCGTGTAACAAAATGCTCACACAAAGTTGACGCTTTTTAACTTTATGCCGATAGTGTTATTCAAATGCACCGCTATAATGCACCCTGTGTACAGGTCTGCCCGGTTTACTCTCGAAAGCAGCGCTCGCCCGGTGATGCACGCTGTGCATTGACGACCGCAACTACCTGCTTTGAATGACTGCACTAACAGTGTGGCCGCCCGTCCCTATTTCAAACTCGGACATTTTCACGGTTCAACTTGGAAGACGCCAGGAACGGCATTCAGGCATAACGCTGCAACGTATTTACACTCAACTTAATTAGGTAACGATGTGACGAAAGATGAACTGCGCGCGGAACTTGAGCGCCAGGAGCAACGTTACAAGGACGTTTACGGCGGGGAAGTCACCACCTACGCCGCCCAGCCTGAGCCTGAACGCAAACCCTGGCGCAAGCGAGCCAGTCTCCTCGACCAGGCGTTTGCCCAAGAAATCCAAAAGATTGAACAGGAACTCAAAACCGAAGAGCCATAAGCGATTCGGTTTGGCACTCAAGGTTTTGGCCTCGGTTGCTGGCATATAGCCAGCAACCGGCCACCTTGCATTGCACCACCAGCTGTAAAATTTCATACAAATGTTTCAGACGTGACGTTTTTGTGACAACCCCCTACCCCGCAACCCCTCTGCTTTATGAATCAAAGACTTGCCAAAGCCCCGAAATCCCTGGGATGCGCACCCTAGCGCCGGTTTTTTTCAAGGAAGATTGTTACCGATGAGCAGCTAGTGCATCGATTACTGAGGTTTTCTGGCATAATCGCGCCCCCTTACGACCGGGTCAGAAAACCTTCATGATCGATTTATTCAGCGGACTGGATGCTTGGGTTCTAGTGAGCCTGCTGCTCGCCCTGGCCTTTGTCCTCGCCTTCGAGTTCATCAATGGCTTTCATGACACCGCTAACGCGGTGGCCACAGTCATCTATACCAAAGCCATGCCGCCGCACCTGGCCGTGTTCTTCTCCGGGGTGTTCAACTTCCTCGGCGTGTTGCTCGGTGGTGTCGGTGTCGCCTACGCCATCGTGCATTTGCTGCCGGTGGAGTTGCTGATTAATGTGAACACCGGCCATGGATTGGCGATGGTCTTCTCTTTATTGGCTGCGGCGATCACCTGGAACCTGGGCACCTGGTACTTCGGTATTCCCGCGTCCAGCTCCCACACCCTGATCGGCTCGATCCTTGGTGTCGGCCTGGCCAATGCGCTGATCAACGACATCCCCCTGGCTGACGGTGTGAATTGGCAGAAGGCGATCGATATCGGCGCCTCCCTGGTGTTCTCGCCGATGGCCGGCTTTCTGGTCGCAGCCCTTGTGCTGATTGGCCTGAAGTGGTGGCGCCCGCTGTCGAAGATGCACAAGACCCCGGACCAGCGCCGCAAACTTGATGACAAGAAGCACCCGCCGTTCTGGAACCGCTTGGTATTGGTGATTTCTGCCATGGCGGTGAGCTTCGTGCACGGCTCCAACGACGGTCAGAAAGGTATCGGCCTGATCATGCTGGTGCTGATCGGCATCGTGCCCGCGCAGTTTGTACTCGACCTGGGCAGCACCACTTACCAGATCGAGCGTACCCGCGACGCGACCTTGCACCTGAACCAGTTCTACCAGCGCAACCACGAGACTCTGGGTGAATTCCTGGCCTTGGGTAAAAGCGTGAAGGATGACCTGCCGGGCAAGTTCCGTTGTAACCCGCAGCAGACCGAGCCGACCATCAACGCGCTGCTGGGTACTTTGAAAGGTGTCTCCGACTACCATTCGTTGACCGCCGATCACCGCATTGAAGTGCGCCGCTACCTGCTCTGCCTGGACGATACCGCAAAGAAAGTCGGCAAATTGCCAGGTCTGCCGGCGCGTGAGAAGTCCGACCTCGACAAGCTGCGCAAAGACCTGACCGCCACCACCGAATACGCGCCGTTCTGGGTCATCCTCGCCGTCGCACTGGCCTTGGGCCTGGGCACCATGGTGGGCTGGAAACGTGTGGTACTGACCATCGGCGAGAAGATCGGCAAGCAGGGTATGACCTATGCCCAAGGCATGTCGGCACAGATCACCACCGCGACCATGATTGGCTTTGCCAACATCTTCGCGCTGCCAGTGTCCACTACCCACGTGCTCTCTTCGGGCGTGGCCGGCACCATGGTCGCGAACAAAAGCGGCCTGCAAGGCGGCACCGTCAAAACCATCCTGATGGCCTGGGTATTGACGCTGCCGGCAACCGTGGGCTTGTCGGCCGGGTTGTTCTGGCTGGCCTCCTGGGCACTCGGTAGCTGATAGCCTAGCAGCCATAAAAAAGGTGCGATCCGCGAGGGTCGCACCTTTTTTTATGCCCCGACTCCATACCCAAAGTTGATCTTCAGCGATCAAATAACAGGCAAAAAAAGGGCGACCGAAGTCGCCCAAAATGCCTTGCGTGCTCATGTAACCCGGAAAAACCTATGATTTTTTACGCTTGTTCGCGTCTTTCCAGATAAAAAATCCAAACCCTACAAAAAACATCACCATGAGGCTCACTGTCAGCACTCCGGCAAACACCACATTATCGAAAAACATGACCGGCCTCCTGCACTTGCCCTGTTGCGATAGGGCTAAGTTAATGGAGAAGGCGGATTGAAAAATTGACGGGGATCAATGTCGCCCACGACGGGGCGTAAAGAAGGGAAATAACTGACCTGCATCAACGGATGCAGGCTGTTTCAACGCTTTTTGGGCTTGTTCTTAGGTTTCTTCTTCACTTTGCCGAGCGGCATTGCCTGTTCAAACGCTTGGCGTACTTCATTCAAGCGCTTGTCATTGAGGTCGTGCACCCGCTTGGCGCGTTCGGCATTCAGGTCGATCAGTTTGTCGTCTTCACTCATGGCTTGGCTTACGTGGTGGCTAGAATGGCTCAATAATGCGGCCTCCCCCGCCCAACGGCAAATCAGCGGGCGACAAAAGGCAGGCCATCCCACAAAATCGGTACTTTTCCCTATCAGGAGACGCACTCAGGTGGCACTGCACAAGGACCTTCCGCCGTTGCTGGCGCTGCGCGCCTTTGAAGCCGTGGCGCGGCATTTGAGTTTTATCAAGGCCGCGAACGAGTTGTCGGTGACCCAGAGCGCCCTGAGTCATCAAGTACAGAAACTTGAGCAACACTTGGGCAAACCGCTGTTTATCCGACGCACGCGCGCGATTGACCTGACTGCCGACGGCCAACGTTACTACGATGAAATCAGCCCGGCCCTTGGCGCCATTGCCGCCGCTACCCGTGCCCAACGCGTGCCCCCTAGCGCCACGGTATTGCGCATCGGCTTGCTGGCCTCCTTTGCCACCCTGTGGCTGGCACCACGCCTGGCCGGTTTTCTCAACCGCTACGCGCACATCCAAGTGGAGTTGTTGCCGGCGATCCAGCTGGCGAACGTCGCAGCCGCCGAGGTCGACCTGGCCATCCGCTATGGCAAGGGCGATTGGCCCGATGTACAGGCCACGCTACTGATGCCGGAAATCCTCTCCCCGGTGTGCAGCCCGGCGTTCAAGGCCCGGCATGACGGCCCGCTGCTGATGGCCACTTCGCACCGCCCGTTTGAATGGACCGATTGGTCTGAGCATTACCACGTCGACCTCGCCAACCACCCCCGTGTGATGCTGCACGACTACAACATCGTGGTTGAAGCCGCTTTGGCTGGCCAAGGCATCGCCATGGGCCGTCATCGCCTGATCGAGCGCAAGCTCCTGGACGGCAGCCTGGTACAAGCCTTCGATTGGCCGCCCTATCACAGCGACATTGGCTACTGGCTCGTCGCCCCGCAGGGCACGACGAGTGAAGCAGCCGTATGTTTCAGCCAGTGGCTGAAGGAAACCTGCGCCGACGCGTGAGTGATTTCGATACGTCGCGTGAGATCTATCCGTTTGTCGCCTATCTGAGCAACCAACATGCTGAAACCTCCTGACTCAAGAGGATTCATCATGAGCGACTCCATCCGCCAACGCGTGCAAGCGCTCGGTCTCACGCTGCCCGTCCCCAGCCAACCGGCTGCCAACTACATCAGCCACGTCATCAGCCAGAACCAGTTGTTCATCTCTGGGCAAATTCCACTGGTGGACGGTAAACCTGCCTACGTGGGCCGGCTGGGTGAATCCTTGAGTGACGAAGAAGGCGCACAAGCGGCGGAACTCGCCGTGTTGAGCCTGCTGGCTCAGTTGAACGATGCGCTGGGTGATGACCTGTCACGCCTGATGCGCACGCTGCGCCTGGGCGTTTTTATCGCCAGCCACGCTGATTTCAAGCAACAGAGCGTGGTCGCCAATGGTGCCTCCAACCTGTTGGTCAACGCCCTCGGCGAAAAAGGTCGGCATGTGCGTACCGCCGTGGGCGTTTCCAGCCTTCCGGCCGGCGTGGCGGTGGAGGTTGATGCGATTTTTGAGTTGCGCCCATGAGCCCGCGCGAAATCCAACAATTGCGGGATGCAACACCAGGCTGCCAGTCCGGCATCGTGCATTTCAACCATGCCGGCGCCTCGCTGCCCAGCCAGGCGACCCTCGACGCAATCATCGCGCAGCTGCAACGCGAAGCCCGCGACGGTCCGATGGAGGCCGGCGAACACGGCGAGGCGCTGCTAGAAAAAGCCCGCAGCGCCGCCGGGCAGTTACTCAATGCGCCGGCGTCCTCAATTGCCTTTGCCAGCAGCGGTTCGACCGCCTGGAGCATGGCCTTCCAGGCCTTGGGCCGCTGGCAGCCCGGCGACCGCATTCTGGTGGGCCGTCACGAGTGGGGCGGTAACCTGGCGAGCATGGAACTGGCCGTGCAAGCCGGAGCACGGATCGAAGTCATCCCCTGCGATGACAGTGGAGCGGCCTGCCCAGTGGCGCTGGCATCAATGATCGATGCCCATGTGAAGTTGATCGACCTCACTTGGCTGCCGGCCAACGGTGGCCTGATCAACCCCGCCCAGGCCATCGGCGAGGTCGCCAGGCGCCACGCCATCCCTTATTTCATCGACGCCGGCCAAGCCGTCGGCCAGATGCCAGTAGATGTGCAGGCGCTGCAGTGTGATGTGCTCAAGTCGGCCGGTCGAAAACACCTGCGCGGGCCACGTGGTACAGCGCTGTTGTATGTGCGCCCGGCGTTTCTCGAGCGATTGAAGCCTGCTCAGCGTGACGTGTTTTCAGCGCCATGGACCGCCCAGGGGTTCGACCTGCGCAACGATGCCCGCCGCTTTGAAACCAGCGAGACGTCGTTTGCCTTGCTGGCCGGGCTGGGCAATGCGTTGCAGGAGATGAATCGACTGGGCATCGAGCGTGTCTGGGAGCAAGTGTCGCAGACCAGTGAGCGAATTCGCGAAGCGTTGCGTGAGATGCCGGGCATCTCCCTGCATGACTTGGGCGCCCGTCAATCAGGCTTGATCGCTTTCAACCTGGCCGGTTGGGACGCCTTCGAACTCAAACGGCGCCTGGGCTTGAAGCGCATCAATATCGGCGCTAACGGCGTGGCGTATACCCCGCTGGATATGCAAGCGCGAGGCCTGCAAAGCGTGGCGCGGATTTCAGTCAGCCCGCTCAACAACGAGGACGATATCGCGTTGCTGTCAGCGGCCTTACGCGAGTTGCGCGACTAAACCTCGACATCGACCCACAGGCCCTGGCGCGGCGCGTCTTCGATCAGTGGAATCACCGGCACGGTGTTGTCGGCGTTGAGCACATCCCCCGGAATGGCCAGGTGCTGCTCTGGATCTTCATCGGCTTCACGCCGGCGCTTCTGTTGTTCCTGCTGGCGGCGTTGTTCTTCGCGCAGCAAAAACGCCGAAGTCTCGGCGTCGCCCTTTTTCAGGTCGATGGTGCTCTCATTGGAGCTCGGCTGAACGGGCACCACGGGCGGGATATCCGGCTTCTGGCGCACCGGATCAAGTTGTGACGTCACCGGCACAACGCTGACGGGCAACATGGGTGGCAGCATAATGATTACTCTCCTGATCAACAGGCTGTCGGCGGGTTGCAGGGTGACTTGAGCAGAAGCTCGCCAGGCTGTGACCCAGTCGACACTGGCAAGTGCCCGCCACCCGTCGATTCAGCGCTGAATGCGTCCACCAAACGGAGTAGTTTTTGTCAGAGTCCTTTGGATGAGGGCCTTGTTCCGTTAAGATAGTCGGCTTTTTCACGGCGGGAGTCAGGCAGCATGGCGCAGCAGTATCAACCGGGGCAACGCTGGATTAGTGACAGCGAAGCAGAGCTGGGGTTAGGCACCGTTCTGGCACAGGACG
Organism: Pseudomonas sp. EA_65y_Pfl1_P113; assembly: GCF_963970525.1. Classification (NCBI taxonomy): domain Bacteria; kingdom Pseudomonadati; phylum Pseudomonadota; class Gammaproteobacteria; order Pseudomonadales; family Pseudomonadaceae; genus Pseudomonas; species Pseudomonas sp. EA_65y_Pfl1_P113. The sequence continues at coordinate 100,511 of NZ_CAXAQM010000004.1, forward strand.
GCCGCTTGTTGACCGTGCTCTATCCGGCCACTGGCGACACTCGCCAGTATGCGCTACGGAATGCGCCCCTCACCCGCGTAAGGTTTTCGCCGGGCGACTCCATCACCCATTTCGAAGGCTGGAAGATGACCGTGCAGGAAGTCGACGATGTCGACGGCTTGCTGGTGTACCACGGCCTCAAAGGGGAGAACGAGCAGGTCACCCTGCCGGAAACCCAACTCTCCAACTTTATCCAGTTCCGCCTGGCCAGCGACCGTCTGTTCGCCGGGCAGATCGACCCGCTGGCCTGGTTCTCGCTGCGCTACCACACCCTGGAACATACCAGCCGCCAATTGCAGTCCTCGCTGTGGGGCCTGGGCGGCGTGCGCGCGCAACCTATCGCGCACCAACTGCACATCGCCCGTGAAGTCGCTGACCGTATCGCGCCTCGGGTATTGCTGGCCGACGAAGTAGGCTTGGGCAAGACCATCGAAGCCGGCCTGGTGATCCATCGCCAACTGCTCTCGGGCCGCGCCAATCGCGTTCTGATCCTCGTCCCGGAAAACCTGCAGCACCAGTGGCTGGTAGAAATGCGCCGGCGCTTCAACCTGCAAGTCGCGCTGTTCGACGAAGAACGTTTTATCGAAAGCGATGCCGCCAACCCGTTCGAAGACACCCAACTGGCGCTGGTCGCGCTGGAATGGCTGGTGGACGACGAGAAGGCCCAGGACGCACTGTTCGCGGCTGGCTGGGACTTGCTGGTCGTCGACGAAGCCCACCACCTGGTGTGGCATGAAGAGAAAGCCAGCCCCGAATACACATTGGTCGAACAGTTGGCTGAAGTGATTCCCGGCGTGCTGCTGCTCACCGCCACCCCGGAACAACTGGGCCAGGACAGCCACTTCGCGCGCCTGCGCCTGCTGGACCCGAACCGTTTCCACGACCTGCACGCCTTCCGCGCCGAAAGCGAAAACTATCGCCCGGTGGCCGAAGCGGTACAAGAGCTGTTGGACAAAGGTCGCCTGTCGCCAAAAGCCCACAAGACCATCCAGGGTTTCCTCGGCAACGAAGGCGAAGCACTGCTCACCGCCGTCAACGATGGCGACACCGAAGCCAGCGCGCGTTTGGTGCGTGAGCTGCTCGACCGCCACGGCACCGGGCGCGTGCTGTTCCGTAACACCCGCGCCGCCGTGCAGGGCTTCCCGGAGCGTAAGCTGCACGCTTACCCGCTGCCGAACCCGGACGAATACCTTGAGCTGCCGCTGGGCGAGCACGCCGAGCTTTATCCGGAAGTCAGCTTCCAGTCGCAGCCGGACATCGAAGAAGAAAACCGCTGGTGGCGCTTCGACCCACGGGTCGAGTGGCTGATCGACCAGCTGAAAATGCTCAAGCGCACCAAGGTCCTGGTGATCTGCGCCCACGCCGAAACCGCGATGGACCTGGAAGACGCCCTGCGAGTGCGCTCCGGCATTCCGGCCACGGTGTTCCACGAGGGCATGAACATCCTCGAGCGTGACCGCGCCGCCGCTTACTTCGCCGATGAAGAGTTTGGCGCCCAGGTGCTGATCTGCTCCGAGATCGGCAGTGAAGGCCGTAACTTCCAGTTCTCCCACCATTTGGTGCTGTTCGACCTGCCGTCCCACCCTGACTTGCTGGAACAACGGATCGGCCGTCTGGACCGGATCGGCCAGAAGCATGTGATCGAACTGCACGTGCCTTACTTGGAAACCAGCCCGCAAGAGCGTCTGTTCCAGTGGTACCACGAAGCGCTGAACGCGTTTCTCAATACCTGCCCGACCGGCAACGCCTTGCAGCACCAGTTCGGCCCGCGCCTGCTGCCGCTGCTGGAAAACGGCGACGACGGCGAGTGGCAAGCCTTGATCGACGAGGCCCGCGCCGAACGCGAGCGCCTGGAGCAGGAGCTGCACACCGGTCGCGACCGCTTGCTGGAGCTCAACTCCGGCGGCGCGGGTGAAGGTGATGCACTGGTGGAAGACATCCTTGAACAAGACGACCAGTTCGCCCTGCCGATCTATATGGAAACCTTGTTCAACGCGTTTGGCATCGACAGCGAAGACCATTCGGAAAACGCGCTGATCCTCAAGCCCAGCGAAAAAATGCTCGACGCCAGCTTCCCCCTGGGCGACGACGAAGGTGTGACCATCACCTACGACCGGAACCAGGCACTGTCGCGCGAAGACATGCAGTTCATCACTTGGGAACACCCGATGGTGCAAGGCGGCATGGACCTGGTGCTGTCCGGCTCCATGGGCAACACCGCCGTGGCGCTGATCAAGAACAAGGCCCTCAAGCCGGGCACCGTGTTGCTGGAGCTGCTTTACGTCAGCGAAGTGGTAGCGCCGCGCGCGCTGCAACTGGGTCGTTACCTGCCGCCGGCGGCACTGCGCTGTCTGCTGGACGCCAATGGCAACGACCTGTCGGGCCGCGTGTCGTTCGAAACCCTCAACGACCAGTTGGAAAGCGTGCCTCGGGCCAGCGCCAACAAGTTTATCCAGGCCCAGCGCGACCATCTGACGCCACGGATCAACGCCGGCGAAGAGAAGATCACCCCGCGCCACGCCGAGCGCGTAGCCGATGCCAAACGTCGCCTGGCGGCGGACACTGACGAAGAGCTGGCGCGCCTGACCGCGTTGCAAGCGGTCAACCCGACCGTGCGTGACAGCGAGCTGGTTGCCCTGCGCAACCAGCGCGAGCAAGGCTTGGCCATGCTGGATAAAGCGGCGCTGCGACTGGAGGCGATTCGGGTGTTGGTGGCGGGTTGATTACCGCCCTACTCCGCTAACAAGAAGGCCCGCGCAATGCGGGCCTTTTTTATTCGCTTGAGCATATTGCTGCCTGTGATGGCCTCTTCGCGAGCAAGTCGAATCGTCGCACCGCCGCTCCCACAGGGGAACGCATTCCAAATGCGGGCTTGCTCGCGAAAGGGTCAACTCGGTCTCAAGCCGTAGCCACAGCAGCCGGCACCTGCACCGCCACCAACCCCTCTTTCATCCGCTTGGCATCCCGCACAAAACAGCGCGACGCCTGAAACAAAAACAACATGGTCAAGAACAGCGCCACCGGAATCAGGTACATGGCGTCATGCAAACCCACCGCTTTATAGGCCTCCGTCATCTGTTCCGCCCCCGCCGCATACATCGCAGAATGGGCAAAATGATCGGAAAGCCCACCCACGACGATCGGCCCCATCCCCCCACCCAGCAAGTACAACCCGGCAAAAAACAGCGCCATCGCCGTGGCCCGCAGGCGCGGTTCCACCACGTCCTGAATCGCCGTGTACACGCAGGTGTAGAAGTTATAGGCAAACAACCAGCCCACACTGAACAACGCCACAAATACGCCAATCTCGATGCGCCCGGCGTACAACGCCCAGGCGGTGGTCACGGTGGAGATGATCAGGCTGAACGCGGCGAACAACAGCCGGCCATTGGCAACGCGTTGATGGATCTTGTCGGCGATCCAGCCGCCGAGGGTCAGGCCCACCAGGCCGGTCAGGCCGACGATCACCCCGGTGGCCACGGCGGCGTCTTGCAGCGGCATCAGGAAGTAACGCTGCAACATCGGCACTAGGAACGAGTTACAGGCGTAGGTGGCAAAGTTAAAGCACAGCCCGGCCAGCACCAGCCACAGGAAGGTGGGCACCGCCAGCACGCGGCGAACCGGGCGATCGATGCGTTCCTGGGAAACCTGCACGGTTTCCGCCGCGCCGCGCTTGGGCTCCTTGATATAGAACATGAACACCGCAAGGATCAGCCCCGGCACTGCCGCGATAAAGAACGGTGCGCGCCAGCTGTCAAACGCCTTGACCATCCAACCGATGGTGAAAAACGCCAGCAATAGCCCCAATGGCAAGCCCAGCATGAAAATGCCCATGGCCCGCGCGCGACGGTGCGCCGGGAACAGGTCGCCAATCAGCGAGTTGGCCGCTGGCGCATAGCTGGCTTCGCCGATGCCGATGCCCATGCGCACCAGCAAAAACGTCCAAAAACTGCCGACCAGGCCGTTGACCGCCGTCAGCCCGCTCCAGGCGAACAGGCCCCACCCCATCAGCTTGCTGCGCGAGCCGGTGTCGGCCATACGCCCCAGGGGCAAGCCGGCGATGGCGTAGACGAGGGTGAAGGCGGTGCCGATGATGCCGAGCTGGAAGTCGCTCAGGTGCCATTCCATACGGATTGGCTCAATGATGATCGCCGGAATGGTGCGGTCGAAAAAGTTGAACAGATTGGCCAGGAACAGCAGGAACAGAATGCGCCAGGCATTCGCCGCTTGGGTCGAGTTCTGCATGGGTCCGTCTCTTTTATTGTTATGAGAGCTGCGATGCCCGCTGCATCCTGCCCGGTACCTGCAACATAGTCAGGCGGGCGGCGGTTGTCTGTAATGATTCGTAAAGCTGATAGGGCATGATTTCACCCGGTGCTGCGGGACTTTGGCTACGAAAATATAAGTCCGCGCCCCCCTTCCCAACCGCCATGGCACGGATAGAATGGCGAGCCTTCCCGTAGTCCCCCCTCTCCTTATCCTATTGATGACGCCCATGTCCGAAGCCAGTCCGTGTCTGAGTTGCGGTGCCTGCTGTTCATACTTTCGTGTGTCTTTCTTCTGGGGAGAGTGCGCCTCATCGGGGGGCACGGTGCCCGACGACCTGGTGGTGCAAATCAACCCAACGCGCGTGGCGATGATCGGTACCGACAAGAAGCCCGTCCGCTGCTGCAGCCTTGAAGGTGAAGTGGGTAAAGGGACGAGTTGCTCGATCTATGAGCAACGCTCAAGCCCCTGCCGCGAGTTTGACGCGTCGTGGAGCCAGGGCCTGCAGAACGTCGATTGCGATGCCGCACGCGCCGCGTTTGGCTTGGCGCCGTTGCAAGCGCCCTTCGAATTGGCGCTGCCCATCAGCGCTTAGCATCAAACGCTATGAGCAGGATGCCAAAATAATTCAGAGCAAAGTGCCATCACCCATGGCAAATTCCCTAAGGCCTCTATACTCGACCTAATAGGTCATCGCCGTAGGCAGTGACGTGACGCTATGACAGGGCATGCTATGGAATGGCTGGGTCTGCATTTTTTCACCGGGCTTCCAGAAAGCGGGCATTTATTACTCAATTGCAGTCATAACCCCTTTTTGGTGCTATTGGCCTACCTCGTCGCTTGCGCGGCAGGCTTCGGCACGCTCGACATGGCTGAGCGCGTAGGTCATGTCGAGGACCCGACCGCGCAGCGCCATTGGCGCTGGCTCGGCGCCAGTTGCCTGGCTGGCGGGATATGGTCCACCCACTTCATCAGCATGCTGGCCTTCCAGGCGCCTATCGCGATTCACTACGACCTGTTGATGACGTTCGCGTCCTTGCTCATCGCGCTGATCGCCTCGTTGATCGCCATGCAGACCCTCAGCCATCCTCGCCTGCGGTTGCACCAGTATGGGCTGGCCTCCCTATGGATGGGCGCCAGCATCGCCTTGATGCATTACGTCGGCATGTCGGCCATGCGTTCCCAGGCCCAGCTGTATTTTGAGACAGAGTTGTTCATAGCCTCGGTGGCCATCGCCATGGGCGCAAGCCTGGCTGCGTTGTTACTGTCGAGCTACCTGCGCACCGGCACCGGCATGTTTCATCAACTGCTCAAATACACCGCCAGCCTGGTATTGGGCGCGGGAATCCTGAGCATGCATTTTACCGGCATGGCCGCGATGCAATTAATAGTGCCCACCGGGGCTGACCTCTCATTGCCTTCGGGTAACAACCCTATCCAGCTGGGCTTGTCGGTGGCGGTCATCACCCTGCTGGTGATTGGCAGCAGCATCAGTGCTGCCCTGGCCGACAAGAAACTGCAGCATAAGGAACGCGACCTGCGCCGGGTTAATGCGTTGCTCAGCGAACTGGATCAGGCGCGCGCTTCATTGCAACAAGTGGCCCATTACGACGCCCTGACCAGCCTGCTCAATCGCCGGGGTTTCAATCAGATCTTTGCAGAGAAGCTTGCCGAAAAAACCGCCTCCCACGGCATGATGGCGGTGATTTTTCTTGATATCGACCACTTCAAACGCATCAACGACAGCCTCGGGCATGACGCAGGTGACCAGTTGCTCACCGTGCTGGCCGCGCATATCAAGGGCTCGGTGCGCAGCCATGCCGACGTGGTTGCGCGGTTCGGCGGCGATGAGTTCTGCATCCTGATCAGCATCCACCACCGCGACGAAGCCCGGCACCTGGCCCAGCGCATCATGCAACAGATGAAAGAACCCATCGAGCTGGCCGGTCGACGCATGGTAATGACCACCAGCATCGGCATCAGCCTGTTCCCCGATGACGGCCTCACCTGCGAGGAGCTGCTGAAAACTGCCGACCTGGCGCTGTATCAGTCCAAGGACACTGGGCGCAATAACCTGAACTTCTTCAGTTCCAACCTGAAAGCTCGCGCCTTTCTCGAGCTGCAATTGGAAGAGGAACTGCGCGGCGCTTTGCGCACCCACAACCAACTGGTGCTGTTCTATCAACCGATCTTTGACATGAAACTGGGCAAAGTTACGCGGCTGGAGGCCCTCGTACGCTGGCAACATCCAAAGCACGGCCTGCTGGCGCCAGATCGGTTTATCGGCATCGCCGAAAACAATGGGCTGATTGCCGAGTTGGACCACTGGGTGTTGCGCCAAGCCTGTCATGACCTAAGAATGCTTTCTGACAGAGGCTATACCGAACTGACGATGTCGGTGAACTGCTCGGCCCTGAACCTCGCCCGTGACGAGCTGGCGGATGAAATCGAAGATGCGCTGCGCTTCAGCGGCGTCGCCGCCACCCGCCTGGAGCTGGAAGTCACCGAAAATGCGCTGATGGGCAATATCAGCAGCACCCTGACGCTGCTGCGGCAAATTCGCGCGCTGGGCGTGTCACTGGCCATCGACGACTTTGGCACCGGCTACTCGTCCCTCGCCTACCTCAAGCGCCTGCCGCTCAATACCTTGAAGATCGACCGCTCGTTTATCCAGGATATTCCCAAGTCCACCACGGATATCGAGATCGTTCAGGCAATTATCGGCATGGCCCACACCCTGCACTTGCAGGTAATCACTGAAGGCGTCGAAACCCAGGCGCAATTCGAGCTGCTGCTCAAGCATGACTGCGATTTCGTCCAGGGTTACCTGCTGAGCCCAGCAGTGGCGGCCAGTGACATCATTGGTGTGATCCAGAGCATCAACATGCGTAACCCGATCTACCCGCGCAGCGTGGTGGACACCAAAGACAACAGCTCGCCGAAAGAAACGTCCTCAAGCCGCGGCGGCTCAAAGTCCATCGTCAGGCCAATTCGCTGACGCCCAACATTTGGCATTTCGCCATCATTCGCCTAAAGAACGCCGACAAACGGCCGATTCATCAGAGTCCGGCCAGGTTTTCCCTGGAGAAACCAGGGTTATCCCCCTTCGCCCAAGACAAGGACGCACTGCAAAGTCGCGAACACCCATTCCGTGATGGCCCTTTGATTTGTTTCAGCCATCCGTCCAGGCACATGGCGCAAAATGACCTCTAAAAATAGCTCTGCCACCGTGGTATCCGACGTGTTGCTCCCAGCTCCTGCGGACAAACCCTCAGGTTCAAAGTCATTGAGCACCGCCCGGCCGCTGGCCACCCAGCAATACCTGTACTTCACCGAAACCAATACCGACCGCATCCTCGACAACCTCGATGGCCTGCGTGACATGGTGTTCCCGCGCCCGCCCCACCAGGAAGGCGACAGCGATCCGCGCAATGAGCAGGAATTCCCCTCGGTGTGCCTGATCGGCCTGGGCCGCTGCGGTTCGAACATTGCGCTGGACGTGGCGGAGTTGGTGTACAACGCGCGCAAGTTCTATTTGAACGAGTTCAGCAACGAAGACAAGTCGCAGGACAAGGGCTACAGCCCGGCCCAGTGGATCCGCAACAACCTGCGCCTGGGCAGCGGCAAGGCGAGCAAACCGGTGTTCCTGGTGGAACCACTGGTGATGCTCGGCGACCTGGACAAGGACATCGCAGGGCGCATCCGCTTCTCGCGCAAGGGCGAAAAAAGCGGCTTCCTGCGCGACTACAGCAAGATGAAAATCATGGACCTCTCGGAAGTCCATGCCGGTGGCGCCGGTAACGCGCCGATCCTCGGCCAGTACCTGGCCAAGATCATCCTCAATAAAGACACCCAGCGTTTTTCCAGCCCCGACTGGAAGATGATCCACTCGTACCTGATCGACTCCTGCGGCATCAAGGCCAACCAGTCGCGCCTGTACTTCTCGATCTTCAGCGCCGGCGGCGGCACCGGCTCGGGCATGGCCTCGGAATTCGGTCTGGCCCAGCAACACTCGTACATGAACAAGACATTCGACACCAAGCCCGCCGACGAGCACGACAGCAAAAGCGGCCACGCGTTTGTGTTCGAGCCGATCTTCACCAGCGGCATCTGCGTGCTGCCGAATATCTCCGACCACCGCAGCGAAATGTCCGAGGCGCTGCACATCAACGCCGGGCGACTGCTGTGCAAATACCTGTCGGAAGAATGGGACTTCTCTTACAACTTCGACAACGAAGACAGCAGCGAAGCCAGTGTGAAGGGCCGCATCCGGCCGTGGAACGCGATGATGCTGATCTCCAACGACATCATGCGCTACGCCGAAGAGAGCGATGACGGCAATATTCAGAACATTGACGTCAATGCCATGGAAAAACACGCCAACCAGTACATTTCCCAGCAGATCTTCAACATCCTCACGGCCCAGGCCGTCACCACCGACTACGACCAGAACTACTTCCGCCGCGCCGGCATCGACATCGGCGAAACCATTCGCCTGGATGCCAACGACCTGTTCATGAGCCTGGCCGGCCCGGTGGCGATTGCCTACGCCGAGTCCGTGGTTCCGGAAACGCCGGCACCGTCGAATGACAAATTCAAGGTATTCGAGAAAGAGCCACAGCGCCTGAACATCGACGACCTGTTCTTCCGTTCCATCGACCTGCCGCACTTCAACAAGGTCACCCAGGCCATCGAAGGCATCAGCCTGTTGCCGATCGAATCCAAACGCTACAAGGCCTCCCTGGAGCAGTACAAGAACTCCGGCTACGACGCGGCAGCGCTGCATGACCTGCACTTCTTCAAGAACTGCTCGTCAGTGGTCTCGATCGTGTCCCTGCCCAAGGACTACAAGCTGTCCTACATGGACCTGAACCGGCTCAAGACTCACCTCAACAGCCTGTTCCCCAACACCACGCTTAAGCGCTACGCCTTGGTGATCGGTGCCTCAGCCAACTTGTCGCTGACCACCCTGATCGCGAAAAGCCCGTGCCTGTCGGATGACTTCCTGACGCTGATCGTGGCGTTTATCAAACGCTGCTTTGCGCGCAACCCGTACCGTTTCGATGACACCCTGGACAACTCGATCCTGGACTTCATCATCCACGAGGACTTCGACGAAGACCGTATCGACGAGCTACTCAACGAGTTCGAGAACCCGGCGAAGATCCTCGACACCAACTGGTACGCGATCAAGCCGATGTATGAGAAGAAGTACCGCGAGTTGATCAACGACAAAGACAAGTTTGTGTCGATCAATGACATCCGCCTGTCGCGGGACTGCGTGAAGAAGGCCATCAAGTACTTGCGTGAGATTTATCGTCACCGGATCGGGAAGACCAAGGTTATTTCGCTGAATAACCACACCGGTAAGACCGGCTGAGGCATTGCGACGGCGCCGCTGGGCGCCGTCGCTGTCTGACTAGGCTCTTCGTTGTTGCAGGTAATCGACGATCGCTTGTTCGTCTGCAGCCTTGGCAGGTCGTGGCAGTTGCTTCGGCCAACCGGTGTCGTGCGTCCCGAAAAACTTCTTCTGCTCAGCCTCATCCCAACCGCGAATTTCACGCGAAGCCGACTCCCACCAGCCCTGCCGGCACACCTCGTAATACGGATGCTCAGGTGCCGCGCTGCCGTAGAGTAAGTCGCGACCGACCCTTTTCAAATGTTTGCGGTGATTGCGCAGCTTCCATTTAATCAGCAGCCGCTGCCAGGCTGATGGCACGGGCTTGACCTGTGGCACGTCCAGGCAACGCGCGACCAGTTCAGGCCCGAAGGTCTCGCCATGAAGGCTGAAAAAGTGCGCTTGCATGGCATGGAAGAAGCGCTTTTCGGCGTAGTAGTGATAGACCAGCTTCTTGGACTCACGCACCGTCTTGCCACGCATCGCAAAGGAAATCGCGACTTGCTCGATGGTGTGGATGTCGAAGGATCCCTGGGTCCACTCGTCGATCCAGCGTATCGCGGCTTCGAGCAGCGGCGCATCGGTGTCACATACACCGCACAGGCCACTGTTGTAAAGCTTGAAGCTGTTGCTGGCAGACACACCATGGGCATGCAGGTGCTTGCCCAGCTTGAGGTAGTCCGGGCGCTTGCAGACGTAGCTCCAGTCGTATTCAAACTCGTCCATCACATACTGGCCAGGCTCGATGAGTTCGAACACACGGTGAGGCGACTTCAGGAACAGCGTATCGGTATCGACGAACAAGGTTTTGTCCGCCAACGTCAACCCTTGGGCGATCGCACACGCCTTGCGTCGATGGAGGTAGCCGTTGTGGCCCTGCCATTGGCTCAGGGTCTGCTCGTCCAACTCGAGGGTCTCCACCGGCCAGCCGGTGAAGTCCTGCGGCCGATCAGTCATGACCCGGATGCACAGCGGCTCGCCAGGCTTGAGCTGCGCCAGGGCAGTAAGAATGCTGAACTTGGCCTCTCGCCGGTAAACCTCTTGTTTACCGTAGATAAGGTATAGCAACTGGTGCGAAGGTTTCGCTGAAGGGGGCAGCGCTGACGGCATGACTAGCTCCGAATAACAAGCGGCGAACTCTACCGGATTTCACCCTTTTCTACCCTGCGATCTCACCGCTACCGGGTACTTGTTCACACCGAGAAACAATTCTGCAGCCGTTTCGGCCTTTGGAAAACTGTTCCCATGACGTGCGCGTCATCCTGGGCTGTGACCTTTCTTCACGGCAAGATGCCATCACGACGCCAGCGGTTACCCCGCTACACACTTTTAAACGGGCAAAACGCGCACCGTTTTAGTGCTCACCTCCTAGGCGCTGCCCTTTCCTGGATCAGGATCCAAGGCGAAACCACCACCGCCCACAAGCCTGGATCACGCTCCACCAGGTCCAGCGCCCGCGTCGCAGACACTTCGCCAAGGCTCCCGGCAGCCAGCCAGGCAGCGACTTTGTCGCGGTTATCTTCGGCCATGCCTTCGGCGGCCTCGATCAAATCCAGGCCGGCATCGACCCACAATAGGGCACCCTTGGCAAAGAACGGTTCAAGCTCCTTCCAGGATATTTCGGCGGTTTCGCCGAGCAGCTTGGCATAGAGGGTGCTAGGTTCTTGCGTCATGGGACTTCACCTGAAGAAAAAATCGGCGCAATCATAACGTCACGCATCAGGTAGAAAAACCCAGTTGCAAATGAGTTACCGATTGAAAGTGTCAGGAAAGCCAAGGATTGCCCGGAACTCTGGCATCACCCCGCCGCAATTCTGTCTTTTTCTTTCATTTATGCGACACGCCCGGGTTTTGCCCCCAGCAGCCAGCTTTTCAAGCGATCAACCGGCGCTCTACACTGTACCGGTACAGTTGCCAGGGCACTGCCGGGGGGATATCCGAGATATCTGATCCGGTTCTGCAGCTCACCAAGGCCGCTAGAACTATAAAAAATACAACAGTAAGAGTGGAGCACTATGAATAAGGCTACTAAGCAGATTTCCAAACTGTTTGCCGCTATGGTCCTGGCTGGGGTTGCCGGCCATTCGTTCGCAGCCGATACCATCAAGATCGGTATTGCGGGCCCTAAAACCGGCCCAGTGACGCAATACGGCGACATGCAATTCATGGGTGCCAAGCAAGCCATCGCCGACATCAACGCCAAAGGCGGCGTCGATGGCAAAATGCTCGAAGCCAAGGAATACGACGACGCTTGCGATCCTAAACAAGCCGTTGCCGTAGCCAACAAAGTGGTCAACGACGGCGTCAAGTTCGTGGTCGGCCACCTCTGCTCCAGCTCCACTCAGCCCGCCTCCGACATCTATGAAGACGAAGGCGTGATCATGATTACCCCGGCGGCTACCAGCCCGGAAATCACTGCCCGTGGCTACAAGCTGATCTTCCGCACTATCGGCCTGGACAGCGCTCAGGGGCCTGCGGCTGGCAACTACATTGCCGACCACGTGAAGCCGAAAGTCGTTGCTGTGATTCACGACAAACAGCAATACGGTGAAGGCATCGCTACCGCCGTTAAACAGACTCTCGAGAAAAAAGGCGTCAAGGTTGCCCTCTTTGAAGGCATCAACGCTGGCGACAAAGACTTCGGTTCCCTCATCCAGAAGCTCAAGCAAGCCAACGTCGACTTCGTCTACTACGGCGGTTACCACCCTGAGCTGGGCCTGATCCTTCGCCAAGCCAAGGAAAAAGGCGTAAACGCCAAGTTCATGGGCCCTGAAGGTGTCGGTAACGACTCCATCTCGCAAATCGCCCAGGGCGCTTCCGAAGGCCTGCTGGTCACCCTGCCGAAGTCTTTCGACACCGATCCGGCCAACAAGGCAATCGTTGAAGAGTTCGCCAAGAACAAGCAGGACCCAACCGGTCCGTTCGTGTTCCCGGCCTACTCGGCTGTTGAAGTCATCGCCGGCGGTATCGCTGCCGCGAAGTCTGAAGACACCGCCAAAGTGGCTGCAGCCATCCACGCAGGCACGTTCAAGACCCCTACCGGCGAGCTGACGTTTGACGCCAAGGGCGACCTGAAGGACTTCAAATTCGTGGTCTACGAATGGCACTTCGGTAAACCAAAAACCGAAGTTTCCCCTCAGTAAGCCAGGCGTTACTGGTCCAACAAGCCCACTGTGAGAGCAGTGGGCTTTGTTTTACGAGGTTTATGGGCCTGTCACTCGCGATCCGGGGGCTGGCTCACCTGAAAATCTTAAAACCGTCACCAGCGGTTCGCTGGCAAACGCTTTGTGCAACCTGCTCACAGAACAGGGCACGGGCCGGAAATGACTCCACCAGTGAAATGCGTATCGGGTTTTTAGGAGCGCTGTAATGCCTGAGATCTATCATTTTTTCCAAACGCTGGTTAACGGCATGACCGTTGGCAGCACCTATGCCTTGATAGCCATTGGCTACACAATGGTTTACGGCATCATTGGAATGATTAACTTCGCCCATGGCGAGGTCTACATGATTGGTTCCTACGTGGCCTTCATCGCCCTTGCCGGGCTGGCCATGCTGGGTATCCACTCCCTGCCGCTGTTGATGACCGCCGCGTTCCTGGCGTCGATCGTCGTGACCAGTGCCTATGGCTACAGTATCGAGCGCGTTGCCTACCGTCCCTTGCGTGGCAGCAACCGTTTGATCCCGCTGATTTCTGCTATCGGCATGTCGATTTTCCTGCAGAACACCGTATTGCTGTCCCAGGACTCCAAGGACAAGTCCATTCCCAACCTGATCCCGGGGAGCTTCTCCTTCGGCCCAGGCGGCGCACAAGAAGTGCTGATTTCGTACATGCAGGTCCTGGTCTTCGTCGTTACCCTAGTGGCCATGCTGGGCCTGACCCTGTTCATCTCCCGTTCCCGTCTGGGGCGCGCCTGCCGGGCCTGTGCCGAAGACATCAAGATGGCCAACCTGTTGGGCATCAACACCAACAACATCATCGCCCTGACCTTCGTGATCGGCGCCGCATTGGCGGCCGTCGCGGCCGTGCTGCTGAGCATGCAGTACGGCGTGATCAACCCCAACGCCGGTTTCCTGGTAGGTCTCAAAGCCTTTACCGCAGCGGTATTGGGCGGCATCGGCAGCATTCCGGGCGCCATGCTCGGTGGCCTGGTGCTGGGTGTGGCCGAAGCCTTTGGTGCCGATATCTTCGGCGACCAGTACAAGGACGTCGTAGCGTTCAGCCTGTTGGTTCTGGTCCTGTTGTTCCGTCCGACCGGCATCCTGGGCCGTCCGGAGGTTGAGAAAGTATGAGCAAATATCTTAAATCGGCGTTTTTCAGCGCCTTGCTGGTATGGGCAGTGGCCTTCCCGGTACTCGGCCTCAAGCTGAGCATTGTCGGCATCAACCTGGAAGTGCATGGTACCGGTCCCGTGACCCTCACCATCATCGCCCTGTGTTCGGTACTGTTGTTCCTGCGCGTGCTGTTCACCCAGCAGGTCAGCGCCTTGCTCAAGGGCAACCGTGGTCCGTTGGTGTCGCCTAAGGTCAGTCAATTCCTGACCCTTCCACGCACCCAGCGCTACATCATCATCGGCCTGATCGTGGCCGCGTTGATCTGGCCGTTCTTTGGCTCGCGCGGCGCGGTCGACATCGCCACCCTGATCCTGATCTACGTGTTGCTGGGCCTTGGCCTGAACATCGTGGTGGGCCTGGCCGGCCTGCTCGACCTGGGTTATGTGGGCTTTTACGCAGTGGGTGCCTACACCTACGCGCTGCTCTCGCACTACCTGGGTTGGGGCTTCTGGATCTGCCTGCCGTTGGCGGGCATGGCGGCGGCGACGTTCGGCTTCCTGCTGGGCTTCCCGGTGCTGCGTTTGCGCGGTGACTACCTGGCGATCGTGACCCTGGGCTTCGGTGAAATCATCCGTCTGTTCCTGCGTAACCTCACCGATATTACCGGCGGCCCCAACGGCATCAGCAGCATCCCCAAGCCCACCTTCTTCGGGCTGTCGTTCGACCGCACCGCAGCAGAGGGCATGCAGACCTTCCACGAATACTTCGGGATCGACTACAACCCGGTGAGCAAAGTGGTGTTCCTGTACCTGGTGGCGCTGTTGCTGGCACTGGCCGCACTGTTCGTGATCAACCGCCTGCTGCGCATGCCGATCGGCCGCGCGTGGGAAGCACTGCGCGAAGATGAAATTGCCTGCCGTGCACTGGGCATGAACCCGACAATCATCAAGCTTTCGGCCTTCACCCTCGGGGCAACATTCGCCGGTTTCGCCGGCAGCTTCTTCGCCGCTCGCCAAGGTCTGGTGACGCCGGAGTCGTTCACCTTTATCGAGTCGGCGATCATCCTCGCCATCGTGGTACTGGGTGGCATGGGCTCGCAACTGGGCGTGATCCTGGCGGCGATCGTGATGATCCTGCTGCCGGAAATGATGCGTGAGTTCAGCGAATACCGCATGTTGATGTTCGGCGCCATGATGGTGCTGATGATGATCTGGCGTCCTCAAGGCCTGCTGCCCATGCAACGTCCACACATGGAGCTGCGCAAATGAGCCGCGAGATCCTGAAAGTCGAAAATCTGAGCATGCGCTTCGGCGGCTTGCTGGCGGTCAACGGCGTGGCCCTGACCGTGAAAGAGAAACAGGTTGTGGCGCTGATTGGCCCGAACGGCGCCGGCAAGACCACGGTGTTCAACTGCCTCACCGGTTTCTACAAGCCGAGTGGTGGCAGCATCCTGCTGGATGGCCAGCCGATCCAGGGTTTGGCCGGTCACGAGATCGCCCGCAAGGGCGTGGTGCGGACCTTCCAGAACGTGCGGTTGTTCAAGGACATGACGGCGGTCGAAAACCTGCTGATTGCCCAGCACCGTCACCTGAACACCAACTTCTTCGCAGGCTTGTTCAAGACCCCGGCGTTCCGCAAAAGCGAGAGCGAGGCCATGGAATACGCGGAGTACTGGCTGGACAAGGTCAACCTCACCGAGTTTGCCAACCGCCCTGCCGGCACCTTGGCTTATGGCCAGCAACGTCGCCTGGAAATCGCCCGCTGCATGATGACCCGCCCGCGGATCCTGATGCTCGACGAACCGGCCGCGGGTCTGAACCCCAAGGAAACCGAAGACCTCAAGGCGCTGATCAGCGTGTTGCGTGAAGAAAACAACGCCACCGTGCTGTTGATCGAACACGACATGAAACTGGTCATGAGCATTTCCGACCACATCGTGGTGATCAACCAGGGCACGCCGTTGGCCAACGGCACGCCGGAGCAGATCCGCGACAATCCTGAAGTGATCAAAGCCTATTTGGGGGAAGCGTAAAATGCTGCAATTCGAAAACGTTTCCACTTTCTACGGCAAGATCCAGGCCCTGCACAGCGTCAACGTGGAAGTGCGCCAAGGCGAGATCGTTACGCTGATCGGCGCCAACGGTGCCGGTAAATCCACGCTGCTGATGACCCTGTGCGGTTCGCCCCAGGCTCACAGCGGCAGCATCCGCTACATGGGTGAGGAACTGGTGGGCCAGGCCTCTTCCGAGATCATGCGCAAGAGCATTGCCGTGGTGCCGGAAGGCCGTCGGGTGTTTGCCCGCCTGACCGTGGAAGAGAACCTCGCGATGGGCGGGTTCTTCACCGACAAGGGCGACTACCAGGAGCAGATGGACAAGGTGCTGCACCTGTTCCCACGACTCAAGGAACGCTTCAGCCAGCGCGGCGGCACCATGTCCGGCGGCGAGCAGCAAATGCTCGCCATCGGCCGGGCGCTGATGAGCAAGCCCAAGCTGTTGCTGCTGGACGAACCTTCGCTTGGCCTGGCGCCGATCATCATCCAGCAGATCTTCGACATCATCGAACAACTGCGCAAGGACGGTGTGACGGTGTTCCTGGTGGAGCAGAACGCCAACCAGGCCCTGAAGATTGCTGACCGGGCCTACGTGCTGGAAAACGGCCGGGTGGTGATGCAGGGTACGGGCGAGCAGTTGTTGACCGATCCGAAGGTGCGCGAGGCCTACCTCGGCGGTTAAAAAACGGTTGCTGGATGAACCGGATCAAAAACGTGGGAGCGGCGGTGCGAGCAAGTCGCACCGCCGCTCCCACATTTGCTTTGTGTGATCCCTGGAATTACGTTGTTTGAAACTATTTTCGGCTGATTTGTAACGAACCCCACGCCCCTCTCTCTAGTGCTACAAGCAGGCATTCAAGCCCGCCAACCCACCCCACTAGGAGATACACCATGACCACCAAACTGTCCGCTGCCACCCTCGTCCTGGCCCTCGGTTCCGCGCTGAGCCTGTCTGCCCTGACCACCACCGCCCACGCCGCCGACGACATGCAAAAGTGCTTCGGTGTCGCCGAAGCCGGCAAGAACGATTGCGCCGCAGGCGCTGGCACTTCCTGCGCCGGCACCTCGAAAACCAAGGACCAGGCCAACGCCTGGAATCTGGTTCCAACCGGCACCTGCCTCAAAACCCCAAGCTCCACCTCGCCGACCGGTTTCGGCCAGGAAGCGGCCTTCACCGCCAAGTCCTGAACCTCATAAAACCTGAGTACTGATGATGACTCTTTCATCCCTGCAAGCCGTCTCCCAGGCTCAGGCGCCCGGCCTCCCACGCCGGGTCGGGCTGGGGCTCAAGCATGAGCACTTCACTGCAGTGCTGGAGACCTCACCCGACATCGGTTTTTTTGAAGTGCACGCCGAAAACTACATGGTGGACGGCGGCCCGTTTCATCACTACCTTGGGTTGATCCGCGAACAGTACCCGCTGTCATTGCACGGCGTAGGCCTGTCCATCGGCGGAGAAGGCCCGCCGGACCGTGAGCACCTGGCGCGGTTGGCAACGCTGATCGAACGCTATCAACCCCACTCTTTTTCTGAACACCTGGCCTGGTCAAGCCACGGCCCGGTGTTTCTCAATGACCTGCTGCCCCTGGCCTATGACAGCGCGACCCTGCAACGGGTGTGCGAACACATTGACCACGTGCAAAATACCCTCAAGCGGCCAATGCTGCTGGAGAACCCGTCGACTTACCTGCAATTCCAGCGCTCAACCCTGGATGAGACCGACTTCATCAGTGAGATCATCCGCCGTACGGGCTGCGGTTTGCTGCTGGACGTGAATAACGTCTATGTGTCGTGCATCAACCATCAACGCGATCCGGTTGCCTACATCGACGGCCTGCCGATGCATGCGGTGGGCGAGATTCATCTGGCCGGTTTTGCCGAAGACACTGACAGCCTCGGTGATCGCTTGTTGATCGACGATCACGGCGCACCTATCGACAACGCCGTGTGGCAGCTCTACGAAAAAGTATTGGCGCACGTAGGCCCGATAGCCACGCTGATCGAACGGGACAACCAAGTGCCGGCGTTCAGCGTATTGCTGGCTGAGGCTCAACAGGCCGAACTGCATCTGTCGCAGGTGAGCCCATGAGCCTTCATGACGAGTTTGCCGCAGCGCTGCTGGCGCCGGACCAGGCATGCCCCAATGGCCTGTTCAGCAGCAACGGTGCCGACCCGGCCAGCCGTTTTGCGGTGTATCGCAACAATGTGCACAGTTCGTTGATCAACGCACTCGCAACGGCCTACCCCGTGACATTGCAATTGGTGGGCGAGGACTTCTTCCGTGCGATGGCCGGCCTGTTTATCCGGGCTTGCCCACCCACCAGCCCGCTGATCAGCGAGTACGGCAGTGCGCTCGCCGCATTTATCCAGGACTTTGAGCCAGCCGCCAGCGTGCCCTACCTGGCCGATATGGCGCGTTTGGAACGACTGCGTGTGCGCGCCTATCACGCGGCGGACACCCAGCCACTCGACCAACCGACTGTTCTTCAAGCACTGCAAGGCCAAACAGACCTGGGGAAATTGCGCCTGCAACTGCATCCATCCCTTGCCACCTTGAATTCTGCCTACGCGGTGGTGGCGGTATGGGCCGCGCACCAGACCGAAGGCGGCCTGGCCACCCTGAATCCCTGGCACGCCCAGAGTGCGCTGGTAGTACGTCAGGGGCTGGAGGTCAGGGTATTTGCTACCGACAGTGGCTCAGTGGCGTTTATCAACAGCCTGGCCCATGGCAATGCCTTGGAAAAAGCCGTGGAGCATGCGCTTGACGCAGCGGCCGAGTTCGACCTGCACCAATGCCTCACGCTGCTGATCAGCCACAACGCCATTACTCATTTGCATCTAGAACAAAAGGTATCGCCATGAACACTCGTCCATCAGGCCTGATCAATCGGGTCATCGCGCTTTTCGAACAAATCCCTTACAGCCTGATTGCCTTTGTCGCGCGTTTTTCGATTGCCGCAGTGTTCTGGAAATCCGGGCAAACCAAGGTCGAAGGATTCGTTATTGATTTGGTCAGCGGCACCTTCCAACTGGGCGAACCGAAACTGGCCGCCTCGACATTGCCGTTGTTTCGCAGCGAATACCACGTGCCGCTGCTATCACCGGAGGTGGCGGCGCATATGGCGGCGTTTGCCGAGCACTTCTTCCCGGTGTTGATCCTGGTAGGCTTCGCTACGCGCTTCTCGGCCTTGGCCCTGATCGGCATGACCCTGGTGATTCAGCTGTTCGTCTACCCGGACGCCTACCCGACCCATGGCACCTGGATTGCGCTGCTGTTGATACTCGTAGCGAAAGGACCGGGGCGCCTGTCCATCGATCACTTGATCGCGCGTCGCTACGCTTAGAGTCGGTCGAGGGCCTTGCCGCTGCGCTTGAACCCGTCCACCAAGTAGTCAGCCAGCACCTGGGTGCGACGCGGCAGACCGCCCTGATAGGGATGCACGAGGTACATCGGCATGCTTCGCGTCTGATAATCACGCAGGAGCCAGCGCAAGCGGCCGTCAGCCAATTCTGCGGGCAGAACGTAGGACGGCAAGCGTGCGATACCTGCGCCCACTAACGCAGCCTTTTTCAACAAGTTGTAGTGATTGGAGGCAAAGGTACCGCTCACCCGCACCCGCAGCAGTTCGTGCTGCTGGTGGTACAACCACTCTTCACGGCCGCTGTAGTGGCTGTTGAGCAGGCAGGTGTGGGCGGCCAAGTCGGCCGGTGTCTCCGGTTCGCCATGCTTCTCAAGGTACGCCGGGCTGGCGCAGGTCATTTCATGCCAGGCCAGCAGAGGCTTGACCACCAGGCGCTCGTTTTCAATCGCGCCTGAGCGTACCCCCAAGTCAAAACCATCCCGCGCCAGGTCCCGGTAACTGTTGTTGAGCTCCAGCTCGATCTGCACCTGCGGGTACTGTTTGGAAAACTCCAGCAACAAGCCATCAAAGAAGGTTTCGCCCAAGGAGACCGGAACCGTCATACGCACCGGCCCGGCCAGATCGTCCTTTAGCCGGGCCAACGCCTGACGGGCGCGATCCACCTGCACCACCAATGCCTGAGCCTGGGGCAGCAATGCCGCACCGGCTGCAGTCAGGCTGAGCTTGCGCGTCGTGCGGTGCAGCAGCACCACACAATGCTGTGCTTCCAACTGGCTGATTCGCTTGGACAACTGCCCTTTGCTACAGCCCAGTTTCTCCGCGGCCACGGTAAAACTGCCGGCGTCGATCAGCACGGCGAAGGCCGCCAAGTCATCCATTTCGCTCATGGATTGTTTCCATTTGAAAACCAAAGGTTGCCCATTAGTGCGTTTATCCGCTTAAAAAGCCACTCTACACTGAACCTTCACTTACCCTTGGAGGAACAGCACCATGAAAATCCTATTGATTGGCGCCAGTGGCACCGTCGGCTCGGCAGTCAAGGCGGAACTGGCTCAGCGCCACGAAGTGATCAGCATCGGCCGCAGCAGCGGCGACTTCCAGGTGGATATCAGCGACAGCGCGTCAATCCGCAAACTGTTCGAGCAGACCGGCACATTCGATGCCCTGGTCTGCGCAGCCGGCAGCGTGAACTTCGTCGCGCTGGGCGACATGAGCGAAAGCGATTTCGAGCTGGGCCTGCGTGACAAGCTGATGGGCCAGGTCAACCTGCTGTTGATCGGTCGTGAATACGCCAACGATGGCGCCTCGTTTACCTTCACCAGTGGCATTCTGAATCGCGACCCCATCCCCACCGGCGCCTCGGCTGCGCTGGTCAACGGCGCCATTGACGCCTTTGTCAAAGCGACGGCAATTGAATTGCCGCGCGGCCTGCGCATCAACGCCGTGAGCCCGACGGTCCTGCTCGAAGCCATGGACAGTTACGCGCCATATTTTCGCGGCTACAAACCAGCTCCAGCCGCCGACGTAGCGCTGGCCTACGCAAAAAGTGTTGAAGGTTTACAGACAGGTCAGACCTTTATGGTGGGTTGAATCGGATACCTGTCAGATTTGACTGAATCTGGCAGCCGGGGTTGTGGTGCAACGCCGGCGTGCGTAACGTGGCGGCACTTGTCTGGAGACCGATAATGCGCGCCGCCCACACCCTAACTCTACTTGCCTTGCTTCCCCTGTTCGCCGCCTGCCAGATGTTCGACAGCGACCCGGCCAAGCCGTCTCTCGCCGGGCTGACCCGTATGCAGGGCGAACTCACGGCAGTCGGCGACAAACTGCTGTTCCAGCCGTGCAACGACAAACGCAACTACGTGGTCAACGACACCGGCGGCACCAGCATCCTGCAGGAAGCGGCCTCCCTGGCCGGCCAGCAAGGCGCGTTGTTTGCCGACCTGCGCGGCAAGTTCTCGGGGGTTGCCAGCGGCACCCAAGGCAGCGTGGACCTGCAACAACTGTATCGTGTTGAACGTTCGACCTCGGCCTGCGACGATCCGGACTTCAAGCGCATGATCCTGCGCGCCAACGGCCACAAACCGGCCTGGGCAATGAACGTGACGGCCAAGGGCATGGTGCTGGAACGTGAAGGCCAGCCGCCACTGGCAGTGCCTTATGTGGAAGAGCAGATCGGTGACGGCCGCTTCAACCTGATGACTGAAGCCAACAACCAGCACGTCGAACTGTGGGTGGCCCCGCAACGTTGCATCGACAGCGTGAGCGGCAGCCTGCAACACATGACCGCCGAGTTGCGCGTCAACGGTCAGGTACAGCGCGGTTGCGCCTCGTTTGGCGGCTCGCGCGACGACTGACTCGGCACTGCGTTGTTTTAACATGACGGGAATCGGCCATTGGGGCTTATAATCGCCGGTTTGCAAAACAGCCGGCCAATCAGCCAGCCGCCTACCGGATCCTGTCATGTTACGAATCACCGAACTCAAGCTGCCTATCGACCATCCCGAAGAAGACCTGCGGCCCGCCATCGTGCAGCGCCTGGGCATCGCCAGTGATGACCTGCTCGATTTCACCCTGTTCAAGCGCAGCTACGACGCCCGCAAGAAATCGTCGGAGCTGTGTTTCATCTACACCATCGACTTGAACGTGAAGGGCGAAGCGGCGCTGTTGCTCAAGTTCGCCGATGACCGCAACGTCAACCCGGCGCCGGATGTCAGCTACACAGTGGTCGGCCAGGCGCCGGAAGGCCTGACAGAACGTCCAATCGTCGTCGGCTTTGGCCCGTGCGGCATTTTCGCCGGGCTGTTGCTGGCGCAGATGGGCTTCAAGCCGATCATCCTCGAACGCGGCAAGGAAGTGCGCCAGCGCACCAAGGACACCTGGGGCCTGTGGCGCAAAAATGTGCTCAACCCCGAATCCAACGTGCAATTCGGTGAAGGCGGCGCCGGGACCTTTTCCGATGGCAAGCTATACAGCCAGATCAAGGACTCGAAATTCCACGGCCGCAAAGTCCTGCACGAGTTCGTCAAGGC
The DNA here is from genome assembly GCF_963970525.1 of Pseudomonas sp. EA_65y_Pfl1_P113. Classification (NCBI taxonomy): domain Bacteria; kingdom Pseudomonadati; phylum Pseudomonadota; class Gammaproteobacteria; order Pseudomonadales; family Pseudomonadaceae; genus Pseudomonas; species Pseudomonas sp. EA_65y_Pfl1_P113. The sequence continues at coordinate 122,936 of NZ_CAXAQM010000004.1, forward strand.
CGGTGCGCCGGCAGAAATTCTCTACGTCAGCAAGCCGCATATCGGTACGTTCCGCCTGACCGGCGTGGTGGAGAACATGCGCGAGCAGATCATCGCCCTGGGCGGTGAAGTGCGCTTCGAGCAGCGGGTTACCGACGTGCTGATCGAAGACGGCCAGTTGAACGGCGTGGTCGTCGATGGCGGCGAGCAGATCCCGTCCAGGCATGTGATCCTGGCCCTCGGCCACAGCGCCCGCGATACCTTCCGCATGCTCCACAGCCGTGGGGTTTACATGGAAGCCAAGCCGTTCTCGGTGGGATTCCGTATTGAACACCCGCAGTCGCTGATCGACGCTGCGCGCCTGGGCAAATACGCCGGGCACCCAAAACTCGGCGCCGCCGACTACAAGCTGGTGTACCACGCCAAGAACGGCCGCTCGGTCTACAGCTTCTGCATGTGTCCAGGCGGTACCGTGGTTGCTGCGACCTCCGAGCCGGGCCGCGTCGTCACCAACGGCATGAGCCAGTACTCGCGTAACGAACGTAATGCCAACTCCGGCATCGTGGTCGGCATCACGCCTGAAGTGGATTACCCAGGTGGCCCGCTGGCGGGTATCGAGTTGCAGGAACGTCTGGAGTCCCACGCCTACATCCTCGGCGGCAGCAACTACGAGGCCCCGGCGCAATTGGTGGGCGATTTCATCGCCGGCAAGCCGTCTACCGCTATCGGCAGTGTGCAACCTTCCTACAAGCCTGGCGTTGCTCTCGGTGACCTGGCCCTGGCGTTGCCGGACTTCGCCATCGAGGCGATCCGCGAAGCGTTGCCAGCGTTCGAGAAACAGATCAAGGGCTATTCGCTGCACGACGCGGTGTTGACCGGTATCGAGACGCGCACCTCGTCGCCGCTGCGGATAACCCGTAACGAATCGATGCAGAGCTTGAACGTAAAAGGCCTGTTCCCGGCCGGTGAAGGCGCCGGTTATGCCGGGGGGATTCTGTCGGCGGGTGTGGATGGGATTCGGATTGCTGAGGCGTTGGCGCGGGATATGTTGGGCAGCCAGGGCTGAAGCTTCGCGTTGTAAGCCTCAAGCTGCAAGCTAAAAGCGGATAGGTAACCTGCTTTTTCTTGTAGCTTGGCGCTTACAACTTGCCGCTGCGACTTAGATATTTGCGCGCAGGATGCTGTCCGGTAACGGCTCACCCCGCTCCACACTGGCCGCAACGGCCGCAATCAGCCCGCCCAATTCATAGCCCTGCCCCGCCAGCCACGCTTGATCGTAATAGGTGGTGGCATACCGCTCACCCCCATCACACAAGATCGCCACGATCGAGCCCGACTCCCCCGCCGCTTTCATCTGCTGGGCCGCCACCAGCGCGCCAATCAGGTTGGTCCCGCTGGAACCGCCGACCCGCCGTCCAAGCCGTGCAGCAAGGTAATGCATGGCCGCCAGCGAGAGCGCATCCGGCACCTTGACCATCGCATCAATCACCTTTGGCAAAAAGGATGCCTCGACCCGAGGCCGACCAATCCCTTCGATGCGCGAGCCACAGTCCAGGCGCAAACTCGCGTCGCCACTCTGATAGAAATCAAAGAACACGGAGCGCTCGGCATCAGCACACAACACACGGGTGCAATGCTGGCGATAGCGCACATAACGGCCGAGAGTTGCTGTGGTGCCACCAGTGCCGGGGCTGGAGATCAGCCAGTTCGGTTCCGGATGCTGCTCGAAACGCATCTGCTGGAAGATCGATTCGGCGATGTTGTTGTTCGCACGCCAGTCGGTGGCGCGCTCGGCGTAGGTGAACTGGTCCATGAAATGGCCACCGCTTTCCAGTGCCAGGCGCTCGGACTCCGCGTAGATCTGCGTCGGGTCCTGTACCAGGTGGCTTTTACCGCCGTAGAAAGCAATCTGCGCGATTTTTTCCTGGGAGGTGGTGGCCGGCATCACCGCAATAAATGGCAAGCCGAGCAGACGGGCGAAGTAAGCTTCGGAAATCGCCGTCGACCCGCTGGACGCTTCGATCACCGGCGCGCCAGGCTTGAGCCAACCGTTGCACAGCGCATACAGGAACAGCGAGCGAGCCAGCCGATGCTTGAGGCTGCCCGTGGGGTGGCTGGACTCGTCCTTGAAGTACAACTCGATACCCGGCAACCCCGGCAATGGCAAGGGAATCAGGTGCGTGTCGGCGCTGCGCTGGAAGTCTGCTTCAATGATACGAATGGCTTCGCGGGCCCAGGGACGTTGGTCGCTCATGGAGAGTTTCTCTGATGGTGTAAGCCCTGATTTTATGGGGTTTCCTACACACCACACAGATACAGTACCGGCTCAATTGAGGACACAATTGCGAGGGTTCGACGTAACGTCATCGCGAACCACCGTTTATAACAAATAAGAATATAAATTTTGTTTTAACAGCTAACGGTACGGGTTAGGGTACCCACCTATTGAACTTGGATTGGAGAGCGTCCCTTGCCTCTGCGTAGCACTTTCACCCGTTTCTTCCAGCTGGAAGCCGCCAGCGGTCTGATGTTGATCGCGGCAGCCGCCCTGGCCCTGATCATCAATAATTCGCCTTTGTCGCAACTGTACAGCGCGTTTCTCGACGTACCGGTAGTGGCGCAGATTGGCGCGTTGAAAATCGCCAAGCCCGCCTTGCTTTGGATCAACGATGGCCTGATGGCCTTGTTCTTCCTGCTGATCGGCCTTGAGGTCAAGCGCGAGCTGCTCGACGGCCACCTGTCCAAGCCCTCGCAAGTGGTGCTGCCCGGCGCAGCGGCCATCGGCGGCATGGTGGTGCCAGCGCTGATCTACTGGGCGATCAACAAGGACTATCCCGCGGCCCTTTCGGGTTGGGCGATCCCGATGGCCACCGACATTGCCTTCGCCCTCGGCGTGCTGGCCCTGCTGGGCAAACGTGTGCCGGTGTCGCTGAAGCTGTTCCTGATGACCCTGGCGATTATTGACGACCTGGGCGCGATCATCGTGATCGCCATTTTCTATTCCGCCGACCTGTCCGGCGCCGCCCTGGCAGGTGCAGGTGCCTGCTTGATCGCCTTGGTTGCGATGAACCGCTTGGGTGTTATCAAACTCGGACCGTATCTGATTATTGGCCTGATCCTGTGGGTGTGTGTACTCAAGAGCGGCGTGCACGCGACGCTCGCCGGTGTAACGTTGGCATTCTGCATCCCGATGCGCACCAAGTACGCCGAGTCGTCGCCATTGCTCACGCTGGAGCACGCCCTGCACCCGTGGGTGGCCTACGCCATCCTGCCGCTGTTCGCCTTCGCCAACGCCGGGGTCTCGCTGACGGGTGTCAGCCTGGAAAGCTTCACTCACCATGTGCCTATGGGCATCGCCACGGGCCTGTTGATCGGCAAGACCGTTGGTGTGTTCGGGCTCACTTGGCTGGCCATCAAGACCGGCATCGCTGCCCTGCCCAACGGCGCAAACTGGGGTCAGGTGTTTGGTGTGTCGATCCTGTGCGGCATCGGCTTCACCATGAGTTTGTTTGTGGGCTCGCTGGCATTCGTGCCGGGTGCCAGTGAGTTCGCGGGTGAGGACCGCATGGGGATTTTGACCGGTTCGATATTGGCGGCGTGTATTGGTTATGCGGTGACAGCGATGGCGAGTCGCAAGAAGGCCGTAACGTCAGGTTTGAACTGACAGCCCTGAAAACCAAAAAGCCGCCTCGGCTTAAACCGAGGCGGCGCCACTTCTCAGACCTACAGGTCATCGAAGCTGTCCCGCAGAAATACCCACACGTGGTAGAAACGCAGGATATTCACTACGAGGTTCCACGTACGTTGTGCAAACATCGACAGACTCGGCCCTCCTAAAGTCAGGCCTTTCCTCCAGCGCACTTAACGGAACACGTGGGCCTTTGAATGCAGGTCAATGCATCTTTGAAGTCGCAGCCCAGTCGATAATTGGGTTTGCAATAAAAAACCGCCCTACTAAGGCGGTTTTTTATTGCCTGCATTTTTTGCAGTTCAAACCGGCCACCCCCCATAAAACCAAAAAACCCCAACCGGTCACGCGGCTGGGGTTTTGTATTTCTACAACCAGCGCTTAGCGCGTAACGCGGCTAGTACCATCAACGGTCATGATGCGTACACGGTCGCCAATGCGGAAGATTTCATTCTCCTGCACAGCCTGCACATAGGCGCGCATGCTGCCGTCGTCTTCGCGTACGGTGATTTCCACACCCTGGGTGCGGGTCAGGCCTTCTTCGGTGGCCGAGCCCAGCAACCCACCAGCAACGGCACCGATCACGGCAGTCACGATGCTGCCACGACCGCCACCGATAGCGCTGCCGCCAACGCCGCCGATGACTGCGCCAGCAGCGCCGCCGATTGGGGTCTTGGTGCCTTCGATTTTCACGGGGCGCAGGGATTCGATGGTCCCCATGCGCACGGTCTGAACACGACGCGCTTCGTCGCGGGAGTACGAGTCACCGGTCAGACTCGAGGCGCAGCCACCCAGCAGCAACGACAGGGTGGTAAAGCAGGCAACCAGTAAAACGGACTTACGCATAGCATCAACTCCAAAGGACAGGTGTTCATTAAACGCTGCAGCTTGACGCCTGTCACGGCAAGCGCCGCAGAAAATTGCTTTCATTCAGCCTGAGTACAGACAGCCCGTACCAGAAAACTCGACGAACGGTAGCACTCCACGCCTAGCCAGGACCTCCATGGATTACTTCATCATTGTAGTCACAACGCTTGCCGGCCTGTATTTTCACGGCTGGCTGTACCTGCGTATCAGGCGCTGGATCGACCGTGACCTGGCGCTATTACTGGCGGGCAATGATCTGCACAAGCGCGCATTTATGCTGCGACAGCTGGAACAGGCTCGCGCGCTGAAAATCAGGCGGTCCGATTTGCCGAACTGGTTGAAAAAAGCCGCGCAGCAGCAAACGCCCGAAGCCTCTGCGATAGAGACTTCGGAGTGATCGGCAACATTCAGGTGAGGTGACGAAAGGTGCGGCTCAGGGCGCCAGGCGTTCGCGGGTCCAGTCGGTCCCTTGCAAGCGATAGTTCAAGCGGTCATGCAAGCGGCTGGCGCGACCTTGCCAGAACTCGATGCGCTCCGGCAGCAAACGATAGCCACCCCAGTGCTCGGGGCAATCGGGTTGGGAATCGCTGAAGCGTTGTTCGGTGGCCTTGAGCAGGTCCTGCAGTTCTTCGCGGTCACGGATGACCTGGCTCTGCGGGGACGCCCACGCCCCCAGGCGGCTGCCCAGCGGGCGGACCTGGTAATAAGCGTCCGACTCCTCAGGCGTGACCTTGACCACCCGACCCTCGATGCGCACTTGGCGTTCGAGGGTCGGCCAGAAAAAGGTCATGGCCGCAAACGGCCGAGCCGAGAGCTGTTCGCCCTTGGCACTCTGATAATTGGTGAAGAAGGTAAAGCCCTGCGCATCCAGGCCCTTGAGCAACAGGATGCGGCAGTGCGGGCGACCGTCCTGGTCGACCGTGGCCAAGGTCATGGCATTGGCTTCCACCGGGGGCTGCTCGGTTGTCACCGCGTCAGCAAACCACTCGTGGAACAACGCAAACGGCTCGCTCGGGGCCTGGGCCTCGCTCAAACCATCCCGTGTGTAGTCACGGCGCATATCGGCCAGTGCCTGGGTCATGCGGCTTTATCCTTCTGGTTCAACAGATCAGTTTTTCGCCTGGTCGTTTGCCGGTGCAGCGGCCTTGGCTTTGGCTGGAGCAGGCTTTTTGGCAGCAGGCTTAGCCGGTGCTTTTTTAGCGGCTGGCTTGGCAGCGGCTTTCTTGGCGGCTGTAGCCTTCTTGGCCGGAGCTTTGGCAGCCGGGGCCGGGGCTGGAACGTTGTGTACTGCAACCATTTCAGCCACCGGTGGAGTCTTGCCCGACTGATACTTGCTCAGCAAAGCCAGCATGGTGGTGCGCTGGGTAAACATGATTTCCATACGACGGTTCAGTGCGCGACCCTGAGTGCTGTCGTTGGCGGCACGTGGCATCATGTCGCCCATGCCGCGCAGCATCAGGCGGTCTTGCTTGAGGCCGCTGAGGCTGAAGATAGAGGCGATGGATTGTGCACGTTCCTTGGTCAGCACCTGGCTGGCCGGGGCGGTGCCGGTGGCATCGACGTGGCCCAATACCAGTACGGCGGTCTTCGGATCGGCTTCAACGGCCTTGGCAACGCGAGTGAACGGGCCGAGGGTGACGGGCAGCAGCATCGCTGGGCGTTTCGGGTTGTAGGAGCCGTCTACCGGTGCAATCACCACCAGCACATTGTCACGACGCTCCAGTTGCAGGTTGCTGTCCTTGATGGCGGCGCGCAGGCGTGGCTCATAGTCGTCCAGCCAGGCCTGAGTGATTTTCGGGTCGGGCATTGGTACGTTGGTCACGTCGACCTTGGCCAATGGCTTAGGTTTGCTTTCGAAAGGCCACCACCATTTGGTGTCGGTCTTGGCGACGACTGGGGCGGCGGCAGGTGCTGGCTCCGCGGCCTTGAGGTCGGCTTTCAGGTCAGCCTTGGCATCGGCAGCCTTTTCGTCGGCGCTTTTGAACGAGAACGGCCACCAACTGGAGCCGGTGTCAGCCTTTGCAGTTGGCGCTGGGGCTTGCGCAGCAGCAGCAGCGGCCGCTACCGGTGCTGCAGGCTTGGCGTCGGTTTGGGTCACTGCGTCCTTGGTAGCGGCCTTATCAGATCCAAATGACCACCAATGCCCGCCCTCGGCATCATTTTGTGGAGTTTGTGCGCAGCCGGTAATAGTGAGGCACAGCGCCAGTGCCAAGGACTTGTTCGATAACATGAGATATCCACAAAATGAGAAAAGAAACGGGGGTCTGGGTGACCCGTTAAACAGACGCTTACAGAACATTAAAGTTACATCATTTCGTTCAGCGTCTTCTTATAGTTGCCTTTGTAACAAAAAAACGTGAAACAGCAAGGGGTTTACAGACAACCGGCCAATATTCCGACCAACTTCTGTGCCCGCGGGTCCATTAGTACATAAGGCCCCAATGTATTAGTCACGAAACCAAACGCTACATCATGCTCGGGATCGGCAAACCCGACCGAGCCACCCGCACCGGGATGCCCGAAAGCACGCGGGCCAAGGCCGAAGGTGGCGTTGGGCAACTGCGGTTGGTCCAACATGCAGCCCAGGCCAAAACGGGTTTGTGTCAATAATGTTTTATCCGGCCCGATACTGTGTTCACGGGTCAATTGTTCAAGCATGTCGGCCTCCAGCAAACTACCGTCCAACAATCCACTATAAAAACCCGCCAGGCTACGTGCATTACCGTGACCATTTGCCGCTGGCTGCTGCATACGCCGCCATTCAGGTTTATTAGTGCTGGTCAGAATAGACGGAGGATTGGCAAAAGCACGTGTAGTCATGGCCTCAGGTTCACGCATCATTACTTGCAGTAAACGTTGTGCGGCCTCATCGCCCCTATTGCCTTTGCTGCGCGCTATATGTGCGACGCGATAAAACTCTTCATCGGCCAAGCCCACATGAAAGTCCAGCCCCAATGGCCGTGCAACCCGCGCCACGATGGACTCTCCCGGCCCGCGCCCATCAGCGCGACGCAGCAATTCACCCACCAACCAGCCGTAGGTGATCGCCTCGTACCCATGGCCTTGGCCCGGCGTCCACCACGGCGCTTCGGCCGCCAGTGTGTCAACCATCAGTTGCCAATCGTACAGGGCTTCAGTGGGCAGCATCTGGCGGATCGCCGGCAACCCGGCCTGGTGGCAGAGCAACTGGCGCAGGGTGATGGCTTCTTTGCCTGACGCCGCAAATTCCGGCCAGTAGTTGGCGACCGGTGCATCCAGTTGCAATTTGCCTTCAGCCACCAGTTGCAGGGCCGTAACGGCGGTAAAGGTCTTGGTGCAGGAAAACAAGTTGACGATCGTATCGCTGTGCCAGGCCTCGCTACCGTCCTTGTCGGCGGTACCGGCCCACAGGTCGACGACGGTTTCACCGCCGATCTGGATGCAGAGCCCGGCCCCGTGCTCTTGCGGGTCATCGAACAACGCGGCAAAGGCTTCACGTACCGCTTCGAACTGGAGTTCGTAATGACCCTGGATCTGCACCTGAACACCCTCGGACAACACAGCAAAAAGTGGCCGACATTGTTCCAGCCCTTGTGGGTTTTGTGAACCCGTCAGCACTCAATCAATGACCATTTCCGGAGTGCCCACCGGCATTCCCGGCGCCCTGCACCGGGCCTTTGCCTCCGTGCACGGCCCTGCCCCCTTCGCTTTCGCGCACGGCACCGGCCGCCTTGGCCTTTTCTGCCTCTTTGCCGAGTTGATCGACCGCCGCCAGGTTACTTTTGCGCACGCTTTCAACAAAACCCTGGAACGGTACGTCGGTGATGCCCACCAGGCCAAAGTGGCCATTTTCACCGTCGAGCAATCGACCGGTCACCGGCTGGTCCAGGTACTGGAACCAATGCACGCCGACAATCGACGGCTCGGCCATGGCCTGCTTCAAGAAGTTGCCGTAAGCCGTGCCACGGTCTTCTTCCTTGGCCAACTGCGTCACGCCGCCCCAGAACGGCCCACGATCGGCCGAGCCAAAGTTGAATTCGGTGATCAGCACCGGCTTGTCCAGCGCACGCAACGCGGCAAAGTCATAGCCGTCCTGTGGCTTAAGCGCGTACATGTTGAAGCTCAGCACATCGCAATACTGCGCGCAGGAGGCCACGGCTTCCGGCGTGCTGACCGCATAACGGCCACCCAACAGCAGTTGGTTGGGGGCGTGCCATTTCAGCGAGTCGGAGATGGTCTTGAAGTAGGCATCCGCAAACGTCTTCTGGAAGTATTGGAAGTCAGCTTCGATTTCCGGGTGCTCAGGGTTGGGAATCGGCGGTTCGAAGCCCGGGTCTTCCATCAATTCCCAGCCCTTCAACTCGATGCCCCAGGCTTTCGACAGGCCTCCTTCGTTACGGTATTTGTCACGCAGTTGTTTGAGGAAGGCGCGCTTGGCCGGTACGTCGGTGGTCATGCGCAAGGTGCCGTAGGCCAAGGCGTAGCGGGATTTAGCATCATCGCCGGGACCGGCCCAGGCCAGCTCGTTGTCGGCAAAAAAACCGACCAACCACGGGTCGTTACGGTGATCGCGGGCGGCGATAGCCACGGCGCGTTCGGTGGCCATGGCGAAACGCGGGTCGAACGGGTCGGGCATGCCACCCCACCAGTCGGTGCCGGTGCTGATGCTGGCGTAGTCACCGACGATCGACAGCGGCAAGGTGTAGGGCACACGATTGGCAGTGGTCAAATCCTCGTCGCTCCAGTTGCCTACGGTGTTGAAACCCCAGGCTTGCAGGCGGTCGAGGGCATGGGTGACCCAGCGTTTTTGGTCGAAACCGTCGCCGCCATAGGTGCGTTGCAAGTTGGCGCCGTAAAAGTCATACCAACGACCGGCACCAAAGCTACGCCCTTCGCCTGCACCGTTACCGGTACGGTTGTCGCCGCTGCCGTAGTACTTGTCGAAGGGTTCGCCACCTTTAGGCAGCGCCGCGAACATCCATTCACGGCCGGCCACATAAGTCTGGCTGTTGTCCGGGGCCACAGTATTGACGCCCAAGGAGTAGAACGGATGCCCCTCCGGCGTCACCAGGTACCAGCGGCCGTCGCGTTTTTCGGTGCGGAAAAACCCACTGGCGTCGAACGCCGGGCCTTTGTTCCAGCCGCCGTACTGGTCCAGGGCGGACTTATCCCGCGTGGCCAGCCAGCCCTGAAGTTGCTGTTGCTCCTTGGCCGCGGCGGCTTTGAGTTGCCCGTCGCCGCTGACTTTTTCCGGCCAGCGCGCCCGGGTGGATTGACCATAGGCATCCACCAACTCGCTGTAGGCCGCCTTCAACACCGGCTCGCTGTCCTGCACGCCAAAGCGCTCCAGCAAGATGCTCTGGGCGGCGTTAGGCTTGAGCATTGACAAGGTCACCGAAACCACCTGGCTGCGGTCAATTTCACCCACGCTGCCGGCCAGCAATACGCGCTGGCCGTCCACCGTGATCGGCATCGGCGGGCCAGCCTTCATGCCCTGGCTCAACGGCGAATTGGCTTGCAGCGGGATCAGCAAGGTCTGGGCCGGACCGGCTGGCAAGTCAATGCGACTGACCAGGGTGCGGCCATCGCTGCTCTGCACCTTGACATAGAGGGTCAACGCCCAGTCCATCGCACTCTGGATACGCAAGCTCATAGCGCTCGATTGCGACCAGTCCCAGGCGCCGCTTTGCGGGCTGAGCACCAGGCTCGGTTCGGCCGCCGGGTTGAAGGTGATGCGACGCAGCACTTCGCCTTCGGCGGTCTGTTCGGCGTTGTATTGCGGCAGGCTGGCGTCCTGGGTCGCCACCTTGACCACATCGGCAGGCCGGACGAAATTGAACAGCGTTTGTTGCCCCACAGGCGCAGCCATCAAGGGCGCTGTAAACAGCAGGGCAAAAAGAGCGGGCAGCGTGCGAATCATACGAGCAAGGTTCTCCCAGGCGGCTGGTGAATGGCCTGATGACATAATTGAGATAGACCACGAAGTGGGCGAATCCGCCCACGGTGGCTCAAGAAATTTCGCGCCTGAACGGCGGCAAGGCATTAAGGATAGCCTTGCCATAGCGTTGGGTGACCAAACGGCGGTCGAGCAAGGTGATGGTGCCCCGGTCTTCTTCGGTACGCAGCAAGCGACCGCAGGCCTGGACCAGCTTCAAGGAAGCATCCGGCACCGAGATTTCCATGAACGGATTGCCACCCCGTGCTTCGATCCATTCGGCCAGCGCCGCCTCGACCGGATCATCCGGCACCGAGAACGGGATCTTGGCGATCACCACGTGTTCGCAGTAGGCACCGGGCAAGTCCACACCCTCGGCGAAACTCGCCAGGCCGAACAGCACGCTGGAGTCTCCACCGTCGACCCGCGCCTTGTGCTTGTTCAGGGTTTCCTGCTTGGACAGGTTGCCCTGGATAAACACTTGCTTGCGCCAGTCACGGTCGAGGCCGTCGAAAACGTCCTGCATCTGCTTGCGCGACGAGAACAGCACCAGGGTGCCCCGCGAGCCTTCTACCAGCTCCGGCAGGTCGCGGATGATCGCGGCCGTGTGGGCGGGGGCATCCCGCGGGTCGGCCTTGAGGTCCGGCACCCGCAACACACCCGCGTCGGCGTGATGGAACGGGCTTGGCACTACCGCCGTAACCGCTTTTTTTGGCAGGCCGGCACGCATGCGGAAGCGATCAAAAGTACCCAGTGCGGTCAGCGTGGCCGAGGTCACCAGGCAGCCGTAGGCCACGTTCCAGAGGTTGCGCCGCAGCATTTCGGCCGCCAGGATCGGGCTGGCGTTGACCTCGATATCAAACAGTGCCCCGCTTTCGGACAGGGTCAGCCAGCGGGCCATGGGCGGGTTGTCTTCCGGGTCTTCGACGGTAAAGGCGGTCCACAACTCCCAGTTGCCTTGGGAACGGGAAAGCAGACTGCCGAACAGCGGGTACCATTCTTCGGCCTGGTTGCTGGCGATGCCAATGTTGACCTCGCCGTCCATGCCTTCCTTGAGCAGGTCAGTAAGGCGGGTGAACAGGTCGGTCAGGCGCGAGAAGCCCTTCTTTAACTCGATGCCCATTTCACGCATGTGTTCGGGGATCAACCCACCGACGAAACGATGACGGGGTCGCTCACGGCCCTCGACGTCTTCACCGGGCTTGAAGTCAGCCACCTGTTCGCAGGCGCTGAACATGAATTGCTGTTGGGTCTTGATCTCCCTCGCCAGCTCCGGCACTTGTTCGATCAGCTTGCCCAGGTCGCCGGGCAGCGGGTGCTGGGCCAGCAACTTGGTGAGGTTCTTCGCAGTGGTTTCAAGCCAGTCGGCGGTTGAGCGCAGCCGCGTATAGTGGGCGAAGTGGCCGATGGCCTTGTCGGGCAGGTGATGACCTTCGTCGAACACATAGAGGGTGTCGCGCGGGTCAGGCAGCACGGCGCCACCGCCCAGGGCCAGGTCGGCCAGGACCATGTCGTGGTTAGTGACGATGACATCGACCTTGCCCATGCCTTCGCGCGCTTTGTAGAAAGCGCACTGGCCGAAGTTGGGGCAATGGCGGTTGGTGCACTGGCTGTGGTCGGTGGTCAGGCGCGCCCAGTCGGCGTCTTCCAGCGCGGTGGGCCAGCTGTCGCGGTCGCCGTCCCATTTATTACCGGCCAGCTTCTCGATCATGCTGGTGAACAGCTTCTGGCTGACTTCATCCACTTCGATCTTGAAGCCTTCTTCTTCAAACAGCGACGCCGTGGCGGTTTGCGCGTGGCCTTCCTGCAACAGCACGTCGAGCTTGGACAGGCACATGTAGCGGCCACGGCCCTTGGCCAGGGCGAAGGTGAAGTTCAGGCCGCTGTTGCGCATCAGGTCAGGCAGGTCTTTGTAGACGATCTGCTCTTGCAGGGCGACGGTCGCGGTGGCAATCACTAAGCGTTTGCCGGCAGCCTTGGCGGTAGGAATCGCGGCCAGGCTGTAGGCCACGGTCTTGCCGGTACCGGTGCCGGCCTCAACGGCCACGATCGCCGGGTCGCCACTGCGCCGGCCTTCGTCGTCGGTGTCGATATCCCCGAGGACCTTGGCCACTTCGGCGATCATCAGGCGTTGGCCGTAGCGCGGTTTCAAGCGCTTGGCTTCGAGAAAACGCGTGTAGGCGCCCTGGATCGTAGTTTTGAGTTCAGTGCTGATCATGGATAGTCGGGCGCAAAAAACGCTGGATAAATTTTCAGTGGTTCGGATCGGCCGCTATCATACCCCGCTAATTAATCCTGCGCAGAACGGAGTACCTCAATGACTGTGTTTAGCCTCGTTTATACCCTGCATGTACTGGCTGCCCTGATCTGGGTCGGCGGCATGTTTTTCGCCTGGATGATCCTGCGCCCCGCCGCTGTGGCGGCGCTTGAAGGCCCTGCCCGGCTTAAGCTGTGGGCAAATGTATTTCAACGTTTTTTCGTTTGGGTGTGGGTCGCGGTGGCGATTTTGCCGATCAGCGGAATTGGCCTGTTGCACCTGCGCTTCAGCGGGTTTGAGACGGCACCTCGCTATGTGCAGGTGATGATGGGGTTGTATCTGGTGATGACGGCGCTGTTTATCCGTATCCAGGCGTTGAAACTCCCGGAATTGCGCACGGCAGTGGCGGCTGAGGATTGGCCGGCGGGTGCGGCGGTACTGGGTCAGATTCGCAGGTTGGTGGGGATTAACTTGATTGTGGGGTTGGTGGTGGTGGCGATCGCTTCGGCTCGGCCGATGTTCTAATAGTGTGCTTTAGGGCTTCTTCGCGGGCAAGCCCGCGAAGACGTCAGCCCCAACGACTCACAGCCGCTGAATGGTCACAGTACCCGCAGGCCCCGTCGGCCCAGGCTGCCCTTCCAACCCTGGGCGGCCCTTCTCGCCGCCATCAGCGCGGTACACCACACAGCCTTTGGATTGCCCGCCTTTGCCGGGTTTACCCGCCGTGCCCGCTAAACCACCGGCGCCACCGTCGACCCAGACCTTTATCTGCTCAGTCGGAAAACTCTGCGGCAATTCGACCCGCACCTGTGCACCCGCCGCTCCCGGAAGGCCATCCCCGCCGTTATCACCATTGAAACCCCGGCCCGCCGAACCCCAGGTGCAACCTGGGTCTTCACCATTGGCACCATCCAGCCCGGCATAACCCTGGGCACCGGCGCCGCCACGGGCGTCCACCGAGAGCTCTTCAGCGTTCAGCGAATTGATGCGCAAGATCAAATCACGCCCAGCCTTGGCAGGCTTTTCATGGGTACCGGGAGCACCGCGCGAAGTGATCTGGCTGCCGTGATCCAACTGCGCATGGCGCACCTGCAATTGCAGCGCAGTGCCGCCGGGCACGATGGCGATACGAGCGTCACGCCCCAGGTGCAACTCATCCACCGTGACTTGGCTGATGGTGGAAGGCACCAGCAAGGTGCCGTAGTCCGCCACGTCCAGGCGCTCCAGTTGCAACACGCTGGTGCTGCTGGGCAGGCGCATCAACGAGTTGGTTTCAACACTGACGCTTTGCGCCAGGGCAACGGGGCTGACCAACACGGCCAACAGTAAAACCTTACGCATATGAAGCTCCCCGGAATTATTACAAAAGCTATTTCAACTTATTCTTTGGACGCACAGTAACGACTTCTACCGGCGTTTTGCCAGTGAAGGATCAAAAAAGTTAACAAAGGGGAGACTTCAGCGAAAGTTGCCAGCAATGCCCCTGTGGAACCCACAGGGGCAAGGGCCGTCAGCGGTTGATCTGGATTTCCGTACGGCGGTTCAAGGCACGGCCTTCAGCGGTTTTATTGTCAGCCACCGGCTGGCTCTCACCCGCACCCGTCACCGCCACAAAAGCGCTGCGTGGCACACCCGAGCCGACCAGGTAATCCGTCACCGAATGCGCGCGCTTATCCGAGAGCCGTTGGTTGTAGGCGTCTTTGCCCACGCTGTCGGTATGGCCGGTGACACGCAGTTGAGCGCTTGGGGCTTCCTGTTTCAGGCGGGTGGCGATGATGTCGAGCTCGGTTTTATCCGCCGCAGTCAGCCTGGCCGAGTCGAATTCAAAGTGCACATCGCGAATCACGATGGTTTCTTCCTTGACCACCACGACCTCCTCAACCACGGCCGCTGGCGGCGCAGGCGGGCACCCATCGGCATTTACCTGCACGCCTTTTGGCGTGCCCGGGCACTTGTCGCGGCTGTCTGGCACGCCGTCGCCGTCTTCGTCGCCATCGCCGTGCACCCAGCAATAGGCGCCGGCCATGCCACCGATCAGCAGCGCACCATAGCCTGCATAGGCCGAGCTTTCAGTGGCACCGATCGCCGCGCCGGTCACACCGCCAACGGCGGCACAGGTGGGCCAGTCGGTTTTTTGCAAACCTGCGCAACCTGTCAATACTCCGGTTAGCAGAACCAAGGGTAGAGCTGTCCGCATGATGCTCATCTGATTTCTCCTGAGGGGATCGGCGGGGGCCGATGGGTGGAGTAAAGACGGCTCTTTTCATCTTCGCCACTGCGCCGTCCCCCTGTATTCATTGAGGTTCGTTGCTACTGTCGGACTTTTCGCTGCCGCCCGCTCTAGGCCCGCACGCTCAGCCGCGCTAGTCTCTACGGTCCTGATGTGAGGATCTCTGATGACCGCTGGTATTTCTGCTCGTACACCCCAGCAAGCCTTGGCCGCCTTGCTTGATCTGCACCCGCCAAAACGCCTGTTGCTGTTGGGCGCCAGCCAGTTCCCGGCGCTGGAGGCTTTTAAAAAGGCGCACCCGGATACCCAGGTGTCTATCGCGGCACCGGGAGCCTTGCCGGCGGAGCTTGCCGCACAGCGGTTTGACCTGGCGCTGGTGGTGGACTGCCTGGAGCACCTGTCAAAACCACAAGGCCTGACGCTGCTGGGCGGCATCCGCAACCTCAATGCCAGCCGCATCGCGGTACTGGTGGACCTGGGCGCCTGTGACTGGAAAGACACCGACTTCTTCTCCCTGGCCTTGCAGGCTGGTGAGCGTTTCCAGCGTGATGAGCAGGTTCTGACGCTGTTTACTTATGATCTGCTTGACTATAAACAAGTACCGGACTGGCTCAACGCCCGCTTTTGGGCCAACCCGGAAAACTTCGGAAAGTACTGGTGGTAACCCGATGAGCACACCCATTTGCCCCTGCGGCAGTGGCAACCTGCTGGATGCCTGCTGCGGCCATTATCACGCCGGGCACCCGGCACCTTGCGCCAGCGCGCTGATGCGCTCGCGCTACAGCGCCTACGTGCTGGGCCTGGTGGACTATCTGGTCGCCACCACCCTGCCCGCCCAACAGCCGGACCTGGACCGCAATGCCATCGGCGCCTGGAGCGCGCAGAGCACCTGGCTCGGCCTTGAAGTGGAAAGCTGCGAGGTGTTTGGCGGCCAGCCGGAACACGCCTTTGTGACCTTCACCGCACGCTGGCATGACAGCACCGGCGAACATAGCCACCGCGAGCAGTCCTCTTTCGTACAGAATGACGGGCGCTGGTACTTCATCGACCCGACAGTGCAAGTGAAGGCCGGACGCAACGATCCGTGCCTGTGCGGCAGTGGGCAGAAATTCAAGAAGTGTTGTTCCAGCTATCTCTAGCCACCACAGGACTCACGCCATGCTCCGGATGTACAGCTTGATGCTGGCGTTAACCCTTGGTTTGAGCGGCTGCGCGTCGTGGTTCGAAGACGACTCACCGCCGCCGCACGTGTCCCTGGTGAAAGTCGAAGTGGTGCGCGCCAAGCTGCTGGAGCAGAAGTTCAAGCTGTTCTTTCGCGTGGACAACCGTGACGACGCCGACCTGACCGTGCGCGGCCTGATCTACAAGGTCAGCCTGGGCGACTTCGTGTTGACCGAGGGCGAGTCCGACGAGTGGCTAACCGTACCGCCGCGCAGTCATAAGTTTTTCCGGGTGTCGGTACGCACCAACCTCTGGCCGCAGATCCGTGATGTGGTGCAGATGCTGAAAAACCCCAACAAGCCTGTGCCGTATCGCCTGGAAGGTGAGTTGAAAACCGGATTATTCATCGGTTATGACGTGCAGGTGAACCACAATGGCGAGATAATCCCCGGCGATTTTATTCCGGAGCGACATCAATGACTCAGCAACCCCATGTCCATGGTCCTGACTGCAACCATGATCACGATCACCATGATCACGACCACGGCCATGTCCACGGCCCGAACTGCGGCCACGCTCACCAGGAGCCTGTGCGCAATGCGTTGAAGGACGTGGGTCGCAATGACCCTTGCCCGTGCGGCAGCGAGAAGAAATTCAAGAAGTGCCACGGGGCGTAAGCCACGCTGAAGATCCAAATGTGGGAGCGGCGGTGCGACGATTCGATTTGCTCGCTCCCACATTGGGTTGGTGGATGGGGCCGTATAAATTGCTTCTAAGATTATGCGCAAATGTTTCATTGAATTTTTGCGCACTGAACATCACCTATACCTACAGGCATCCGCTCAAGCATTCCCCTTTTAGGAGAGCTTCATGATCGACCTGTATTACTGGACCACCCCCAACGGTCACAAAATATCGCTGTTCCTGGAAGAAGCCGGTCTCCCCTACGAGGTGCACCCGATCAATATCGGCCAGGGCGAACAGTTCAAGCCTGACTTCCTGAAGATAGCCCCCAACAACCGCATTCCGGCGATCGTCGATCAGAACCCTGCCGACGGCGGCGCGCCGATTTCGCTGTTTGAATCCGGTGCAATCCTGCTGTACCTCGCGGAAAAAACTGGCCAGTTCATTCCAAAAGACCTGCGCGGTCGTCAGGAAGCCTTGCAATGGCTGTTCTGGCAAATGGGCGGATTGGGGCCAATGGCCGGTCAGAATCATCACTTCAGCCAGTTCGCGCCGGAGAAGATTCCCTACGCAATCAAGCGTTATATAGATGAGACCGCCCGGCTTTACGGCGTGCTGGACCGGCGCTTGGCGGATCGGCCGTGCGTGGCAGGCGAGGCCTACAGCATCGCGGATATGGCGATCTACCCGTGGATTGTTTCCCACAAGTGGCAGAGCCAGCGGCTGGAAGATTTCCCACACCTGGAGCGCTGGTTCAACCGCATCAAGGAACGGCCGGCGACGGTCCGCGCCTATGAACTGGTGCAGAAGATCAACCCGCCCAAATCCTGATCTTAAGTCGCACTCAATCAAAATGTGTGGGGTTGCTCGCGAAAGCGGTGTATCAGTCGGTACGTGTGTGACTGACCGACCGCCTTCGCGACCAAGTCGAATCGTCACACCGCAGCCCTCACATTGGTCTGCGCAAGACTCAAGATCTCACGCTTTCCCCAAACTCCCGCTTGCGTCGTTTAGCCGCGCTCACTAACGTAGCGCCTTTACTGACGCTACCCCCCGCAGGAGCTTTGCCATGGCCTCGCCAGCCCTCTCACATTTTCTTCCCCGGTTCGGCGTTGCCGCGGCAGTGGCCAGTGCGTTAAGCCTGGCCGGTTGCCAGCTCCAGAACACCCAGGACACCCTGCCGCCGGTCGCCGGTGTGCTGCCGATCAAAGGCCTGGCTCAAAACGTTTCCGTGCGTCGCAATGCCCAGGGCATGCCGCTGATCGAAAGCAATACCTTCCATGACGCGCTGTTCAGCCTCGGTTACGTGCACGCCAGCGATCGCATCACCCAGATGGTCACCCTGCGCCTGCTGGCCCAGGGTCGCTTGGCGGAAATGGCGGGTGCTGAAGTGCTGGACGTCGACCGTTTCATGCGTGCGGTCAACCTGAAAAAAAGTGCCGGCGAGCTGTATAACGCTTCGTCGCCGCGCCTCAAACGCTTCTTTGAAGTGTATGCCCGTGGCGTCAACGCCTACCTGTTCCGCTACCGCGACAAGCTACCGCCAGACCTGGCCCAGACTGGCTACAAGCCGGAATACTGGAAGCCGGAAGATTCGGCGCTGCTGTTCTGCCTGCTGAATTTCAGCGAGTCGGCCAACCTGCAGGAAGAAATTTCATCCCTGGTGCTGGCGCAGAAAGTCGGCGTCGACAAACTCGCCTGGCTCACCCCAAGCGCGCCGGATGAAGCGGTCCCGCTGGCCGAAGCCGAGAAACTCAAGGGTGTGAGCCTGGGCCAGATCACCGGCCTGGCCGGGCTGGACGCGGTCAGCCAGCAACTGAGTCGCCTCAACTCACTGGCGGTCACCACCTCGAGCAACTGGGCAATCGGTCCGCAACGCAGCCGCAGCGGCAGAAGCCTGTTGGCCAACGACCTCGCCGCCCAGCCGCAAGCCCCGTCGCCATGGGGCTACGTGCAGATCCGTGCACCTAAATACCAGGCCGTGGGCGCCTCGATTGCCGGCTTGCCGACGCTGCTGTCCGGCTTCAACGGCAAGGTCGCGTGGAGCATGAGCACGGTAAAGGGCGACACTCAGGACCTGTTCCTGGAAAAGGTCAAACGCCAGGGCAACGCGTTGTACTACGAGAACAACGGGAAATGGCTACCGGCAGGTGTGCGTAACGAAACCTTTTTCGTGAAAGGCCAGCGCTCGATTCGTGAAGTGGTGTACGAAACCCGCCACGGTGCCCTGCTCAACAGCAGCCAGGCGCTGACCACCGGCCTGGGCCTGGCCCTGCACACCGCCGACTTCAAGGACGACAAGAGCCTGGATGCGTTCTTCGACCTGTCGCGCGCGCAAAACGCCGCCAAGGCCTCGGACGCAACCCGCGAGATTCGCGCCATTGCGCTGAACATGGTCTTCGCCGACGCCAGCAATATTGGCTGGCAAGTCACCGGCCGCTTCCCCAACCGTCGCGAAGGCGAAGGTTTGCTGCCGTCGCCGGGCTGGGACACGCGTTTCGACTGGGACGGTTACGCCGACGCGATGTTGCACCCCTATGACCAGGACCCGGCCCAAGGCTGGGTCGGCACTGCCAACCAGCGCACCGCGCCACGCGGCTATGGCATGCAGTTGTCCAATTCCTGGGACGCCCCGGAACGTAGCGAGCGCCTGGCGCAGTTGGCCAATGCCGGCAAGCATGACAGCCGCAGCATGATCGCCATGCAATACGACCAGACCACCACGTTTGCTGCCAAGCTAAAGACCATGTTCCAGGCCCCAGGCATGGCCCAGCCACTGAAACAGGCGATCGATGCGTTGCCGGCGGCTGAGCAGGTCAAGGCGCGGGAAGCACTGAATCGCTTGATGGCCTTCGATGGTCGACTGGTGGCAACGTCCGCCGACGCCGCGATCTACGAACTGTTCCTGCAGGAAAGCACCCGTCAGATCTTCCTCGACGAACTCGGCCCGGAAAACAGCACCAGCTGGAAGGCTTTCGTCAGCAATGCCAGCCTGTCCTACGCCGCCCAGGCCGATCACTTGCTGGGCCGCGAAGACAGCCCATTCTGGGACGACGTGCGCACCCCGCAGAAAGAAGACAAACCTTTGGTCCTCGCCCGCAGCCTGGCTGCGGCGATCAGCGCCGGTGACAGCCAACTGGGTACCGATCACAAGGCCTGGCAGTGGGGCAAGCTGCACACGACTACCTGGAAAAACACCAATGGCCAGGTGATTCGTGGCCCACTGGCGTCCGGCGGCGACCACAACACCTTGAACCCGGCACCGTACAACTGGGGCCAGGATTTCACCACCACCCGAGTGCCGGCGCTGCGCATGATTGTCGATTTCGGCCAGGTGGAACCGATGATGGGCCAGGGGGGCATCGGCCAGTCCGGCAACCCGGCCAGCCCGAACTATGCCAATGGCATCGACCCGTCGCTCAAGGCGCAATACCTGAGTTTCCCGATGCAGCCGCAGAACTTTGAGAAGGTGTATGGGAAAACAAGGTTGACCCTGACGCCGGGTAAATAACCCGGGGCCTTACTGAAGAACCCGGACCAGAATGTGGGCGCTGGCAAGCCTGCGCCCACATTTGTTCTGTATACATTCCGATCGAACTTCTGCGTTCAGCTCCGCCTCATAAGTAACAAGCCCACTTCCCCGGTCATTCCATGGACCTCGTCATCGCCCGCCCCGAAGGCCTTTATTGCCCCGCCGGAGATTTCTACATCGACCCCTGGCGCCCGGTGGAACGTTCGGTCATCACCCACGCCCACGGCGACCATGCCCGCACCGGCAACCAGCACTACCTGGCGGCGGCTCCCGGCGAAGGCATCCTGCGCTCGCGGCTGGGGCAGGACATCAACCTGCAAACCCTGGCCTACGGCGAACAACTGGTCCATCACGGCGTCACCCTGAGCTTCCACCCGGCCGGGCATGTATTGGGATCGGCCCAAGTGCGCCTGGAATATCAAGGCGAAGTCTGGGTCGCATCCGGCGATTACAAAGTCGAGCCCGACGGCACCTGCACCCCCTTCGAACCGGTGCGTTGCCATACCTTCATCACCGAATCCACCTTCGGCCTGCCGATCTACCGCTGGCAACCCCAGGCGCAGATTTTTGCCGGGATCAACGATTGGTGGAAGGCGAACATCGCAGCCGGCAAGGCCAGCGTGTTGTTCTGTTATTCCTTTGGCAAAGCCCAGCGAATCCTGCATGGGATCGACGCCAGCATCGGCCCGATCCTCAGCCATGGCGCAGTCGAACCGCTGAACCGGGTGTACCGCGAGGCCGGGATCTACATCCCCGAAACCCTGTATGCCGGTGACTTCAAAAAGACCGACCCGTTGTTGCGCCAGGCCTTGATCATCGCCCCCCCCTCCGCCGGCGGCAGCAGTTGGATAAAGCGCTTTGGCGACTATAGCGATGCCTTCGCCAGCGGCTGGATGCGCCTGCGCGGTACCCGTCGGCGGCGGGGGGTGGATCGAGGTTTTGTGCTGTCAGACCACGCCGACTGGCCCGGTTTGTTGTGGGCCATCGAGCAAACCGGCGCCGAACGGGTGATGGTCACCCACGGCTCTGTCGGTGTATTGGTGCGCCATCTGCGGGAAAAAGGTCTGGATGCCCAAGGCTTCACCACTGAATACGGCGATGACGAAGAGGAGGCCAGCGCATGAAGGCCTTCGCCGAGCTGTACGCCAACCTCGACGCCACCACCTCCAGCAACGCCAAGCTTGCTGCACTGCAAGCCTACTTTCTGCAAGCGCCACCGGCCGATGCCGCCTGGGCGGTGTACTTTCTGTCCGGGGGTCGCCCTCGCCAGTTGGTCCCCACGCGCCTACTGCGGGACATGGCCACCGAAGCGTCGGGCATAGAACCTTGGCTGTTCGAAGAAAGCTACCAGTCGGTGGGTGACTTGGCGGAGACGATTTCCCTGCTGTTACCGGAATCCACCTACACCTCAGAAGACGGCCTTGCCGTGTGGCTGGAAGAAAAACTCCTGCCCCTGCGTGGCTTGCCTCCGTTGGAATTGGCTGAGCGCCTACCGGCGTTATGGGCGCAACTGGATCAGCCCAGCCTGATGGTATGCATCAAGTTGATCACCGGCAGTTTTCGCGTGGGCGTGTCCAAGTTGCTGGTCACGCGAGCCCTCGCTGCCATGGCCGACCTCGACAGCAAGCGCGTGGCGCAGCGGCTGGTGGGCTACACGGACTTGTCCAACCGTCCTACGCCTGAGGGCTACCTCAAGCTGATCGCCGCCGAATCGTCCGACGAACATGCACAAAGGGGTGGGCAGCCCTATCCGTTTTTCCTCGCCCACGGTTTGGCGCAACCGGTGGAGCAGTTCGACACCCTGCTAGGCTCGCCCGCCGACTGGCAGGTGGAATGGAAGTGGGATGGTATTCGTGCGCAACTGGTGAAACGTGAGGGCCGCCTGTGGATCTGGTCCCGGGGCGAAGAACTGGTCACCGAGCGTTTCCCTGAACTTCACAGCCTGGTCAGTGGCTTGCCCGATGGCACCGTAATCGACGGCGAAATCGTGGTATGGAAAGACGCGGTGCAACCCTTCGCCTTGCTGCAACAGCGGATCGGCCGCAAGACCCTGAGCAAAAAAGTACTGAAGGACGCCCCGGTCGCAGTCCTGGCCTACGACCTGCTGGAACATCAGGGTGACGACTGGCGCAACCACACTCAGGCTGAGCGCCGCGCGCAACTTGAGCAGGTGATTGCCCAGTGCAACCAATCCTTGTTGCAGGCATCACCCTTGCTGACGGGGAGCAGTTGGCAGGACCTCGCCGAACAACGCGAAGCCTCTCGCAGCCTCGGGGTGGAAGGCATGATGCTCAAGGACCGCAAAGGTCTCTACGGCGTGGGCCGTACCAAGGATAGGGGTCTATGGTGGAAGTGGAAGGTGGACCCGTTCAGCATCGATGCGGTGTTGATCTATGCCCAGCGCGGTCATGGTCGACGCGCCAGCTTGTATAGCGACTACACCTTTGCGGTGTGGGACGGTCCGCCCGGTACCGAACGCACGCTGGTGCCGTTTGCCAAGGCGTATTCAGGGTTGACCGATGAGGAAATGCGCAAGGTCGACGCGATCGTGCGCAAGACCACGGTGGAGAAGTTCGGGCCGGTCAGCAGCGTCACGCCGAGCATGGTGTTTGAGCTGGGGTTTGAGGGGATCGCCCTTTCCAGGCGGCATAAAAGCGGGATTGCGGTGAGGTTTCCGCGCATGTTGCGGTGGCGGCAGGATAAGGCGGTGGAAGAAGCCGATAGTTTGGCCTCACTGCAAGAGTTATTGGTCTGACACATACCCCCTGTGGGAGCGAGCAAGCCCGCTCCGACTTTTTGACCTGCACATGGCTCAAATTGGGGCGTCAGATTTTCCATGCCCATTTCCGGGCATCTCCTACACTCTAACTTCCCTCATCCCACCTTTTAAAACGCTCATTCGGAACTATGGTGCAGAAATTGCTACCAGTGATCCGTCTGACACCGTTCAGTAACAGTCCTAAACGCGCCACAAGCGCTTATCTTGGTTTCCAGGGATTACATAATGAAAAAAGCATTGCTGACCCTTTCTGCACTGGCTCTGTGCATGGCCGCCGGTTCCGCGCTGGCCAAGGAATACAAGGAACTGCGTTTTGGTGTCGATCCGTCCTATGCACCGTTTGAATCCAAGGCCGCCGACGGCAGCCTGGTCGGCTTCGATATCGATCTGGGCAATGCGATCTGCGCCGAGCTGAAAGTGAAGTGCAAGTGGGTCGAAAGTGACTTCGACGGCATGATTCCAGGCCTGAAAGCGAAAAAATTCGACGGCGTGATTTCGTCCATGACCGTGACCCCAGTGCGTGAAAAGGCCATCGACTTCTCTAACGAGCTGTTCTCCGGCCCAACCTCGCTGGTGTTCAAGAAGGGGGCTGGCTTCTCGACGCCCGAGTCCCTCAAGGGTAAATCCGTGGGCTACGAGCAAGGCACCATCCAAGAAGCCTACGCCAAGGCTGTATTGGATAAAGCCGGTGTGACCACCAAGGCCTACGCCAACCAGGACCAAGTGTATGCCGACCTGACCTCCGGCCGTCTCGACGCTTCCGTGCAGGACATGCTGCAAGCCGAACTGGGCTTTTTGAAGTCGCCAGCCGGTGCAGGCTACGAAGTCAGCGCCGCCATTGACGACCCACTGCTGCCGTCGAAAACCGCCATCGGTATCAAAAAAGGTAACACTGAATTGAAGGCGCTTTTGGATAAAGGTATCAAAGCGTTACACGATGATGGCACCTACGCCACCATCCAGAAGAAACACTTTGGCGATCTGAACCTGTACAGCGGCAAATAATGCCTGGAGCGCCCTTCCCTGGAAGGGCGCTTTTTTATCGCCATAGGTCCTGATTTATGTTCGAAGAACTGTTGCAAACCCTCGGGCTGAGCGCGCTCAGCTTGAAGGGTTTCGGCCCGCTGTTGCTGCAAGGCACGTGGATGACGATCAAGTTGTCGGTGCTGTCCCTGGCCGTCAGCATCGTGCTCGGCTTGCTCGGTGCCAGCGCCAAATTGTCCAGCCTGCCCTTTTTGCGCATCCCCGCCCAGCTCTACACCACGCTGATTCGCGGCGTACCCGACTTGGTCCTGATGCTGCTGGTTTTTTACAGCCTGCAAACCTGGCTCACCGGCTTCACTGACTTCATGGAATGGGAATACATCGAGATCGACCCATTCAGCGCCGGGGTGATCACCCTGGGCTTTATCTACGGTGCTTATTTCACCGAAACCTTTCGCGGCGCGATCCTCGCCGTGCCCCGTGGCCAACTGGAAGCCGCCACGGCCTACGGCCTAAAGCGCGGGCAACGGTTTCGCTACGTGACCTTCCCGCAGATGATGCGCTTTGCCCTGCCGGGTATCGGCAACAACTGGATGGTGATGCTCAAGGCCACGGCGCTGGTGTCGATCATCGGCCTGGCCGACTTGGTCAAGGCTGCCCAGGACGCGGGCAAGAGCACCTATCAGTTGTTCTACTTCCTGGTGCTCGCCGCGTTGATCTACCTGATGATCACCAGCGCGTCCAACTTCGTCTTGCGTCGCCTTGAACGGCGCTACTCCGCAGGCGCCCGGGAGGCAGTGCGATGATCGAACTCTTGCAGGAATACTGGCGCCCCTTCCTTTATAGCGACGGCCAGCACATCACCGGTCTGGCCATGACGATGTGGCTGCTCAGCGCCGCGCTGGTCATCGGCTTTCTGGTGTCGATTCCGCTGTCCATTGCGCGTGTCTCGCGCAATCGTGCCGTGCGTTGGCCAGTGCAGTTCTACACCTACCTGTTCCGGGGCACGCCGCTCTATATCCAGTTGCTGATCTGCTACACCGGCATCTACAGCATCGCCGCCGTGCGCGAGCAACCGCTGCTGGACGCGTTCTTTCGCGATGCGATGAACTGCACCATCCTGGCCTTCGCCCTCAACACCTGCGCCTACACCACGGAGATTTTCGCCGGGGCGATCCGCAGCATGGCCCATGGCGAAGTCGAAGCGGCCAAGGCCTATGGCTTGAGCGGCTGGAAGCTGTACGCCTACGTGATCATGCCGTCCGCGCTGCGTCGCTCGCTGCCTTACTACAGTAATGAAGTGATCCTGATGCTGCACTCGACCACGGTGGCCTTCACCGCGACGATTCCAGACATCCTCAAAGTGGCGCGGGACGCCAACTCGGCCACCTTCATGACCTTTCAATCATTCGGTATCGCTGCGCTGATCTACCTGACCGTGACCTTCGCGCTGGTCGGTCTGTTTCGTCTGGCGGAGCGCCGCTGGCTGGCGTTTCTCGGGCCGAGCCATTAAGGAGTGTGTATGCGTCACCAGGTTCATGAACTGATCGCGCCAGTGCCAGGTACGGCGCGGCAGGTTCACAGTTTTCACTTCGGCCCGGAGCAGGCCGAGGGCAAGATTTACATCCAGTCGTCGCTGCACGCCGATGAGCTGCCGGGCATGCTGGTGGCCTGGCACCTCAAAGTGCAATTGGCGAAGCTGGCCGCGGCCGGTCGCCTGCGCAGCGAGATCGTGCTGGTGCCCATCGCCAACCCGGTTGGCCTGGAACAGGTGTTGATGGATATCCCGCTGGGTCGCTATGAGCTGGAGAGCGGGCAGAACTTCAATCGCCTGTTTGTCGACCTCAGTGAAGCCGTCGGCAACCAGGTCGAAGATGTGCTCGGGGATGATCCTCGGCACAACGTCGAACTGATCCGCGCCGCGCTGTCCACCGCCCTCGCCGCGCAAAATGCCGACACCCAGTTGCAATCCCAGCGCCTGGTGCTGCAACGCCTGGCCTGTGACGCCGACATAGTGCTGGACCTGCATTGCGATTTCGAAGCCGTGGCGCACGTGTACACCACGCCCGAGGCCTGGCCGAAGGTGGAACCGCTGGCGCGGTATATCGGTTCAGAGGCCAATTTGCTCGCGACCGACTCCGGTGGGCAATCCTTCGATGAGTGTTTCACCTTGGTCTGGTGGCAATTGCAGCAACGCTTCGGCGAGCGCTTCCCGATCCCCATGGGCAGTTTTTCGGTGACCGTCGAACTGCGCGGGCAAGGCGACGTCAACCACGGCCTGGCCAGCCTCGACTGCCAGGCAATCATCGACTACCTGATTCACTTCGGCGCCATTACCGGTGATGCGGCACCGCTGCCCGACCTGCCCTACCCGGCCACACCGCTGGCCGGCGTTGAACCGGTGGCGACGCCAGTGGGTGGCCTGCTGGTGTTCAGCGCCCTGCCCGGTGAATACCTGGAAGCCGGGCAACTGATCGCCGAAATCATCGACCCCATTTCCGACCGCGTAACGCCGGTGCACTGCCAGAAGGCCGGCCTGCTTTACGCCCGTTCGCTACGCCGCATGGCCACTGCCGGGATGGTCATCGGCCATGTCGCAGGCACCGAGGCCTACCGCAGCGGCTATCTACTTTCGCCTTGAGGATGCACGCCCCATGTACAAATTGACCGTTGAAGGCCTGCATAAAAGCTATGGCGACAATCAGGTGCTCAAAGGTGTTTCGCTCAAGGCCAACACCGGTGACGTGATCAGCCTGATCGGCGCCAGCGGCTCGGGCAAGAGCACCTTTTTGCGCTGCATCAACTTCCTGGAAACCCCCAACGACGGCGCCATGACCCTGGACGGCCAGTCGATTCGCATGGTCAGCGATCGCCACGGCATGCGCGTGGCCGACGACGCCGAACTGCAGCGCCTGCGCACGCGCCTGGCGATGGTGTTCCAGCACTTCAACCTGTGGAGCCACATGAGCGTGCTGGAAAACATCACCATGGCCCCGCGCCGGGTGCTGGGTTGCAGCAAGAAAGACGCCGAAGACCGCGCCCGTCGCTACCTCGACAAGGTAGGGTTGCCGGCGCGTGTGGCCGATCAATACCCGGCGTTCCTGTCCGGCGGCCAGCAGCAACGGGTCGCCATCGCCCGCGCATTGGCCATGGAACCCGAGGTGATGCTGTTCGACGAGCCCACCTCGGCCCTCGATCCGGAACTGGTGGGCGAAGTGCTCAAGGTGATCCAGGGCCTGGCCGAGGAAGGCCGCACCATGATCATGGTGACCCACGAGATGAGCTTTGCACGCAAGGTGTCGAGCCAGGTGCTGTTCCTGCACAAGGGCCTGGTGGAAGAGCAAGGTGCCCCTGAGGATGTGTTGGGCAATCCCAAGAGTGAGCGCTTGCAGCAGTTTCTAAGTGGCAATCTCAAGTGAAGCAGATACGCGCATGAAACGTATGGCGTGTGCGTCGGGTTTCAAAGCGCCAGCCTGCCTGCGTGCAGGCACGCGAGACGATTTCCAGGCCAAAGCCGAACCCCGGCGACACGCGCTGTTCCACACGGTTATTGATGATCACCAGTTGCTGCTCAGTGAGGACAACCCGGACTTTGCCGGCGCCATGCTGAACAGCGTTGCCCAGCAGGTTCTGCACCACACTGCGGGCTATCGCCTCATTGGTCTGCACGCAGATCGTTGATGCTCCAGTCAGCACCCGCGCATCAGCCGCGAGAGGGTAAAGCAGCTGGTATTTTTCGATCTGCTCGGCGACAACGGCGCACAGGTCAATCGCCGCATGGGGTAATTGACGCGGTTCACGGGCCAGGGACAAAAACAGCTCAATGGTCATTTTCATTCCGGACAACGCGCCTTCCATGCGTAGCAGGCTGCGTGCGGATTTTTCGGCGTTGCAGCCGGGCAAACGCAGGATCGCCAGGCTGTTGTTCAAGATACCCAAGGGGGTGCGTAGCTCGTGGCTCACGTGCCGGGTAAAGGCCTGCTCGCGCAGCAGCGCGGCATTTTGCTGGGTCACCAGAGCCGACAGCGTACGGCTCAACGTGCCGATTTCATCCTGGCGCTCGAACCCGCTGAATCTGCACGGCCCACGCGGTTCAGAGGCCACGTCCTCCACCAATTGGCTGACGGGTTGGGCAATGGCACGGGCAATCGCGATGGCCAGGATCGTACCCAGGATCAGGATCAAGCCGGCCACCGCGCACAACAGCCCGAAAATCCGAGCGCCGTAGCCTTCGGTCTGGCTGAGTTCAGACTCGTTCAGCACCAGTATCAGCCACTGTGACGCACCCGGTACAACACTTACGAACACATGGACATCCTCTCCCTCCAGTTCATGGTGACCGGCTGGCAATTGGCGCATGACGGCCGGAACTTCAGCGTCCCCTGACCAGTAGCCTTGCAGGTAAATGCTGTTGGGCATCGCTGTCGCTGCCCCCTGCAGGCTATGCCGTTCCGTGAACGCCTGTGCCTCAAGCTTCAAATAGCTGGCAATGATGTTGTCCTCTGTCACGTTGACAGTGGCCCAGATCAGCACGCTGTAGAACAACGTGATGGTTGCCATGAACGGCAGCAGTGCAGAGAGGATTCGCGCAAAAAAGGAATCAGTAAGGAATCGCAAGACGATAGCCCTTACCGTGAACCGTGCGGATCAGTTCGTTACCGTATGGCTTGCCCAGGGCTTGGCGCAGCCGGTAGATATACGTGCGCAGTGCATCACTGTCTGGCGGATCACCCTCTGGCCACAACGCGGCCTCCAGTTTGCGCCGGCTGACGGGCTCCGGTGCCCCATCGGCAAGCAGGTTCAGCAAGGTGAATTGGAGGGCGGGCAACACCGTCATGACGCCGTTGTGACGCAACGCCTGCGAGACCGGATCAATCACCAGGTCGCCCAGTTGTTTGACACCGCGTGGCTGGCGCGGGGAGCCCCGGCGGATCAGCGCGCGGATACGCCATAGCAACTCTTGAGGCTCAAAGGGTTTGACCAGGTAATCGTCGCCGCCTGCGTCGTAACCCTCTTGTTTATCGGGCAGTGCATCGCGTGCCGTCAGGAATATAACGGGCGTGTGGTTCTGCTCGCACCGCAACTGGCGACAGGTGTCAAAACCACTCATGCGAGGCATTGCCACATCCATGACGATGAGGTCGTATTCATGGTGCTGGACACGCTCCAGACAACTTCGCCCATCGCGAGCGAAATCTACATCGAAACCAAATTCACCGAGATAATCCCCTAACGAGCCCGCCAACGCATGATCATCTTCAACTAGTAATATTTCCATCAGGACAAACTCCAAATTCTTACAAGCAACTAAGAACATCCCTTCAGCAAACAAATAAAACCCGACAACAAATATCGTTTCGCGACGTTACATTTGATTCACACTTCATCTTATACATTCTTGTCATGCAAAAAATACTTCGATTGTTCATCCGTTATCTGGGCGCAGGCTTCTTCGCGACACTGGTGCATTTCGTAGTGTTCGTCTGCGTGCTGCCTTACTACGGCCCAACACCATCCGTTTTTTTTGCAGCCGTTGCGGGGGCGCTGGTCGCCTATTGCCTGTCCAGGCATTGGGTATTTGCACAGCGAGACTGCAATAGAGGGCGATTTTTCATAACGGCCACCCGTCAGGTTTTATCTAGCACGCTTATTGTCACGCTACTGATCCACTGGGGCGTACCTGCACAACTTTCACAGCTCATGACAATGGTAGCCGTGACCCTTCAAGGTTTTACGATTAATTACCTCTGGGTATTCAAACATGACAGCAAACGCGAACCTCTTCAGTGAGTCCTTGCCTGCCACGAAACTTACAATACTGGTGCCTTGCTTTAACGAGCAGTGCGTAATAATGCAATTCCATTCGCGCCTGATGGCCATCATTGACCGCGTAAAAATCCGCACTGAAGTGTTCTACATCAATGACGGCAGTCAAGACCAGACAGCGGCTATGATCGATCAATTTTCTCAGGACCCGCGTGTCAGGTGTCTGCACTTGAGTCGCAACTTCGGCAAAGAAGCGGCCATGCGCGCAGGCATCAACGACATAGACAGCGGCGCAGTAATCATCATGGACTGCGACCTGCAAGACCCACCGGAGTTGATCCCGCTCATGGTGCAGGAATGGCACAAGGGCTATGAGGTCGTGAACATGCAGCGCCGTTCGCGGCACTGCGATTCCTGGATAAAACGCACGGCCGCAAGGCTCTATTACGCCACGCTGGACCAACTGATCGACAATTTCGAAGTCCCCCAGCAAGTCAGTGATTTCAGATTGATAGGGCCCAACGCCCTCGCGGCCATTCGCGCCATGGACGACAACGCCGGCGTATTGAAACTACTGGTCAGTTGGCTCGGCTACCCAAGTACCGAAGTGAACTACGACCGCAAGCCACGCCAAGCGGGCACAACCAAGTGGACGCCATTGTCATTGCTGGACCTGTGTGCGGACTCGATTCTTGCTTTCTCTACTCGCCCGCTGCGCCTGTACAGCTACTTGAGTGCCATGAGTTTTCTGGTTGGCTCACTGTGGGTTGCAGTCACCGCGACATTCGGTGAACTGACCCATGCGCATCTGCTGGTGCAATCGATTCTGTTGTTGTGCCTGGGTACCGCCGTGGTCGGCGAGTATGTCGGTCGGGTGCTGACAGTGGCGAGCCCCAGGCCCAACTCCCTGCATAAGCGCGATCAATCTTGAATCCCTTCATAAAGGCTGACGGCATGAATCATTCCGCGTCCGTGCGTTTGCTCTGGGGCATCCTGTTCGCGGTGCTGCTGGCGCGCCTGGTCACACTCGGGCTCTATCCAATCATGGATACCTCGGAGGCCCGCTATGCCGAAATTGCCCGAAAAATGCTCGTTTCCAATGACTGGATCACGCCGATGTTCGATCACGGTGTGCCGTTCTGGGGCAAGCCGCCTTTGTCATTCTGGCTACAGGCCCTGAGCATGAAAGTGTTCGGCATCAACGAGTTCTCCAGCCGTTTTTCAACCTGGCTGCTGCATGTCGCCAGCTGCGCGCTGATCGTGCACTTCGCCTGCCGCGAGCGCAGCCTGCGAGTCGGCCTGACGGCAGCGATTATCTACTCGACTTGCACACTCGGGTTCCTTTCCAGCGGTGCCGTGTTGACCGACGGCGCATTGGCGTTCGCCCTTTTGCTCGCCCACTTGGGCGTGTGGCACGGTTTGATGCACGGTGACCGCAGGTGGGCCATGGCGGGATTTCTCGGGCTTGGCCTGGGCCTGCTCGCAAAAGGCCCGCTGGCGCTTGTGTTGCTGGCGATGCCCGCGTCAATCTGGCTGGCGCTTACCGGGCATTGGCGGCGATTGCTGGGGCTGCCATGGTTGCCGGGGTTGGCACTGATGCTCGTCGTGGCCATGCCCTGGTATTGGCTGGCCGAACTGAAAACCCCGGGTTTTCTGGAGTACTTCATCGTCGGCGAACATTTCAGTCGCTACGTCATCAGCAAATGGCAAGGCGATCTATACGGCAGCGCGCATGCGCAACCCTTGGCGATGATTTGGGGGCACCTGCTGGGCGGGCTTTTGCCCTGGGCGCTGTGTTTACCGATGCTGGTCAAGCTGCGCGGGCAATTTGAAGGTCAGCGGGAGTACTTGATCTTTGTACTGGGGTGGGCTGTTTCAGCGCCCTTGTTCTTTACCATGTCCACCAACATTCTCTGGACCTACGTACTGCCCGCGCTGCCAGCCTGGGCGTTATTACTGGCTGAGGTGCTGTGCCGCAAAATACGCGGTACCGTCATCGCAGCCATGGCGTCGGCCTTGCCACTACTGGGCTACATCTTGATCATCAGCGGCGAGGTTGCCGACCGCCCACAAAACCAGAAAAACATGGTTGCGCTTTGGAAAGCGCAACAAGCCGCTGCGCCCGGCGACTTGATCTACCTGGGCTCACGCTCCTATTCGGCCGAGTTCTATAGCAGCGGCTGGGCACGGCACACCAAAAGCCCACAACAACTGCCGCTGTCGAAAGACTTTTACCTAGTCCGACGCAAAAACAACCAGCAACCGCTGCCGCCAACCTTGACCTGCAACGCAGTGGCCCAGGCCAATACCTACCAATTGCATTACTGTCGTGCTGCACCCGGTTAAACCTTTGGCAGGCGTTCAGGGTCTGTGCAATAAGCCCTTCAGAGCGTCAGCGCCCGCATGGCAAAACCTCTCGACTTCGCCCGGCAATGGTTCACCGCCAAAGGCTGGAAGCCGTTCGCCTTTCAAAAAGAAGTCTGGGCGGCGGTCAAGGAAGGCCGATCGGGTTTGCTGCACGCCAGCACCGGCGCCGGTAAAACCTATGCACTGTGGTTTGCCGCGCTCAACCGCTTCGCCATCACGCGCCCAGCGGCAACCGGTAAACGCAAACCGCCGGTTGAACCGCTGACGGTGCTGTGGATCACGCCCATGCGTGCGTTGGCCGCCGACACCGCCCGCGCCCTTGAAGCGCCGCTCGAGGCGTTACAGATTCCCTGGCGTGTCGGCCTGCGCACCGGCGATACCAGCAGCAGCGAACGCGCACGGCAGACCCGCCGCCAGCCCACCGCACTGGTCACCACTCCGGAAAGCCTGACGTTAATGCTCGCCCGCGCCGATAGCGAAGCCAGCCTGGGAAACCTGCGCATGGTGGTCGTGGATGAGTGGCACGAACTGATCGGTAATAAACGCGGCGTGCAACTGCAACTGGCGCTGGCACGCTTGCGGCGCTGGCATCCAGAGTTGATGGTGTGGGGTATTTCGGCAACTTTGGGTAATCAGTCTCACGCATTGGAAGTACTGGTCCCACAGGGTGACGGGATCAATGTGCAGGGGCTAACGACCAAGCAGTTGATCATCGACACGTTATTGCCACCCGTTACAGAACGTTTTCCCTGGGCCGGGCATATCGGCTTGAAGATGCTGCCCCAAGTGGTGGCCGAGGTGGAAAGCAGCAGCAGTTGCCTGGTCTTTACCAACACGCGAGCGCAATCGGAAATCTGGTACCAGGCATTGCTTGATGCCCGTCCCGATTGGGCCGGAGTGATTGCCCTGCACCATGGTTCGCTGTCGCGAGAGACCCGTGACTGGGTGGAGCGGGCGTTGAAAGACGGCCAGCTCAAGGCGGTGGTGTGTACGTCAAGCCTGGACCTTGGGGTGGATTTCCTGCCGGTGGAGCGCGTACTGCAGATCGGCTCGGCCAAAGGCGTGGCCCGCCTGATGCAACGCGCGGGTCGCTCGGGACACGCGCCGGGGCGGCCCTCGCGGGTGACATTGGTGCCGACCCACAGCCTGGAGTTAGTGGAGGCCGCAGCAGCGCAGGATGCGATTGCGCAGCGGCGCATTGAAGCGCGCGAGTCGCCGCACAAATCGTTGGATGTACTCGTCCAGCATCTTGTCAGCATGGCATTGGGCGGTGGCTTTACACCGCAAGCGCTGCTGGCCGAGGTACGCGGCGCCTGGGCTTATCGCGATCTGACGAATGAAGACTGGGCCTGGGCGCTGGGATTTGTGCGCCATGGTGGCCTTTCGTTGACGGCTTATCCGGATTACCGTCGCGTCGAGCCGGACGAGCACGGCATCTGGCGCGTCCCGGACGCAAGGCTGGCACGTCGGCATCGCATGAGCATCGGCACCATCGTCAGTGACGCGAGCATCCAGTTGAAGTTCTGGAGCAAGGGCGGCGGCGGCAAAAACCTCGGCAGCGTCGAGGAAGGTTTTATTGCGCGGCTCAAGCCGGGAGATGGCTTCCTGTTCGCCGGGCGCTTGCTGGAGCTGGTGCGGGTCGAAAACATGACCGCCTATGTACGCCGCAGCACCGCGAAAAAAGCCGCTGTGCCGCGCTGGAATGGTGGGCGCATGCCGCTTTCCAATGAGCTGGCCCAGGCCGTCGTCGTGCGCTTGGATGAAGCGGCCCAGGGACACTTCGAAGGGCCGGAGATGCAGGCGGTGCAAACCCTCTTGCAAACACAATTGCGCTGGTCCGGCTTGCCGACGCGCGCGCATTTGCTGGCTGAAGCCCTGAAATCGAGGGAGGGATGGCACCTGTTCCTCTACCCCTTCGCCGGACGCCAGGTGCACCTGGGGCTGGCGAGTGTGTTGGCGTGGCGGGTCAGCCGAGGGCAGCCGGTCACCTTCTCCATTGCGGTGAATGATTACGGGCTGGAGTTGTTGAGTGCCACGCAATTGGATTGGCCGGCGCTGTTGAACGACGCGCTGCTGAGTTCTGAAAACCTGCTGGATGATGTGGTGGCCAGCCTGAATGCCGGGGAGCTGGCCCTGCGCCGTTTCCGTGAAATCGCACGGATCGCCGGGCTGGTGTTCGCCGGTTACCCTGGCGCGCCGAAAAGTACCCGACAGGTGCAGGCGTCCAGCGGGTTGTTCTTTGAGGTGTTCAAGCAATATGACCCGCAGAACCTGCTGCTGACCCAGGCGGGGGAAGAAGTCCTGCGTGATGAGTTGGATATTCGCCGGCTGGAAGAGACATTACGTCATCTGTCGGCGCTGAAACTGGACCTGCATGAGATCGAACGGCCTACGCCGCTGGCCTTTCCCCTGTTGGTTGAGCGGATGCGCGAAAGCATGAGTTCGGAAAAACTCTCTGAGCGCATTGCGCGGATGGTCAAGGACCTGGAAAAAGTCGCGGATAACGGGAAGCGCTGATGGTTTGTTCGGTAATGCTAGAGGGAGAAGCGTTGTGGTTGCTGGCAGACAAGGCCGTCTATTGGCCTGCGCGTCAGTGCCTGTTGATTGCAGATGCGCATTTCGGCAAGGCGTCGGCGTATCGAAGCCTGGGGCAACCGGTGCCGCAGGGAACCACGACCGAGAATTTGCAACGACTGGACCGGCTGCTATCGACGCTACCGTGTGCACAGATGATCTTTCTAGGTGATTTCCTACACGGTCCAGGCTCTCATGCCAGCGGCACGCTGAGCGCACTGAGAACCTGGCGAGCACGCCATCCTGACCTGCCTATGACCTTGATTCGAGGCAATCATGATAAACGTGCGGGTGACCCGCCTGCGGATCTGAGGATCGAGGTTGTTGCGCAGCCGCTGCTGATGGCCCCGTTTGCACTGCAACACGAACCGGAAGCCCATGCGACCCACCATGTATTGGCAGGGCACGTGCATCCTGTGTATCGCTTGCGCGGCAAGGGACGGCAAAGTTTGCGCCTACCGTGCTTTCAGATCGGGACGCAGGTCAGCTTGCTGCCGGCGTTTGGCGCGTTTACCGGTGGCTTTGCCGTGGAACAGGCCAATGACCGCCGAATATTTGTCATCGGCGACCATCAAGTTTGGCCAGTGCATTGACTGGCTGACGAGGTGTCAGGCTACAGGCGCGGGAGGCGGCTCATCTGGAACAGTGGGCGAGCCCGGTTCTTCAATGGGCTGCGGGGAATCCGGGTCTGGCTGGCCGGGAATACCACCCGCATACGCAGGGTCGGCCATCAGGGACCAGGCCAGAACGCCAATCTGGTTGGGTTCAAGCCGGGCAATTTCTGCGCTGATTCGCGGGTCGATCTTCATAAAGTACTCCTCAAGCGTGGCTCGACGCGTTTTACACGCGCCGAGGCAGTACACCTAGATAGAGTCACTTTCTTCAGACTAATTCCCTTTACGCGTAAGACCTTTCTATCAAGCGCGTGGGAGAGTGACGCCGCGCTGGCCCTGATACTTGCCCGCGCGGTCTTTATAGGACACTTCACAGGCCTCGTCAGACTGCAGGAACAGCATCTGCGCCACGCCTTCGTTGGCGTAGATTTTCGCCGGTAGCGTCGTGGTGTTGGAGAATTCCAGGGTGACGTGGCCTTCCCACTCAGGCTCAAGCGGAGTCACGTTGACGATAATGCCGCAGCGCGCGTAGGTACTTTTACCCAGGCAGATGGTCAGCACGTCGCGGGGGATACGGAAGAACTCCACGGTGCGCGCCAGGGCGAAGGAGTTCGGAGGGATGATGCACACGTCGCTCTTGACGTCGACGAAGCTCTTTTCGTCGAAGTTCTTTGGATCGACGATGGCCGAGTTGATGTTGGTGAACACCTTGAATTCATCGGCACAGCGCACGTCGTATCCATAGCTGGAAACGCCGTAGGAAATCACCGGGGCATCGCCTTGGCCGCGGATCTGCCGCTCGACGAACGGTTCGATCATGCCGTGCTCTTGCGCCATGCGGCGAATCCACTTATCCGATTTGATGCTCATGGCGGTGTCCTGAATAGCGAGGTGAAAAATCTGTTGGGCATCTTACCGGGGCCGGCGTTGGGGTTCAAAGGCCACGGGACTTTTCTTAAAAAAACGCCGGTTGCTTACACGTCTTAGCCAACGGAGCCGGGCCCCCTATAGCGGTGGGAGGGGAATAGAAATACCACCCCCAGTCACGAAAATAGAGAAACCTTCGGAAATATCATTGGCACGTCCGAGAAAAACAGTTAAGGTGACGTCACTGTGTTGCTTGTGTCACTGAGAATCTCTACACGATATGTTGAATTTCGATCCAACCATCTCCAAGAATTTTTCCTGCTCTTTGCACTCAGTCTCGGCCAGGGCTTTTCCTGAGTCGCAGTTAACTTTGTTCAAGGAGTTACACCATGTCTAATCGCCAAACTGGTACCGTTAAGTGGTTCAACGATGAAAAAGGCTTCGGCTTCATCACTCCACAATCCGGTGACGACCTGTTCGTTCACTTCAAAGCTATCCAATCCGACGGCTTCAAAAGCCTGAAAGAAGGCCAACAGGTTTCTTTCATCGCTACCCGCGGTCAGAAAGGCATGCAAGCTGAAGAAGTTCAAGTTATCTAACTTGTACTGACTTAGTCGAAAAGACCCCGCCCTTAAAAGCGGGGTTTTTTTATGCCTGGGATTTCATGCCCATGACTCTGCGTGAAGTAGCAGCTGTCGAGCCTTCGCGAGGTTGCGTTAACGGTACCTCGCGAAGGCTCGGCAGCTGCTACGGCAGCAGAAAGCAAAACGCCCGGCGCACTCTCATGCACCGGGCGCTTTAATAGCGGCCTTAGGCGTCGTTACTGGAACAACGACTCACTCGACAAGCCATTCTTCTCCAGGATCTCGCGCAAGCGCTTGAGCCCTTCCACCTGGATCTGCCGCACCCGCTCACGGGTCAGACCGATCTCCAGACCTACGTCTTCCAGGGTGCTGCTCTCATGGCCACGCAGGCCGAAGCGGCGAATCACCACTTCACGCTGCTTGTCCGTGAGCTCAGACAGCCACTGGTCAATGCTCTGGGAAAGATCATCGTCCTGCAACAGCTCACAAGGATCCGTAGGGCGATCATCCGTCAGGGTGTCCAGCAGGGTTTTATCCGAATCCGGACCCAACGAGACGTCGACCGAAGACACGCGCTCGTTAAGACCAAGCATGCGCTTGACCTCCCCTACCGGTTTCTCCAGCAGGTTGGCGATTTCTTCAGGCGAAGGTTCATGATCGAGTTTTTGGGTAAGCTCACGCGCTGCCCGCAGGTAGACGTTGAGCTCCTTGACCACATGGATCGGCAACCGGATCGTGCGAGTCTGATTCATGATCGCCCGTTCGATGGTCTGACGAATCCACCAGGTCGCATAGGTCGAAAAGCGGAAGCCCCGCTCAGGGTCGAACTTCTCTACCGCCCGGATCAAGCCAAGGTTGCCCTCCTCGATCAAGTCCAGCAAGGAAAGCCCACGATTGACATAGCGTCGGGCGATTTTCACCACCAGGCGCAGGTTGCTTTCAATCATGCGCTTGCGCCCGGCCGGATCGCCCTTTTGCGACAAGCGCGCAAAATGGACTTCTTCTTCGGGGGTAAGCAGAGGGGAAAAGCCGATTTCATTGAGATACAACTGGGTCGCATCGAGCGCCCGCGTGTAGTCAATGTATTTGTGTTGCTTTAACGCGGTGGCGTTCTTGGATTTGGTGCGAACTGAAGGTACAGCAGGTCCCTCATTCGACATCGATTCCGTAGCAATGCCGGTCTCCATAAGGAGGACCTCATCGTCGATGTCAAACTCCGGCGCTTCTTTACTGAGAGCCATTGTTATAGTCCTTTGGTGAGTTCGACCTCAAGCTCAAGCGGCGCCTTTATCCTTGGCAACGCTGGAGCCTGTTCCTTCTACGTGAGGGAACAGGCTGTGCAACATATCAACGACGGGGTAAGAATTGCAGCGGATCTACAGGCTTCCCTTGTCGGCGAATCTCAAAGTGCAGTTTCACCCGGTCCGTACCAGTTGACCCCATTTCGGCAATTGTCTGTCCGACTTTGACCTGCTGCCCCTCCCGAACCAACAGCCTACGGTTATGACCGTAAGCACTGACGTAGGTATCGCTGTGCTTGATGATGATCAGCTCGCCGTAGCCCCGTAAACCACTCCCGGCGTACACAACCGTCCCATCAGACGCAGCTAAAACAGGCTGTCCCAAATCTCCGGCGATATCAATGCCTTTATTCAAACTACCGTTTGAAGAGAATTTTCCAATCAACACGCCGTTTGAAGGCCATCCCCAACCGGTCGGCGAAGGCCCAGCAGGTGGCAACGGCGCGGGTGCCGGCTTGTTCGCAGAGGCAGGCGCCGCAGTACCGGCAGGCCGGGTGAAGACGGTAGTTTTGCTTGAGGACGACGGCGAAGAACCACTCTTTGTCACGACTGCCGTAGGCGTTGAACCCGTGCGACCGTCGAAGCGAATCGGCTGACCCGGATGTATCGTGTAAGGCACAGGAATATTGTTACGCGCTGCGAGGGCCTTGTAGTCCCAGCCATAACGGAAGGCGATCGAAAACATCGTATCGCCCTTTCGCACCACATATTGCCCGGTGGTTACCGTCGGCCTTTGCGGTGCCGCATTATTACGATCAACCACCCGCGCGCCGCCGCTTGGCGAGCTGGAGCACCCTACCAACACAGAACTGAAGACGAGGCCAAGCACCAGTCGATGAAAGCTTGTTTTACTCATACGCTGCGCAAGACCTGTGAGACTCACCCGCCGCTCCCTTTGTGCTGGCTGAACATGAACGCCTGTATCAGGCTTGAAATATGACGCAAGTATAACTGGGCATTGGAGTTTTACCGGCACACGTCTGAAACGAATCGTCCAGCGTGTTGAATCGTCGCGCCAGTGATGTTGATTCAATAGACCCCGCCGTAAGACACATCCCCGCCAGCAGAATTCACCGCCGGAAAAAATTGATCAGGCCAGCGGGCCATTGAGCAGCGGTACAAAACGAACAGCGCCCAGTACATGCCGTGAAAAGCCTTCGTCCTCACGGATAATGAGCATCAATTGTTGCACTTCACCGGAGCCGACCGGAATCACCAGGCGCCCACCGGGGGCGAGTTGATCGAGCAGCGCTTGCGGAACATCGGTGGCCACGGCAGTAACAATGATGCCGTTGTACGGTGCCAGCGCCGGCCAACCTTCCCAGCCATCGCCCCAGCGAAACACCACGTTGCGCAGGTTCAACTCCACCAGGCGCTCCTTGGCGCGGTCTTGCAGCACCTTGATGCGCTCCACCGAGAACACCCGCTCCACCAACTGCGCCAGCACGGCGGTCTGGTAGCCGGAGCCCGTACCGATTTCCAGCACCTTGTCCAACGGACCCGCGGCCAGCAGCAGCTCGCTCATGCGCGCCACCATGTAAGGCTGGGAAATGGTCTGGTTATGGCCGATGGGCAGCGCCGTGTCTTCATAGGCACGGTGGGCCAGGGCTTCATCGACAAACAGATGGCGAGGCGTGCGCCGGATCACTTCCAGCACCTGGGCGTTGGACAAGCCCTCTTCGTACAGGCGCTGTATCAGGCGTTCGCGGGTACGCTGGGAAGTCATCCCGATGCCCCGGCGCAGCAAGTCGTCTTGTTCACGGCCCATCAGCGCAGCCCCTCCAGCCAGCCATCGAGACCACTGAAGGCATCACTGAAGGTGCGATCAAATTGCAATGGGGTAATCGATACATAACCTTGCATCACCGCATGAAAGTCCGTGCCCGGACCGCCATCTTCGGCGTCACCCGCTGCAGCGATCCAATAGCCTTCCTTGCCGCGCGGATCAATTACCTTCAACGGCGCCGCCGCGCGGGCGCGATGGCCCAGGCGCGTGAGCTGGATGCCGCGAATATGATCAAGGGGCAAGTTGGGAATATTGACGTTGAGCACCGTGCGCGGCGGCAAGTCCAGGGAGCCATGAGCCTCTACCAGCTTGCGCGCGAAATAGGCCGCGGTCGGCAGGTTATCCAATTGGCGCGAGGCAAACGAAAAGGCGAACGCGGTTTGGCCCAGGAAACGCCCTTCAAGGGCTGCCGCC
Organism: Pseudomonas sp. EA_65y_Pfl1_P113; assembly: GCF_963970525.1. NCBI lineage: Bacteria > Pseudomonadati > Pseudomonadota > Gammaproteobacteria > Pseudomonadales > Pseudomonadaceae > Pseudomonas > Pseudomonas sp. EA_65y_Pfl1_P113. Next base: position 163,284 of record NZ_CAXAQM010000004.1, read on the forward strand.
ACGGTACCGGAATACAGCACGTCATCCCCCAGGTTCGCACCAAGATTGATGCCCGACACCACCAGGTCCGGCTGGGGATCCAACAGGCTGTTGATCGCCAGGTGGACGCAGTCGGTAGGCGTGCCGTTCACGCTGATAAAGCCATTGGCCAGGACCTGCGGGTGCAGCGGACGGTCGAGCGTCAACGAACTGCTGGCGCCGCTCTTGTCCTGGTCGGGGGCAACCACCACGCACTCGGCATAATCTTCCAGCGCAGCATAGAGCGCGGCAAGACCGGGTGCGGTGGCACCGTCATCGTTTGATATCAGAATACGCATGGGTTGTCCGTCTGCCCCACCGGCACCAGATCAACAAGCTCGCGCACCAAGACAGTGGCGAAACATCCGGCCGGCAGGACGAATTCCAATTGCAGAATGTCCAGCGAGGGATAATGCCACGTCAAACCGCCAATGGGCAGTCGCAGAATGCGACGTTCCTGGCTCATGCCGGCATTCACCAGCCAATCGCGCAGGTCGGCTTCACCGGCGGCGACCGCCTGTTCCAGCTCGAAGGTTGCGCCACTGGCGGGTGAGTCACCTTCCCCCCACTGCGGCCCGGTCGGGTGCAGGTCCAGAATGGCCAGGCGCGGGTCGCTGCATTCCGCCTCCCCCGCCGGGAAAAAGCTGCGGCTGTCAGTAAACGCCAACAGGTCGCCGACCTGCGCGCGCTGCCAGGAACCGTCGGCCACGCGCGCCGCCAGCACCTTATTGAACAGGTAGCTGCGCGCCGTCGACAGCAGCCGTGAACGCACGTTGCGCTGTTCCGGCAAAGCCTTGCGTGCGGCCCACTCGCGGGCGTCAACCACGTTGCCACCATTGTGACCAAAACGCTGGGCGCCGAAATAGTTGGGGATGCCCTGCTGTGCAATCACTTGCAAACGCGCGTCGAGGGCGGCGGTATCACCGGCCAGCTGGGTCAGGCGCAAGGTGAAACCATTGGCCGAATGTGCGCCGCGCTGCAATTTGCGTTTATGACGGGCGGTCTTGAGAACCTTGAGGCTTTCGTTTTCCGCAGCGCTCATGTCCGGATCGGCTTTGCCTGGCAACTGCACGCTGAACCATTGGCGGGTCAACGCCTGGCGATCCTTGAGCCCGGCATAGCTGACAGTGCGCAACGGCACGCCGGCCGCCTTGGCGATACGCCGCGCGGCTTCTTCTGTATTGAGGCCACGCTTCTCAACCCACAACCACAGGTGCTCACCCTCGCCGGTCAGCGGGATATCCAGCACCTCATCAACCTGGAAGTCTTCAGCGGTCGCCTTCAGGACCGCGCTGCCCAAGGCTTCGCCATAGGCCCGTGGGCCCAGCAATTGCAGATCATTCATGCGCGCAGCAACAAGGCAACGGAGTGCACGGCGATGCCCTCTTCACGACCGGTGAACCCGAGCTTTTCGGTGGTGGTAGCTTTCACGTTCACTTGATCCAATTCAATGTGCAGGTCTGCGGCAATCAGTGCGCGCATCGATTCAATATGGGGCGCCATTTTTGGCGCCTGGGCCACGATGGTGTTGTCGACGTTGCCGACCTTCCAGCCTTTGGCATGGATCAGGCCAACCACATGGCGCAGCAATACACGGCTGTCCGCGCCCTTGAAGGTCGGGTCGGTGTCCGGAAAGTGCTTGCCGATATCGCCCAACGCCGCCGCGCCGAGCAAGGCATCGCTCAAGGCATGCAACACAACGTCGCCATCGGAATGAGCCAGCAACCCATGGTGGTGCGCAATGCGCACGCCGCCCAGGGTGATGAAATCGCCTTCAGCGAAACGGTGCACATCGTAGCCGTGGCCAATACGCATATAAAAACGCCCCGATTTAATTCAGGGCGTGATTCTACCTACTTTTGCCTCACATTAACCGAGCAAAGCACGACCATGGTGTCGCAAATGGTCTTCGATGAAGCTGGCGATAAAGAAGTAACTGTGGTCGTAGCCAGGTTGCAGCCGCAGTTCCAACGGATGGTTGGCTGCCTTGGCCGCTTGCTGCAGGGCTTCAGGCTTGAGTTGCACGGCAAGGAAATCGTCGCGATCACCTTGGTCCACCAGCAGTGGCAGCTTTTCCGCGGCTTCGCTGATCAGCACGCAGGTATCCCACTCGCGCCATTTCGAACGCTCTTCGCCCAGGTAGCGGGAAAAGGCCTTCTGGCCCCATGGGCAGTCCATCGGATTGCTGATCGGCGAAAACGCCGACACCGACAGGTAACGCCCGGGATTGCGCAACGCACACACCAGCGCACCGTGGCCACCCATGGAGTGACCGCTGATGCCACGTTTATCTGACGCCGGGAAATGCGCTTCAACCAACGCAGGCAATTCCTTCACAACGTAGTCATGCATCCGATAGTGCTTGGCCCAGGGCTCCTGCGTGGCATTCAGATAGAAGCCGGCGCCAAGGCCAAAATCCCAGGCGTTATCGGGATCACCCGGAACACCCGGCCCACGAGGGCTGGTGTCCGGCGCCACGATGATCAACCCCAGCTCGGCGGCCATGCGCTGCGCGCCGGCCTTCTGCATGAAGTTCTCATCGGTGCAGGTGAGACCGGACAGCCAGTACAGCACCGGCAACTTACCGCCCTGCTCCGCTTGCGGCGGCAGGTAGACGGCGAAGGTCATGTCGCAGCCGAGCACGAGGGAGCTGTGTTTGTAGCGTTTATGCCAGCCACCAAAACTCTTTTGGCAGGAAATATTTTCCAAGGTCATGGGAATGCTCCCAGCTAGAAGCTACAAGCTCCAGGCTGCAAGTAAGGCGCGCTCACTTGCAGCGTATGGCTTGTCGCTTGCCGCTGCTTCAAAAATGAATGACGGTACGAATGCTCTTGCCTTCATGCATCAGGTCAAACGCTTTGTTGATGTCTTCCAGGCCCATGGTATGGGTGATGAAGGTGTCCAGCGGGATCTCGCCGGTCTGGGCCATTTCCACGTAGCTTGGCAGCTCAGTACGACCGCGCACGCCACCGAAGGCCGAACCGCGCCAGACGCGACCGGTCACCAGCTGGAAGGGACGCGTGGCGATTTCCTGACCGGCACCGGCCACGCCGATGATCACCGACTCACCCCAACCTTTGTGGCAGCACTCGAGGGCAGCGCGCATCAGTTGAACGTTGCCGATGCATTCAAAGGAGAAGTCCACGCCGCCATCGGTCAGGTCGACAATCACGTCCTGGATCGGGCGATCGTAGTCTTTCGGGTTGATGCAGTCGGTCGCACCCAACTGTTTGGCGATCTCAAACTTGGCCGGGTTGATGTCAATGGCGATGATGCGGCCAGCCTTGGCCTTGACTGCGCCGATGACGGCGGACAGGCCGATACCGCCGAGACCAAAGATGGCCACGGTGTCGCCCGGCTTGACCTTGGCGGTGTTGATCACCGCGCCGATGCCGGTGGTGACGCCGCAACCCAACAGGCAGACCTTTTCCAGTGGCGCTTCTTTAGGAATCTTGGCCACGGAAATTTCCGGCAACACGGTGTACTCGGAAAAAGTCGAGGTGCCCATGTAGTGGAAAATCGGCTGACCCTTGTAGGAAAACCGCGTGGTGCCATCCGGCATCAAGCCTTTGCCCTGAGTGGAGCGAATGGCCTGGCAAAGATTGGTCTTGCCCGACAGGCAGAATTTGCACTGACCGCATTCCGGGGTGTACAGCGGGATCACGTGATCGCCGACGGCTACGGAGGTCACGCCTTCGCCGATCGCTTCAACCACTGCACCACCTTCATGGCCGAGGATCGACGGGAAGATACCTTCGGGGTCGGCGCCCGACAGGGTGTAGGCGTCGGTATGGCATACACCGGACGCGACCACGCGCAACAGCACCTCGCCAGCCTTGGGCATGGCGACATCCACTTCAACAATCTCAAGGGGCTTCTTGGCTTCGAAGGCTACGGCGGCGCGGGACTTGATCATCCGGGTTTCTCCATGGAGTTGAATACTGAGACGGTGAGTGTAAAACATGGCTAGCTGATTAATAATCCAAGCGAAAGCAAAACTTTATTGCTGTACAGGGATAATCACCGTGCTTGAAAACCGCTGGGAAGGCATCGATGAATTTGTCGCAGTGGCCGAATGCAGCCAATTCACTGCGGCAGCGGAACGCCTGGGCGTCTCTTCGTCGCATATCAGCCGGCAGGTGGCGCGCCTGGAAGAACGCCTGCAAACGCGGTTGCTGTATCGCAGCACGCGCAAGGTCACCTTGACGGAAGCCGGCCAGACCTTTCTGCAACATTGCCAACGTTTGCAGGACGGGCGCGAAGAAGCCTTGCGTGCGGTGGGTGACCTCACCAGCGAACCCAAAGGCATGTTGCGCATGACCTGCGCCGTGGCCTACGGCGAGCGTTTTATCGTGCCGTTGGTAACGCGGTTCATGGGCCTCTACCCGCAGTTGCGCGTGGATATCGAGCTGAGCAACCGTCAACTAGACCTAGTGCACGAGGGCCTGGATCTGGCGATTCGCCTGGGCCGTTTGCAGGATTCGCGCATGGTCGCCAGCAGGCTGGCACCGAGGCGCATGTACCTGTGCGCGTCGCCGTCCTACCTGGCGCGGTACGGTCGGCCACATAGCTTGTCGGAATTGAGTCGGCATAACTGCTTGATTGGTAGCTCGGATATCTGGCAACTGGCCCAGGACGGGCGCGAATTTTCCCAGCGGGTGCAGGGAAACTGGCGCTGCAACAGTGGGCAAGCGGTATTGGATGCGGCGTTACAGGGCGTCGGGTTGTGCCAGTTGCCGGATTATTACGCACTGGAGCACTTGCACAGTGGCGCGCTGGTGTCGCTGCTGGAGGCGCATCAGCCGCCGAATACAGCGGTGTGGGCGCTGTATCCGCAGCAGCGGCATTTGTCGCCGAAGGTCAGGAAGTTGGTGGATTACTTGAAGGAGGGGCTGGCTGAGAGGCCGGAGTACAGCCAGTAATTATTGGCTGTTTGTGCCGTCCTCTTCGCAGGCAAGCCAGCGCCTACATTTGACCGCGTTTATCCTGTTGGAACGCGGCAAATGTGGGCTTGCTCGCGAAGGGGTCGACTCGGTGCAACTGACTACCGGCGATTAGCCCACCGCAACCTGAGCCACTCCAGATCTTCCGGCCGCGTCACCTTGATATTGTCCGACCGCCCTTCGATCAGCCGAGGCGCCTGGCCGGACCATTCCATGGCAGAGGCTTCATCGGTGATGACGGCGTCCGCCACCAGGCTGTCAGCCAAAGCACGATGCAGCGGACCCAGACGGAACATCTGCGGCGTGTAGGCTTGCCAGATCAGGCTACGGTCGACGGTTTCGACGACACGCCCATGCTTATCGACTCGCTTGAGGGTGTCACGTGCCGGCACGGCCAGCAGACCGCCCACCGGGTCGTCCGCCAGTTCAGTCAGCAGTTTGTCGAGGTCATCGCGACTCAGGTTCGGCCGCGCCGCATCGTGCACCAGCACCCAATCATCATCACTGGCCCCCAAAGCGTTCAGCTGCAACAGCGCGTTGAGCACCGAACCGGAACGCTCAAAATCGCCGTCCGCACGGTGAATGCGCGGGTCCATGGCACACGCCAGGGTAGGCCAATACGGATCATCAACAGCAAGACTGACCATCAGCCCCTTGAGCGAAGGATGGTCGAGAAAACAGCCAAGGCTGTGTTCGAGAATGGTACGTCCGCCCAGTTGCAGGTACTGCTTGGGACGGTCCGCGGCCATGCGGGCACCGATGCCCGCGGCAGGAATCACGGCCCAGAAGGCCGGCAAGCTGTTGGTCATTGGGCCAACTGGTAGAGGGTTTCGCCCTCCTTGACCATGCCCAACTCATGACGAGCCCGCTCTTCAACGGTCTCGGTACCCTTTTTCAGCTCAAGCACTTCCGCATAAAGTACCCGGTTGCGCTCCAGCAGGACTTCGTTTTCGGCGCGTTGTGCAGCGATTTGCTCGGCCAGGTCTTTTACCTGCGCAAAGCTGCCATTACCGACCCATAGGCGGTACTGCAGGCCAGCCAGCAACAAGAGCAAGACGAGAAACAACCAATTGGGACTGCGCATCGAAATCCGGGTATCCAGTGAAAAAAGACAGCCATGCAAAACTTTTAAAGTAACTGATAGCACGAAGCCTGGAAAAACCAGGCTTGTGCTTGATAGCCATCAGATTAGCGTCGAAACCCACACTGTCGTGAGTTTTCCGACGCAATCCGTCAGCTTTTTACCATGTCTTACCCTCAAGAGCGATCAGCCGCGAAACTCGCCGCGACCGTTGTACTTGGCTTTGCCGGCCAGTTGCTCTTCGATACGCAGCAATTGGTTGTACTTGGAAACGCGGTCGGAACGGCACAGAGAACCGGTCTTGATCTGGCCCGCCGAGGTGCCCACGGCCAGGTCGGCAATGGTCGAATCTTCGGTTTCGCCGGAGCGGTGCGAGATCACGGCAGTGTAGCCCGCTGCCTTGGCCATCTGGATGGCTTCCAGGGTTTCGGTCAGGGTGCCGATCTGGTTGAACTTGATCAGGATCGAGTTGGCGATCTTTTTATCGATGCCCTCTTTCAGGATCTTGGTGTTGGTGACGAACAGGTCGTCGCCCACCAGCTGGGTTTTCTCGCCGATCTTGTCGGTGAGGATTTTCCAGCCATCCCAGTCGGACTCGTCCAGCCCGTCTTCGATCGAGATGATCGGGTAACGCTCGGTCAAGCCTTTGAGGTAGTCAGCAAAACCTTCGGAGTTGAACACCTGGCCTTCGCCGGACAGGTTGTATTTACCGTCCTCGTAGAACTCACTGGCCGCGCAATCCAGCGCCAGGGTCACGTCGGTGCCCAGCTTGTAGCCAGCGTTGGCTACCGCTTCGGAGATCACTTTGAGTGCATCTTCGTTGGACGCCAGGTTCGGTGCAAAACCACCTTCGTCACCCACGGCAGTGCTCAGGCCACGGGCCTTCAGCACAGCTTTGAGGTGATGGAAAATCTCGGTGCCCATGCGCAGGCCTTCGGAGAAGGTCTTGGCGCCGACCGGCTGCACCATGAATTCCTGAATGTCGACGTTGTTATCGGCGTGCTCACCACCGTTGATGATGTTCATCATCGGTACCGGCATCGAGTAAACACCGGGGGTGCCGTTCAGGTTGGCAATGTGTGCGTACAGCGGCAGGTCCTGGTCCTGGGCAGCAGCCTTGGCAGCAGCCAGGGACACGGCGAGGATGGCGTTGGCGCCCAGGCTGCCTTTGTTTTCGGTGCCGTCGAGCTTGATCATCGCGTGGTCCAGGGCTTTCTGGTCCAGCGGGTCTTTGCCCAGTAACAGGTCTCGGATCGGGCCGTTGATGTTGGCTACAGCCTTGAGTACACCCTTGCCCAGGTAACGGCTCTTGTCGCCATCACGCAGTTCCAGCGCTTCGCGCGAACCGGTGGAAGCACCGGACGGCGCGCAGGCGCTGCCGATGATGCCGTTATCGAGAAGCACGTCTGCTTCGACGGTGGGGTTGCCACGGGAGTCGAGAACTTCACGACCTTTGATGTCGACGATTTTTGCCATTGTTGTAAACACTCCAAAGTTGACGAAAACGACGCAGCTGAAGGAAATCTTTTGACCGACCGCAAGGGTGGAACAACGGGGCAGGCTTGCAGGCGACATGGCTCAGGCCCGTAGGCCTGAGCGTAAAGCGTGGGAAAGTCTACCGGAGAAATGGCGCTTACGCGGTCTCTACCGTCGGAAAACTCTTGACCAGTTCGTCCAGCTGCTTGAGCTGGGCCAGGAATGGCTCCAGTTTGTCCAGGCGCAGGGCGCACGGACCGTCGCATTTGGCGTTGTCCGGGTCCGGGTGGGCTTCGAGGAACAGGCCCGCCAAAGACTGGCTGATGCCAGCCTTGGCCAGGTCCAGCACCTGGGCACGCCGCCCGCCCGCAGAATCAGCGCGACCACCGGGCATTTGCAGCGCGTGGGTCACGTCGAAGAACACCGGGTATTCGAACTGTTTCATGATGCCGAAACCGAGCATGTCGACCACGAGGTTGTTGTAGCCGAAGCTCGAACCGCGCTCGCAGAGGATCAACTGGTCGTTACCCGCTTCAACGCACTTGCTCAGGATGTGCTTCATTTCCTGGGGCGCGAGGAACTGGGCTTTCTTGATATTGATCACAGCACCGGTCTTGGCCATCGCGACAACCAAGTCGGTCTGGCGCGACAGGAAGGCCGGCAACTGGATGATGTCGCACACCTCAGCGACCACGGCAGCCTGTTCAGGCTCGTGGACGTCAGTGATGATCGGTACACCGAAGGCTTGCTTGATGTCCTGGAAGATCCGCATGCCTTCTTCAAGGCCCGGGCCGCGATAGGAGGTCACGGACGAACGGTTGGCCTTGTCGAAGCTGGCTTTGAACACGTAAGGGATACCCATTTTTTGGGTCACCTTCACGTACTCTTCACAGACCTGCATCGCCATGTCGCGGCTTTCCAGCACGTTCATGCCGCCAAACAGCACCATGGGCTTGTCGTTGGCAATCTCGATGTCGCCTACGCGAATGATCTTCTGGGCCATCAGGGTTACGCCTTTTTCTGATGTTGCGTCAGTGCTGCTTTAACGAAACCACTGAACAACGGGTGACCGTCGCGCGGCGTCGAGGTGAACTCCGGGTGGAACTGGCACGCCACGAACCATGGATGATCCGGTGCCTCGACCACTTCAACCAGCGCGCCATCACCGGAGCGACCGGAGATTTTCAGGCCGGCCTCTTTGATTTGTGGCAGCAGGTTGTTGTTCACTTCGTAGCGGTGACGGTGACGCTCGACGATCACATCCTTGCCGTAGCAATCGTGAACCAGCGAACCCGGCTCCAGCAGGCAGTCCTGCGCGCCAAGGCGCATGGTGCCACCAAGGTCGGAGGCTTCGGTACGGGTCTCGACGGCACCAGTGGCATCTTCCCACTCGGTGATCAGGCCCACGACCGGGTGACCGCTCTTGCTGTCGAACTCGGTGGAGTTGGCGTCTTTCCAGCCCAACACGTTACGGGCGAACTCGATAACGGCCACTTGCATGCCCAGGCAGATACCCAGGTAAGGCACCTTGTTCTCACGAGCGTATTGCACGGCAGTGATCTTGCCTTCCACGCCGCGCAGGCCGAAACCGCCCGGTACGAGGATCGCATCGACACCTTCGAGCAGCGCAGTGCCCTGGTTCTCGATGTCTTCGGAATCAATGTAGCGCAGGTTGACCTTGGTACGGTTGCTGATGCCGGCGTGACTCATCGCTTCGATCAGCGACTTGTACGCGTCCAGCAGCTCCATATACTTGCCGACCATGGCGATGGTGACTTCGTGCTCAGGGTTGAGCTTGGCGTCGACCACAGCTTCCCACTCGGACAGGTCCGCGCTGTTGCATTGCAGGCCGAAACGCTCGACCACAAAATCGTCCAGGCCTTGCGAGTGCAGGATGCCCGGGATCTTGTAGATGGTGTCGGCGTCTTCCAGCGCGATCACCGCACGTTCTTCAACGTTGGTGAATTGCGCGATCTTGCGACGCGAGGAAATGTCGATCGGGTGATCGGAGCGGCACACCAGCACATCCGGCTGCAGGCCGATGGAACGCAGTTCCTTTACCGAGTGCTGGGTAGGCTTGGTTTTGGTTTCGCCGGCGGTGGCGATGTACGGCACCAGGGTCAGGTGCATCAGCATCGCGCGCTTGGCGCCGACTTCGAAACGCAGCTGGCGGATGGCTTCGAGGAACGGTTGGGACTCGATGTCACCGACGGTGCCACCAATCTCGACCATCGCCACGTCGGCATCGCCTGCACCCTTGATGATGCGGCGCTTGATTTCATCGGTGATGTGCGGGATCACCTGGATGGTTGCACCCAGATAGTCACCACGGCGTTCCTTGCGCAGCACGTGCTCGTAGACACGGCCGGTGGTGAAGTTGTTGTTCTGGGTCATGGTCGTGCGGATGAACCGCTCGTAGTGGCCCAGGTCCAGGTCGGTCTCGGCGCCGTCGTGAGTGACGAACACTTCACCGTGCTGGAACGGGCTCATGGTGCCCGGGTCGACGTTGATGTACGGGTCCAGCTTGAGCATGGTGACCTTAAGTCCCCGCGCCTCCAGGATGGCCGCCAATGAAGCGGAGGCAATGCCTTTCCCCAATGAAGAAACAACACCGCCCGTGACGAATATGTAGCGCGTCATGAAAAACCCTAGAAGTCTGCGTTAAAGCGGTCCGAACCGCCGGGGAGAGCGAAGAGAGGCCGAAGCCCCCGATCACCTGCATTAATCACAGTGCACCTTTCAAAAAAAACCGCCGCGTGATGACAGACCGGCAATGAAACACCAGTACGTTGATCGCTACACATTTTTTGGAATCGCCCAGCAAAGACTGCTTGGTAATCGGCAACTGCTGCGATTCAGGCGAATCCACAGAAGTTGTATCAAGAAGGGAGCGTAGTCTACCGGAAAGGCGCTATCAGCTCAAACCTTGATCGCAGGTCTGTGGCATCCAATGTAATTGCCAGTCGCCCGCCCCTGTGTTCCACAATCCCGCCAGGTTAGGCACCCCGAGCAATTGCTCTCCCTGATACAGCAGCGGCAATCTGCCACGGACGAAGCTCGGAAGCCCACTTTCATTAAGCAGGCGCTTCAAGTCACGCCGCCCGCGACGTGGCACGTCGATGATTTCGCCGCCATGACGGTAGCGAACCTCCAGCGGGCCTTCAGGCGCCTTGCCGGTGAGTTTCAGCCGGCCATTGCCGGGTAACTCTAGTGGATTTCGCGGATCGGGCCAGCGCAGCGATGCGTCGGAAAACTCCGACCATGTGGAGGGCAGCCACCATAGGCGTTCGCCGCTACGGTGCAGTTCGCCGTCGGCCAGGCGCCATAGAGGCTGTGCGTCGCCCTTGGCATCACGCAGGGAATGCCAACTGGCCCAGTGGTCGCTGTCGGGTAGACGGGTCAGTGGGGCCAGCCAATGGCGCAGGGCGTTACGCTGGCGGGCGTCGGAAAGTTCGCGCAGCGGCGCAAGTGCCAAAGATGGCAGGTGCAACCAGGGAAAAGGTGCAGGCTGGTCGGCGGCTTGCAGGTCCATTTGCGCCAATTCATCGAGCAGGCCCTGGGCTTCACCTAGGTGCTCGGCAGTGCGGGCAAGGCTGATGACAGCTTGAGGCCAGCGCTTCGTGAGCGCCGGGAACACGTGATGGCGCAGATAATTGCGTGAGAACCGCGGGTCGGCGTTGGACGGGTCTTCGACCCATTTGAGTTGATGCTCGTGGGCGTAGGCCTCCAACTCACCCCTTGCTACATCCAATAAAGGCCGAACCAGATAACCAGCCGCCAACGGGCGCTGTGCAGGCATTGCCGACAGCCCGCGCGCGCCTGCGCCGCGCAACAGGCGGAATAACAGGGTTTCGGCCTGATCATCGCGATGCTGGCCTGTCAGCAGCACCTCCCCTGCTCCGATGACTTCGGTAAACGCCTGGTAACGCGCGTCACGGGCGGCCCGCTCAAGGCTGGCGCCGGGTTGTACCTGCACGCGCATGACGCGCAGGGGGATGCCCACGCTGTCGCATATCGACTGGCAATGGTTTGGCCAGGCGTCGGCGGCGGTTTGCAGGCCATGGTGGACATGGATTGCGTTGAGGGGTGGGAGTGTTTCGGTTTCTGGCAGGGCGGCCAGGAGATGGAGCAGGACGGTGGAATCAAGGCCGCCAGAGAAAGCGATATGCCAGGCCGGGGCATTTTGCCAGGGAACCAGGGCTTGCAGCAGTTTGGCGGTCAGCGTCCGTTTCATCACACATTGTCGCCGCATACTTGGAACACGATAGCCCAGCATACACAAAGCAAATGTGGGAGCGGGCTTACTCGCGAAAGCGTGGTGTCAGTCACCGGATATATTGACTGATTCACCGCTTTCGCGAGTAAGCCCGCTCCCACATCAGTACAGCAATGTCTGCCAGATCAGTAGTTGATCAGAGACCGTAGCTCATCAGACGCTCATAACGACGGGCCAACAGCGCTTCGTTATCCAGCTTCTTGAGCATCGCCAGTTGCGAACCCAGCTCGGCACGAATAGTCGCGGCAGCAGCAGTCGGATCACGATGAGCGCCGCCCAATGGCTCGGCGATCACTTTGTCGACAATGCCCAGGCCCTTGAGGCGATCAGCGGTGATACCCATCGCTTCAGCAGCGTCCGGCGCTTTTTCAGCGGTTTTCCACAGAATCGAAGCGCAACCTTCCGGTGAGATCACCGCGTAGGTCGAGTATTGCAGCATGTTCAACTGATCGCACACGCCAATGGCCAGTGCGCCACCGGAACCACCTTCACCAATCACGGTAGCGATGATCGGGGTTTTGAGGCGCGACATGACGCGCAGGTTCCAGGCGATTGCTTCGCTCTGGTTGCGCTCTTCAGCGTCGATACCCGGATAAGCACCCGGCGTGTCGATGAAGGTCAGGATCGGCATTTTGAAACGCTCGGCCATTTCCATCAGGCGGCACGCCTTGCGGTAGCCTTCCGGACGCGGCATGCCGAAGTTGCGGCGAACTTTCTCGCGCACTTCACGGCCTTTCTGGTGACCGATCACCATCACCGGCTGGTCGTCCAGGCGAGCGATACCGCCCACGATGGCCGCGTCGTCGGAGAAGTGGCGGTCGCCGTGCAGCTCGTCGAACTCGGTGAAGATGTGCTGAATGTAGTCCAGGGTGTACGGACGACGCGGGTGGCGAGCCAAACGCGCGATCTGCCAGCTGGTCAGCTTGCCGAAGATATCCTCGGTGAGCGTGCTGCTCTTGTCTTGCAGGCGAGCGATCTCATCGCCGATATTCAGCGAATTGTCATTGCCGACCAGGCGCAGTTCTTCAATCTTGGCTTGCAGGTCAGCGATCGGCTGTTCGAAATCAAGAAAATTCGGGTTCATAAGCGTCCGTCTTGGGTCGACGGCCAAGGAGTGCCTGGCCAGCCGGTTGTCTATTCGCGCCCTACCTTAAGGGAGAGGCGCGTCTAGGTCGAGATTAAATGTTTCGCCGAGATCAGGCTAAATATTAATGCCTGACCGTCAACGGTATTGGAGAAAGACGTTGTCACGGCCGAACTGGTCACGCAATGCTTGAATCAAGCCATCCGCAGGATCAATTCGCCAGGTCTCGCCAAACTGCAACATGGCCTTGGCGTCATTGCCGGTGTACTCCATAGTCACCGGGCACGCGCCACGGTGGCGTTTGAGCAGGTCGCCCAACCAGCGTAGCTGATCGCCCTTGAGCGCTTCGGTTTTCACCTTCAAGCGCAAGCTCTCGGCCAAATTGGTGCGCGCATCTTCCATGCTCATCACGCGCTTGATCCGCAGCCGCAGGCCGCCGGAGAAGTCATCGTTGCTGACCTCCCCTTCCACCACCACCATGGCGTCAGTCTGCAGCAGCGACTGCGCGGAGTGGAACGCATCGGCAAACAGCGACGCTTCGATGCGGCCCGAACGGTCGTCGAGAGTGATAAAGCCCATCTTGTCGCCCTTTTTGTTTTTCATCACCCGCAGGGCGATGATCATACCGGCGACGGTCTGCGTATCCCGCGCCGGTTTCAGGTCGATGATGCGCTGGCGGGCGAACCGCCGGATTTCACCTTCGTACTCATCAATCGGGTGGCCGGTGAGGTAAAGGCCCAAGGTGTCTTTCTCACCCTTGAGGCGCTCCTTCAGGGTCAGGTCCTTGGCCTTGCGGTGGTTGGCGTACACATCCGCGTCTTCCTCGACGAACAATCCGCCAAACAGGTCGGCATGGCCACTGTCATGGGTGCGGGCAGTCTGCTCGGCAGCCTTGATCGCCTCTTCCATCGCAGTGAGCAACACGGCGCGGTTACGGTCGATATTCGCCTGGTAAGCCTTCGGCTCATCATGGAAATAGGGGCCGAGGCGGTCGAGTGCACCACTACGGATCAGCCCATCGAGGGTTCGCTTGTTGATGCGCTTGAGGTCAACCCTTGCACAGAAGTCGAACAAGTCCTTGAAAGGCCCGTCCTGGCGCGCTTCGGTGATGGCTTCCACCGGGCCTTCGCCCACGCCTTTGATCGCGCCCAGGCCATAGATGATGCGACCTTCGTCGTTCACCGTGAACTTGAACTCCGAGGCGTTCACGTCCGGTGCGTCGAGGCGCAGTTTCATGGTGCGCACTTCCTCGATCAAGGTCACAACCTTGTCGGTGTTGTGCATATCCGCCGAAAGTACCGCAGCCATGAACGGCGCCGGGTAGTGAGCCTTCAGCCAGGCAGTCTGGTACGACACCAGGCCGTAGGCGGCGGAGTGGGATTTGTTAAAGCCGTAACCGGCGAATTTTTCTACCAGGTCGAAAATGTTACCGGCCAGGTCAGCGTCAATATTGTTGGTGGCGCAACCTTCAATGAAACCGCCGCGCTGCTTGGCCATTTCCTCGGGTTTTTTCTTACCCATGGCGCGACGCAGCATGTCCGCACCACCGAGGGTGTAACCGGCCATCACCTGGGCGATCTGCATCACCTGTTCCTGATACAGGATGATGCCGTAGGTCGGCGCCAATACCGGCTTGAGGCCTTCGTATTGGTAGTCGGAGTGCGGATATGCCAGCTCGGCGCGACCGTGCTTACGGTTGATGAAGTCGTCCACCATGCCCGATTGCAGCGGGCCCGGACGGAACAGCGCCACCAGTGCGATCAAGTCTTCCAGGCAGTCGGGCTTGAGCTTTTTGATCAGCTCTTTCATACCGCGCGACTCAAGCTGGAACACCGCCGTGGTTTCGGCCTTTTGCAGCAACTGGTAGGTCGGCTTGTCGTCCAGCGGGATGAACGCAATATCCAGCGGCTCTTCGTCAACCTTGGCACGCTCACGGTTGATCGTCTTGAGCGCCCAGTCGATGATCGTCAGCGTGCGCAGGCCGAGGAAGTCGAACTTCACCAGGCCGGCCGCCTCGACGTCGTCCTTGTCGAACTGGGTGACCAGGCCACCGCCTTCTTCATCGCAATAGATCGGCGAAAAGTCGGTGAGCTTTGTAGGCGCGATAACCACACCACCGGCGTGTTTACCGACGTTACGCACCACGCCTTCGAGCTTGCGCGCCATGTCCCAGATTTCGGCGGCTTCTTCATCGATCTTGATGAAGTCACGCAGGATCTCTTCCTGCTCGTAGGCCTTTTCCAGGGTCATGCCGACTTCGAACGGAATCATCTTCGACAGGCGATCCGCCAGGCCGTAGGACTTGCCCTGCACCCGCGCAACGTCGCGGATTACAGCCTTGGCAGCCATGGAACCGAAGGTGATGATCTGGCTTACCGCGTTGCGGCCGTATTTCTCGGCCACGTACTCAATGACGCGGTCGCGACCATCCATGCAGAAGTCGACGTCGAAGTCGGGCATGGAAACCCGTTCCGGGTTCAGGAACCGTTCGAACAGCAGGTCATATTCCAGCGGGTCGAGATCGGTAATCTTCTGTACGTAAGCAACCAGCGAGCCAGCACCCGACCCCCGGCCCGGGCCTACCGGCACACCGTTGCTTTTGGCCCACTGGATAAAGTCCATTACGATCAGGAAGTAACCGGGGAACCCCATCTGGATGATGATATCCAGCTCGAAATTCAGCCGGTCGACATAGACCTGGCGCTTGGCCTCGTAATCCTCAGTGGTGTCCTTGGGCAACAGCACACTGAGGCGCTCTTCCAAGCCGTCGAACGACACCTTGCGGAAGTACTCATCGATGGTCATGCCATCGGGAATCGGGAAGTTGGGCAGGAAGTGCTTGCCCAGCTTCACTTCAATGTTGCAACGCTTGGCAATTTCGACAGAGTTTTCCAGGGCCTCGGGCAGGTCGCTGAACAGCTCGGCCATCTCGTCGGCACTTTTGAGGTATTGCTCTTCGCTGAAGTTCTTCGAGCGTCGCGGGTCATCCAGAGCCCGGCCCTCGCCGATGCACACGCGGGTTTCGTGGGCTTCGAAATCTTCTTTCTTGATGAAGCGCACATCGTTGGTCGCTACCAACGGCGCGCCCAGCTTATCGGCCAGGGCCACGGCGGCGTGCAGGTGCTCTTCGTCGTTGGGGCGGTTGGTGCGCTGGACTTCCAAGTAGAGACGGTCGGGAAAAACCTGCATCCACTCGCGGGCCAGCACTTCAGCCTCTTGAGGATTGCCGCCGAGTAGCGCGAGACCGATCTCACCCTCTTTAGCGGCCGACAGCATGATCAGCCCTTCGCTGGCCTCGGCGACCCACTCGCGCTCGATGATGATCGAACCGTTGCGCTGGCCGTCGATAAAGCCACGGGAAATCAGTTCGGTGAGGTTGCGATAACCCACGCCGTTCATCGCCAGCAGACTGATACGGCTAAGGGCGTTATCCGGATCTTTGTTGGACAACCACAGGTCGGCGCCGCAGATCGGCTTGATGCCGGCGCCCATGGCGTTTTTATAGAATTTGACCAGGGAACACATGTTGTTCTGATCGGTAACCGCCACGGCAGGCATGTTCATGCCCACCAGGGTTTTGACCAGCGGTTTGATCCGTACCAGGCCGTCAACCAGGGAGTATTCAGTGTGCAGGCGCAGGTGAACGAATGAAGCCGGCATAGTGATCCTGTCTTAAACGTAGAAACAACAAGGCCCGGGATTGTACCGGGCCTTGGCAAAAACATCAGCCTCGCGACTACACCTCGCTGAGACTCTCTCGCAGCTCATAAGCCTGGCGTACGGGGGCGAACGAGCGGCGGTGGATCGGCGTCGGGCCGAGGCGAGCCAGGGCTTCCAGATGAACGGGGGTCGGGTAGCCTTTATGGCCGCCAATGCCGTAGCCGGGGTAGATCAATTCGAAAGCAGCCATTTCACGATCGCGGCTGACTTTAGCCAGGATTGACGCTGCCGCAATCGCAGGCACCTTGCTATCGCCCTTCACCACCGCTTCCGCCGGCATGGCCAATTTTGGGCAGCGGTTGCCGTCGATCATCGCCATTTTGGGCGTGATGTGCAGGCCTTCTACTGCACGCTGCATGGCAAGCATGGTGGCGTGAAGGATGTTCAACGCGTCGATTTCCTCGACTTCGGCCCGAGCAATATGCCAGCTGAGGGCCTTCTCAATAATCTCGTCGTAGAGCTTTTCGCGGCGCGCTTCGGTGAGTTTCTTCGAGTCGTTGAGGCCGAGAATCGGGCGGTTCGGATCGAGAATCACCGCCGCCGTGACGACAGCGCCGCACAAAGGCCCGCGCCCGACCTCGTCAACACCGGCCACCAGTTCGTGGGCTTCGGCAACCAGGCTGAAATCCAGGCCGATTTGCTTGGTCATAAAGCTTCCTGTTTCTTGCCGATCAAGGTCAACACGGCGTCCGCCGCCTGGTTCGAGGCATCACGGCGCAAGGTGCAGTGAATGTCGTCAAAACCGCGGGTCTGCTCTTCGCCGCCGTCGATCAAGGGTAGTAGAGTTTGTGCCAAGGCCTCAGGCGTTGCATCGTCCTGCAACAACTCCGGCACCAACAGGCGCTGGGCCAGCAGGTTGGGCAGGGAGATGTAAGGGCTTTTGACCATGCGCTTGAGAATCCAGAAGGTCAGCGGCGCCAGGCGATAGGCCACGACCATCGGACGCTTGTACAGCAAGGCCTCCAGGGTGGCCGTACCCGAGGCGATCAGCACGGCATTACAGGCCGCCAGGGCCAGGTGCGATTGGCCGTCGAGCAAGGTCACCGGCAGGTTGCGACCGTCCAATAGGGCCTCGATCTGCGCACGCCGCTGCGGGCTCGCGCAGGGCAGCACGAAACGTACGCCTGGCTTCAAGGCTTGCAGGCGCTCGGCAGCATCGAAGAACACCGCAGCCAGGCGGCCGACTTCGCCGCCACGGCTGCCCGGCATCAGCGCCACCAGCGGACCGTCAGGCAGACCCAGCTCGGCGCGCGCGGCTGTGCGATCAGCGTGCAAAGGGATGGTGTCGGCCAGGGTGTGACCGACAAATCGCACCGGCACGCCCTTTTCTTCGTAGAACCTGGCTTCGAACGGCAGCAGGGTCAGCATCAAGTCACAGCCTTCGCGGATCTTCAGTACGCGCTTCTGACGCCATGCCCACACGGAGGGGCTGACGTAGTGCACGGTCTTGATCCCGGCCTGACGTAACTTGAGCTCGATATTAAGGGTGAAGTCCGGTGCGTCGATCCCGATGAAAACATCGGGTTTCTCTTCGATGAGGGTCTGGATCAGCAGCTTGCGGCGAGCCAGCAGCTCACGCAGACGGCCCAGCACTTCCACCAACCCCATGACCGATAGCCGCTCCATGGGAAAGTAGGACGTGAGCCCTTCGGCCTGCATCAGCGGGCCGCCGACACCCATAAATTCCACCGCAGGGTGCTGGGCCTTGAGGGCCCGCATAAGACCCGCGCCCAGAATGTCACCGGAAGCTTCTCCGGCCACCAGCGCAATACGCAGATTAGCCATGATTAGCGGGTGATGCCGCGAGTCGACGCCTGGATAGAGTCACGGAACACCGCGACTTCCGGGAACAACGTCGATGGCTCGGCCAATTGCGTCAACGCCTGATCCACGGTAAGCCCCTGGCGATAAACCACCTTGTAGGCACGGCGCAGGGCGTGGATGGCCTCTTCGCTGAAACCACGACGGCGCATGCCTTCGAAGTTCATGCTGCGAGCTTCGGCCGGGTTGCCAAATACTGTGACGAACGCCGGAACATCCTTGCCGATGGCGGTACCCATGCCGGAAAAGCTGTGTGCGCCGATATGGCAGTACTGATGCACCAGGGTGAATCCGGAGAGGATCGCCCAATCGTCGACGTGCACATGGCCGGCTAACGCCGTGTTGTTGACCAGGATGCAGTGGTTGCCGATGACGCTGTCGTGGCCGATGTGCGCGTAGGCCATGACCAGGTTGTGATCACCCAGGGTGGTCTCGGCCCGATCTTGCACGGTGCCACGGTGAATGGTCACGCCTTCACGAATGATGTTGTGATCACCGATTACCAGGCGTGTTTCTTCACCCTTGTACTTCATGTCCGGGGTGTCTTCGCCTACCGAGGAAAACTGGTAGATACGATTGTGTTTGCCAATACGGGTCGGACCTTTAAGGATCACGTGCGGCCCGATGACAGTCCCCTCGCCGATTTCCACACCTGCGCCGATGATCGACCAGGGGCCGACCTCAACGTCGGCGGCCAGTACGGCCGACGGATCGATGATTGCGCGAGGGTCAATCAAACTCATAGTTTGCGTTCCGCACAGATGATTTCGGCGGAGCACACAGGCTTGCCGTCCACCGAAGCCTGGCATTCGAACTTCCAGATCTGGCGCTTGCAACTGATGAACTTGGCTTCCAGGATCAACTGGTCACCCGGGGTGACCGGGTTGCGAAAACGCAACTTATCGGACCCCACGAAATAGTAGAGTGTGCCGTCGGCAGGCTTGAGGTCGAGCATTTTGAAACCAAGGATACCGGCAGCCTGGGCCATCGCTTCGATGATCAGCACGCCCGGCATGATTGGATGCGCGGGAAAGTGACCGTTGAAGAACGGTTCGTTGATGCTGACATTCTTGTAGGCACGAATGCGCTTTTCCTCGACGTTGAGGTCCACTACGCGGTCCACCAGCAGGAACGGGTAACGGTGAGGCAGGTATTCGCGAATCTCGTTGATGTCCATCATTTCGGGGGGAAGCCTGTAATAAAGATTGGGGGCGGGCGAACTAAACGCACGCCCCGCTAGCAAATCAAGGAGGCAGTCTAGCGGCTGTGCACACTTGATATGGAAATGGTATCAGCCTTCTGATGAAGCATTACCGCCAGGGGTCACGTCCCCAACACGCTTTTCCAGCTGTTTGAGACGTCGAGCCATGTCGTCGAGCTGCCTCAACCGTGCTGCGCTCTTGCGCCATTCAGCCGCAGGCTGCATGGCGGTACCGGATGAGTAGGCCCCTGGCTCGGTAATCGAGTGGGTAACCATGGTCATGCCGGTGATGAAGACGTTGTCGCAAATATCGATATGCCCCACCAGCCCTACGCCACCGGCGAGCATGCAATGCTTGCCGATCCTGGTGCTGCCGGAAATGCCCACACACGCTGCCATGGCAGTGTGATCACCAATCTGCACGTTGTGGGCGATCTGAATCTGGTTGTCGAGCTTCACGCCGTTGCCGATCACGGTATCGGCCAGGGCCCCGCGATCAACAGCAGTGTTGACGCCAATTTCCACGTCGTCGCCGATCAATACGCCGCCGACCTGGGCAATCTTGTTCCAGATACCCTTGGCGTTGGCGAAGCCGAAGCCTTCCCCCCCGATCACCGCACCCGATTGGATGACCACACGCTCACCGATACGCACATCGTGGTACAGGGTTACGCGCGGTGCGAGCCAACCGTCAGCGCCGATCTCGCAGCGCGCGCCGATAAAGCAATGGGCACCAATGGTCACACCTGCTGCAATGCGCGCACCGCTCTCGATCACCGCAAAGGCGCCAATGCTGGCCGCAGGATCAACCTGAGCATCATCGGCGATGACCGCAGACGAATGAATACCGGCTGCGGCCCTTGGTTTCGGATCGAACAGGTGCGACACCCGGGCATAAGCGAGGTACGGGTCGGGCACCACCAGCGAGTCCCCTGCAAACCCTTCGGCGTCAGCAGCTTTCAGCAACACGGCGGCGGCTTGGCTCTCGACCAGGTATTTACGGTATTGAGGGTTTGCGAGGAAGCTCAACTGAGCTGGGCCAGCCTCCTGCAAGGTGGCTAGCCCAGTGATTTCTTTCTCCGGGGAGCCATTTAAGGTGGCCCCCAGGAACTCGGCCAACTCGCCGAGCTTGATAGTCGCGGTCATGGCTTACTTCAGCTGGTTCATGCGCTCGATCACCTGGCGGGTGATGTCATATTGAGGCTTGACGTCGATAACCGCGCCACGCTCGAACACCAGGTCAAAGGCACCTTTCTTGATGACTTCTTCCACGGCGCTGTCGAGTTTCGGCTTCAGCTGTTTCAGCATTTCACGGTCAGCAACCGCTTTGGCTTCGTTCAGCTCCTTGGACTGGAACTGGTAGTCACGGGCCTTTTGCTTGAATTCAAGCTCCAGACGCTCGCGCTCGCCTTGCTGCATCTTGTCGCCACCGGCTACCAGACGATCCTGGATGCCCTTGGCGCTGCTTTCCAGGGTCTTGAGTTTGGTCAGTTGCGGACCGAATTTCTTCTCGGCATCCACGGCATAACGCTTGGCCGCGTCGGATTCCAACAGCGCCATCTGATAGTTCAGGACGGCGATTTTCATTTCGGCGAAGGCCGGGGTGGTTACCAGCACAGTGGCCAGCAAAACCAATTGAGTCAACTTACGCACGATGTACTCCTACAGAATCCGTTGTCGTTATCTTAGGTCAGACGCTTAGAACGTCTGGCCGAGGGAGAATTGGAAAATCTGGGTTTCAGCGTTATCCGGTTTCTTGATCGGCATGGCCAGCGCGAAGCTCAACGGGCCCAGCGCAGTCACCCAGGTCACACCCAAGCCCACGGAGCTCGCCAAGTTACTGAGGCTCACATCGTTGCACTGGGTGTTGGACTTCAAGCCGCTCGGGTTACGAATCTGCTCGCACTTGGAGTCGAACACGTTACCCACGTCCCAGAAGACCGAGGTCCGCAGGGAACGCTGATCCTTGACGAACGGCAGCGGGAACAGGATCTCGGCACCACCCTGGATCAGCACGTTACCACCGAACGGCAGCGGATCGTTGTCGGAGTCAGCCACAGTGCCTTGGTTACCGGTTACACCAACACCACGGCTTGGGGTACCACGTGGACCCAGGGTGCTGTCTTTGAAACCACGTACGGAGTTGAAGCCACCCGCGTAGTAGTTCTCGTAGAAAGGTAGACCGTTGGTGGAACCATAACCATCGCCATAACCCAATTCAGTGTGCAGGCGCATGGTGTAGTTGTCGCTCAACGGCGTGAACAGTTGGCCACGGTAGTCGAGCTTGAAGAACGACAGGTCGCTGCCCGGCGTGGTGACTTCCGCAGTCAGGCTCTGGGAATGGCCACGGGTTGCCAGCACCCCTTTGTTCAGGGTCGACTCGGACCAGCCAGCAGATGCCTTGAAGTTCAGGAACTTGTCACCTTCACGACGGGTGAAGTCAAAGATTTCATCCACGGTGTAGACACCGGTCTTGATCTCATCCTGTTGCGCAGTCAGGCCGAAGGTCAGGCGCGACGTCTCGCTGATCGGGTAACCAACGTTGACACCGGCACCGAGGCTGTCGATCGCATAGCTTGCAACGTCAACGTCGAGGTCTTTGTAGTCGGTGGTGCGGTAGAAGGCGTTGTAGCCCAGGCTCACACCATCAGCAGTCCAGTAGGGGTCGGTATAACCGAAGTTATATCGGCTCTGGTATTCGCTTCGGGTCAGGCCGATAGACACGCGGTTACCGGTACCCAGGAAGTTGTTCTGGGTGATGGAGCCACCAAGGATCAGACCGGCACTTTGTGCGAAGCCGACACTGGCGGTGATCGAGCCCGAGGCTTGTTCTTCCACGGCGTAGTTCACGTCAACCTGGTCATCAACACCCGGTACGGCCGGGGTTTCGACGTTGACTTCCTTGAAGAAGCCCAGGCGTTCAAGACGGGTCTTGGACTGGTCGATCAGGTAAGTCGACGCCCAGCCACCTTCCATCTGACGCATTTCACGACGCAGCACTTCGTCCGCTGACTTGGTGTTGCCACGGAAGTTGATGCGGTTCACGTAGGCACGTTTGCCGGGATCGACGACGAAAGTGATGTCCACGGTGTGGTCATCATCATGCGGAGTCGGCACGCCGTTGACGTTGGCGAAGGTATAGCCTTCGTTACCCAGGCGGCGAGTGATCAGTTCTGACGTGGTGGTCATCAGCTTGCGGGAGAACACCTGGTCTTTCTGCACCAGCAGCAGCGCCTTGACCTGGTCTTCAGGCACTTTCAGGTCGCCGCTCAGCTTGACATCACGAACCTTGTACTTCTCGCCTTCGTTGACGTTGACTGTGATGTAGACGTGTTTCTTGTCCGGGGTGATGGAGACCTGGGTCGAGGCGATATCCATGTTGATATAGCCACGGTCCAGGTAGTAGGAACGCAGGCGTTCCAAGTCACCAGACAGTTTCTCGCGGGCGTACTTGTCATCGTTCTTGAAGAACGACAGCCAGTTGGTGGTCTTGAGCTCGAACAGGTCGATCAGGTCTTCATCAGCGAACTTGGTATTACCCACCACGTTGATGTGCTGGATCGCCGCCACGGTGCCTTCGTTGATGTTGACCTTGAGGCCCACACGGTTACGCGGCTGCGGCACCACTTCCGTTTCCACGGTGGCGGAGTAGCGGCCTTGGGCAACGTACTGGCGTTGCAGCTCGTTACGCACACCTTCAAGGGTGGCGCGTTGGAAGATCTCGCCTTCGGCCAGGCCGGATTGCTTCAGACCTTTCATCAAGTCTTCAGTAGAGATCGCCTTGTTGCCTTCGATCTCGATACTGGCGACGGAAGGTCGCTCGACAACGGTGATGACCAGGACGTTGCCTTCACGCCCCAGTTGGATGTCTTGAAAGAAACCGGTTTTGAACAGCGCACGAGTGGACTCCACCAGGCGACGGTCATCAGCCTGTTCACCGACGTTCAACGGTAACGCACCAAAGACGCTACCGGCGGAAACCCGCTGGAGGCCGTTGACGCGAATATCGGAGATGGTGAAGGACTCGGCGTGAACTTCGGCGATCATCAATACGGTGAGAACCGCAGTTAGCAGCAGACGTTTCATGAAGTCCTTTCTTATTCCAACTGGCAATAAACAAACTGCCGCAAAATGCGGCAGATTCGCAATTCAGCGAAGCGTTACAGTCGACCCAGATCGTTGACCAAGGCTAATAACATCACCCCGACCACCAAACTGATACCGATCTGTATCCCCCAACCCTGCACCCGATCCGACAAGGGGCGACCACGCACCCACTCGACCAGATAAAACAACAGATGCCCCCCATCCAATACTGGAATGGGCAACAAATTCAGAACACCCAGGCTAATACTCAGATAAGCCAGGAAATTCAGGAAATCCGCGACACCCGACTGGGCAGAAGCGCCCGCCACTTTAGCAATGGTTATCGGTCCACTCAAGTTTTTTACCGAGAGCTCGCCGAACAACATTTTCTTGAGGGATTCCAGGGTCAGCACACTCATGGTCCAAGTGCGTTTTGCACCCTCGCCAATTGCTGCCAACGGCCCGAAGCTGACCTCACGCACCATCGATGGCGGCCAGTCGACACCTTTGACTCCGGCACCGAGGTAACCCCCGGCCGCCTTGGCTTCCCCGCGAACAGACAAGGTCACAGGGACGTCGATTTGAGCACCGTCGCGCTCAACTTTCAGCAGAATTTTAGTATCAGGACGTACACGAACCAGGTCGACTACTTGCTGCCAGTCGCCCAGCGCCTGTCCATCGAGGGCCAACAGCCGATCGCCTGTTTTCAGGCCAGCGGCCTGGGCCGGACCTTTCGGATCGAGCTCCGCCAGGACTGGCGGCAAGGCCGGACGCCATGGACGTATGCCCAGGGACTTGATCGGATCAGGTTCATCAGCGCCCTTGAGCCAGTGGTCGAGGGTCAGATCACGCGGGGTTTCGGTAGTCGAGTCCTGCTCACGCACCACCACATTGACGATGCCGCTTTCGCCCAGGCGGCGCACCAACTGCAGATTGACCGCACCCCAACCTGTGGTGGGCTCGCCATCAATGGAAACAATTTCTTGC
Source organism: Pseudomonas sp. EA_65y_Pfl1_P113 (assembly GCF_963970525.1). Lineage (NCBI taxonomy): Bacteria > Pseudomonadati > Pseudomonadota > Gammaproteobacteria > Pseudomonadales > Pseudomonadaceae > Pseudomonas > Pseudomonas sp. EA_65y_Pfl1_P113. Next base: position 187,977 of record NZ_CAXAQM010000004.1, read on the forward strand.
CCGGCAACCAGGCCGGCTTTAGCGGCAATACTGTCCGACTCGACCGCACCGATGACCGGACGCACCTGCTGGCTGCCCAGCATGGCGAGGACCCAGAAGAACACCATCGCCAACAGGAAGTTGGCGATCGGGCCAGCGGCAACAATGGCGATACGCTGACGAACGGTCTTGCGATTGAAGGATTGGTCCAACTGATCTGCCGGCACTTCGCCTTCGCGCTCATCGAGCATCTTGACGTAGCCACCCAGCGGGATGGCGGCAATCACGAATTCGGTGCCTTGGCGGTCACGCCAGCGCAACAGCGGCATGCCGAAACCGACGGAAAAGCGCAGTACCTTGACGCCGCAACGACGCGCGACCCAGAAATGGCCGAATTCGTGGAAGGTAACCAGCACACCCAGAGCAACCAGGGTGCCGACGATCATGTAAAGCGCACTCATCTAATTTCTCCGCATTCCAATCCAGTGCCTAAAGGCTCAAACCCGCCCAAAGACTAACGCGCGTTCCGGCTCAACCATTGCTCAGCCAGGGCTCGAGCCTTGGCATCAGCCTCGAATACCGCCCCCAGATCATTCACCGCCACTACAGGTTCAAGCGCTAGGACGCCCTCGATGATACTCGCGATCTGCGGAAAGCGGATGCGCCGTTCGAGAAACGCTGCCACAGCCACTTCATTCGCGGCATTCAGCATCGCCGGCGCGCTGTTACCCGCTTCGGCAGCTTGCCGCGCCAGGCGCAGGCAAGGAAAGCGCTGCTCGTCCGGCGCCTCGAAGTCCAGACGGGCCACGGCAAACAGGTCCAACGGCGCCACACCGGAGTCAATCCGCTCCGGCCAGGCCAAGGCATTGGCGATGGGCGTGCGCATATCGGGATTGCCCAACTGCGCCAATACCGAACCGTCCACGTAATCAACCAGCGAATGAATCACACTTTGCGGGTGAATCACCACCTCGACCTGATCCGGGCGCGCATCGAACAGCCAGCACGCCTCGATCAACTCAAGACCCTTGTTCATCATGCTCGCCGAATCAACCGAGATCTTGCGCCCCATGGACCAGTTCGGATGAGCGCACGCCTGGTCAGGCGACACATCTTCCAACTCAGCCAACGGAGTTTGCCGGAAAGGACCACCAGACGCCGTCAGCAGAATCCGACGCACGCCAACCTGACTCAAGCCCCGGGCGTAGTCACCCGGCATGCATTGGAAAATCGCATTGTGCTCGCTATCGAGGGGCAGCAACACGGCGCCGCTTTTGCGCACCGCCTGCATAAAGAGTGCACCAGACATCACCAGCGCTTCTTTATTGGCCAGCAGGATCTTCTTGCCGGCATCGACAGCAGCCAGGGTCGGACGCAAACCGGCCGCACCGACAATAGCGGCAACCACGGTATCCACGTCAGCGTCGGCCGAGACCTGGCACAACCCCTCCTCCCCGACCAACACCTGAGTGGCAAGCCCGGCAGCCCGCAGATCATCCTGCAGGCCACGAGCCGCGGCCGCTTCAGGCACCACGGCAAAGCGCGGCGAATGACGCACGCACAAAGCCAGCAGCTCGCTCAAGCGGGTAAACCCGGTGAGGGCGAAGACCTGATAGCGATCAGGATGACGCGCAATCACGTCAAGGGTACTCAGCCCTACCGACCCCGTCGCACCCAGCACGGTTATTTGTTGCAGGCGGCTCACGAAGCCGTCATCCACAACAGCACGGCGAAGATCGGAATGGCCGCGGTCAAGCTGTCGATGCGGTCCAGCACGCCGCCATGGCCCGGCAGCAGGTTGCTACTGTCCTTGATCCCGGCCTGGCGCTTAAACATGCTTTCAGTGAGGTCACCCACCACCGAAATGAACACCACGATGGCCGTGGCCAACAGCGCCAGGAAGATTTCCTTCACCGACCAGCCACGCACGACACCCACTACCAGCGTGATCACCAGCGTTAGTGCCAGGCCGCCGTAAACGCCTTCCCAGCTCTTGCCCGGACTGACCGCCGGCGCCAGCTTGCGCTTGCCGAAGGCCCGGCCGGAAAAGTAGGCACCGATATCAGCGCCCCAGACCAGCACCATCACGGCCAGAATCAACCAGTTACCCATTGGGTAACGCTTGATTTCCACCAGCCCTTGCCACGCAGGCAAGAGGATCAACAAACCAATCACCAACTTGCAGGCAACGGTGGACCATTGGCCACTGGTACGCGGATAGGTCAACACCAGGAACGTCGCCAGTGCCCACCACAACACTGCCGCCCCCAACACCCAAGGCGCAAGGTCCGGCAGGATGTACAAGAGAAACGCCAGGGCAGCCACGACAGTGGCATACACCACACGCGGCAATTGCGCGCTGAAACCCGCCAGGCGCGCCCACTCCCAGGCACCCAGGGTGACGACCAGGCCGATAAACAGCGCAAAGCCGGAACCCTCGAGCAGGAAAAACCCACACAAGGCAATCGGCAACAGGATCAGTGCTGTGATGATTCGTTGTTTAAGCATTTAAACCCGGGCTCCAGCTTCGATCTGCTCGCTCGTTTTACCGAAGCGACGCTGACGGGAAGCGAAATCGGCCAGTGCTTTACGCATGGCATCGTGTTTGAAGTCCGGCCAGAACAGGTCGGAGAAGTACAGCTCGGTATAGGCCAACTGCCACAACAGGAAATTGCTGATGCGGTGCTCACCACCGGTACGGATGCACAAGTCAGGCAACGGCAGGTCGCCGGTGACCAGGCAGGTTTGCAACAGTTCGGGCGTAATGTCGTCGGGACGCAGATGGCCGGCCTGCACTTCGCGGGCCAGCCGTTGCGCGGCCTGGGCGATATCCCACTGGCCACCGTAATTGGCTGCGATCTGCAGCACAAAACGCTCGGCGCCAGCGGTAATGGCCTCGGCTTCGCGCATGGCGGCTTGCAGTTCCGGATGGAAGCGCGAGCGATCACCAATGATACGCAGGCTGATGTTGTTGTCGTTGAGGCGCTTGGCCTCACGACGCAAGGCCTTGAAGAACAGGTCCATCAAGGCACTGACTTCTTCGGCGGGCCGCTGCCAGTTCTCACTGGAGAAGGCGAACAAAGTCAACACTTCGACCTTGGCCTCGGCACACACTTCAATCACAGCCCTTACCGCATCGACACCCGCTTTATGCCCGGCGACACCCGGCATAAAGCGCTTTTTCGCCCAGCGATTATTCCCATCCATGATGATCGCGACATGGCGCGGCACCACGGAGGGTACAGTCTGCTTGGTCTTTTCCATGAAGGCGTCCTGACCCCTTATACGGCCATCAGGTCCTTTTCTTTTTCTTCCGTGGCCTTGGTGATCTGGGCCTCGGCATCTTTGGTCAGTTTGTCGATATCAGCAACGGCACGGCGCTCTTCGTCTTCGCTGATTTCCTTGTCCTTGACCAATTTCTTCAGATCACCCAAGGCATCACGACGAATGTTGCGCACGGCAACCCGCGCATCTTCAGCTGCGCTGCGCGCCTGCTTGGTGAAGCCCTTGCGGGTTTCTTCAGTCAGGGCTGGCATGGAAATCAGCAGCAACTCGCCCAGGTTGGTCGGGTTGAGGTTCAGACCGGCGCTCTGGATAGCCTTGTCGACGGCGCCGAGCATGTTGCGCTCAAAGGCGACGACTTGCAGGGTGCGCGAGTCTTTTACGGTGATGTTGGCCACTTGGGTGATGGAGGTATCTGCGCCGTAATACGGCACCATCACGCTGCCCAGAATGCTTGGGTGAGCCTTGCCTGTACGAATCTGACCAAATGCATGGTTCAGGGAGTCCAGGGATTTCTGCATACGCTCTTGAGCGTCTTTTTTAATTTCGTTGATCATTGTTGGCCTTCCTCGATCAGAGTCCCTTCTGCGCCGCCGTGTACGATATTCAGCAGGGCACCGGGTTTGTTCATGTTAAATACGCGTAGTGGCATCTTGTGGTCGCGGCACAGGCAAATAGCAGTCAGGTCCATCACGCCCAATTTGCGATCCAGCACTTCATCGTAGGTCAGATGATCGAACTTCTCGGCATGCGGGTCTTTGAATGGATCTGCGGTGTACACGCCGTCTACCTTGGTCGCCTTGAGCACCACGTCAGCATCGATCTCGATGGCGCGCAGGCACGCTGCCGAGTCGGTGGTGAAGAACGGGTTACCTGTGCCAGCGGCGAAGATCACCACTTCCTTGGCGTTCAGGTGGCGCATGGCTTTGCGGCGGTCATAGTGATCGGTCACGCCGACCATGGAAATGGCCGACATCACGATAGCCGAGATATTGGCGCGCTCCAGGGCGTCGCGCATGGCCAAGGCGTTCATCACAGTGGCCAGCATGCCCATGTGGTCGCCTGTGACCCGATCCATGCCGGCCGCACTCAGTGCCGCGCCGCGAAACAGGTTACCGCCGCCGATCACCAGGCCGACCTGAACGCCGATACCGACCAGTTGGCCGACTTCCAGCGCCATGCGGTCGAGCACTTTGGGATCGATCCCGAACTCTTCCGAGCCCATGAGGGCCTCGCCGCTAAGCTTGAGTAGAATGCGTTTATAGCGAGCCTGATAACCACTGCCCTGCTGAGCCATTGCGAATCTCTCCTGCGGCGTATTTTTAAAAATTCTTGGCGAGCCGTTTACGGCTTGCGTTCACTCTAGCTGGACGCTGCTACAGCGCCATCGGAACACGGCTTTGTAAGCCAGTTCCGAAGGGATGCCAATTAAAATCGGCCTTCCCATTTGAAAAGAGGCTGCGCGCGTGAGCGGGCAGCCTCTTTCGGGCGACAGTTGAAAACTGTCTTATTGCTTGGCGGCAGCCAGCTGGGCAGCAACTTCTTCAGCGAAGTTGTCGACCGGCTTCTCGATGCCTTCGCCTACTTTAAAGTAGGTGAAGGAAACGATTTCAGCACCGGCTTTCTTTGCCAGTTCGCCAACCTTGATTTCAGGGTTCTTGACGAACGCCTGCTCAACCAGGCTCGCTTCAGCCAGGAACTTGCTGATACGGCCTTTGATCATGTTTTCAACGATGTTTTCTGGCTTGCCGGCGATCTTGTCAGCGTTGAGGCTCAGGAACACGGCTTTTTCGCGTTCGATGGCGTCAGCGGACACTTCCGATGGCAGCAGGAATTCAGGGTTGCTGGCCGCTACGTGCATAGCGATGTCTTTGGCCAGTTCAACGTTGCCGCCTTTCAGGACAACAGCTACGCCGATTTTGTTGCCGTGCAGGTAACCACCCACAACATCACCTTCAACGCGAACCAGGCGACGGATGTTGACGTTTTCGCCAACCTTGCCGACCAGCACCAGGCGAGCAGCTTCTTGAGCTTCGATCAGCGGCTCAACGGTGGTCAGCTTGTCGTCGAATGCTTTCTGGACGCTGGCAGCAACGAATGCCTTGAAGTCGTCTTGCAGAGCGAGGAAGTCGGTCTGCGAGTTCACTTCCAGCAGAACGGCGGCTTTACCGTCTTCAACCAGAGCGATAGCGCCTTCGGCAGCCACGTTGCCGGCTTTCTTGGCAGCCTTGATGGCGCCCGAGGCACGCATGTCGTCGATGGCTTTTTCGATGTCGCCGCCGGCCTTGGTCAAGGCCTTTTTGCAATCCATCATGCCTTCGCCGGTACGCTCACGCAGTTCTTTAACCAACGCTGCAGTAATCTCTGCCATTTCAAAATCCTCTTGGATAGGTTTTCAACCATTCCACCCGATCAAACGGGCGATCAATTCTTCCCGAATCACCCTTGTAGGCCGCTGCACGTTACAGTCGCTAGGTTGCGCTGCCACAAATGGGCGCCGACAAATGGTTTTCGAGGTGGCAAAAAGGGGGCCAAGCCCCCTTTTTGCTTACTGAGTCAACGCCAGGGCGTCAATTACTCAGCTGCGGCTACCGGAGCTTCTTCAACGAACTGCTCGGCACCACCAGCAACGTGGTTGCGACCACGGATTACAGCGTCAGCCATCGAACCCATGTACAGCTGGATAGCGCGGATTGCGTCATCGTTGCCTGGGATGATGTAGTCAACGCCTTCCGGGCTGCTGTTGGTATCGACTACGCCGATAACAGGGATGCCCAGCTTGTTGGCTTCGGTGATCGCGATACGCTCGTGATCAACGTCGATAACGAACAGTGCGTCAGGCAGACCGCCCATGTCCTTGATACCACCCAGGGAACGATCGAGCTTTTCCAGGTCGCGAGTGCGCATCAGCGCCTCTTTCTTGGTCAGCTTGGCGAAAGTACCGTCTTCGGCTTGCACTTCAAGGTCACGCAGACGCTTGATGGAAGCACGGATGGTTTTGAAGTTGGTGAGCATGCCGCCCAACCAGCGGTGATCGACGTACGGCGAACCGCAACGTGCTGCTTCTTCAGCAACGATCTTGCCAGCGGAACGCTTGGTGCCGACGAACAGAATCTTGTTTTTGCCCTGAGCCAGGCGCTCTACGAAAGTCAAAGCTTCGTTGAACATAGGCAGGGTTTTTTCAAGGTTGATAATGTGGATCTTGTTACGCGCGCCGAAAATGTATTTACCCATTTTCGGGTTCCAGTAACGGGTCTGGTGACCGAAGTGCACACCGGCCTTCAGCATATCGCGCATGTTGACTTGGGACATGATAGTTCCTTAATAAGTCGGGTTTGGCCTCCACGTATCCCAATGACCAACCAGCGGCTTCAAAGCCTCCGGCACCCAGGTCATCGTGTCGACACGTGTGTGGATTTAAGCTCTGCGGGGCATCCCCGGAAAGCGGCGCATTTTATACCACAGCATCGGCAAAAACGGAACACGCAATCACATTTGCCGCCGGTCGCTTTCGTGTAACCCCTTGAATAGAGCCAACATCGCCCTACCTTATAGAAAGAAGCGATCATCAGAGGCTCATGATTTGACGCCATCGTCTGTTAGAATCGCGTTTTTTGTGGCTTGTGCGAATTCTGTAACCTCTTGTCGCACGCCCGTAAACCGTATTGATTTCAGCGCGTCGCGCTAGAGAGAGCCTGTATGACCGTTAGTTTGAAAACCGCCGAAGACATCGCCGGCATGCGCATCGCCGGCAAACTGGCTGCCGACGTGCTGGAAATGATCGCCGAGCACGTCAAGCCCGGCGTTACCACCGAGACCCTCAACCAAATCTGCCATGACTATATCGTCAACGTGCAGGGTGCTATCCCTGCGCCGTTGAACTACAAAGGCTTCCCCAAGTCGATCTGCACCTCGGTCAACCACGTGGTCTGCCACGGGATTCCCGGTGACAAACCGTTGAAGGACGGCGACACCCTGAACATCGACGTTACCGTGATCAAGGACCGCTACTTCGGCGACACCAGCCGCATGTTCCACGTCGGCACCGTGCCGGTCTGGGCCGAGCGCCTGTCCCAGGTGACCCAGGAATGCATGTACAAGGCCATCGAAATCGTCAAACCGGGTTGCCGCCTGGGCGACATCGGCGAAGTGATCCAGAAGCACGCTGAAAAGAACGGCTTCTCGGTGGTGCGCGAATTCTGCGGCCACGGTATCGGCACCGTGTTCCACGAAGAGCCACAGATCCTGCACTACGGCCGCGCCGGCACTGGCATGGAACTCAAGGCAGGCATGACCTTCACCATCGAGCCGATGATCAATCAGGGCAAGGCCGATACCAAAGTGCTGGGCGACGGCTGGACCGCCATCACCAAGGACCGCAAGCTCTCGGCCCAGTGGGAACACACCCTGCTGGTCACCGAAACCGGCTATGAAATCTTCACCCTGCGCGCCGACGACACAATCCCGCGCACTTCAGGTGCTGCTTCGGCGTAACGGTTGCTCAGGTTTTCCCCCACTGTGTTGTGACTGACTGTTTGATAGAAAGGAAAGCCGATCGATGCCCCAGGTGGATCCCGAACTCTTCGACCGTGGCCAGTTCCAGGCCGAACTGGCCCTGAAGGCGAGCCCCATCGCCGCGTTCAAGAAAGCTATTCGCCAGGCCCGCGAGGTGCTCGATGCGCGCTTTCGCAGCGGCCGGGACATCCGTCGGTTGATCGAAGACCGCGCCTGGTTTGTCGATAACATCCTGCAAAAGGCTTGGGAGCAGTTCAGCTGGAGCGAAGACGCCGACATCGCCCTGGTGGCGGTCGGCGGCTACGGGCGTGGCGAACTGCACCCCTACTCCGACATCGACCTGCTGATCCTGCTGGACAGCGCCGATCATGAGATCTTTCGCGATTCCATCGAGCGTTTTCTGACGCTGTTGTGGGACATCGGCCTGGAAGTCGGCCAGAGCGTACGCTCGGTCGACGAATGCGCCGAAGAAGCCCGCGCCGACCTCACGGTGATCACCAACCTGATGGAAAGCCGCACCATCGCCGGCCCCGAGCGCCTGCGCCAGCGCATGCTCGAAGTCACCAGCACCGCGCACATGTGGCCGAGCAAGGAGTTCTTCCTGGCCAAGCGCGCCGAGCAAAAGGCCAGGCACCACAAGTACAACGACACCGAATACAACCTGGAACCCAACGTCAAAGGCTCACCGGGCGGACTGCGGGATATCCAGACGATTTTGTGGGTTGCCCGCCGCCAATACGGCACCTTGAACCTGCGGGCATTGGCCGGTGAAGGCTTCCTGGTGGAAAGCGAGAACGCCCTGCTGGCCTCGTCCCAGGATTTTCTGTGGAAGGTGCGCTACGCCCTGCACATGCTCGCGGGGCGCTCCGAAGACCGCCTGCTGTTCGACCATCAGCGCTCCATCGCCACCCTGCTGGGGTTTGAAGGCGAAGACGCAAAGACCAGCATCGAAAGCTTCATGCAGCAGTATTACCGGGTGGTCATGAGCATTGCCCAGCTCAGCGACCTGATCATCCAGCACTTCGAAGAGGTGATCCTGGCCCCTGAAGACGAAGCGCCGCCGCAACCGATCAACTCGCGTTTCCAACTGCACGACGGCTATATCGAAGCGCGCAACGACAATGTGTTTCGCCGCACGCCGTTCGCCATGCTGGAAATCTTCGTGCTGATGGCCCAGCAGCCGGAAATAAAAGGCGTGCGCGCCGACACCATTCGCCTGCTGCGGGAAAACCGTCACCTGATCGACGACGATTTCCGCAACGACATCCGCAACACCAGCCTGTTTATCGAGCTGTTCAAGTGCAAAATCGGCATCCACCGCAACCTGCGGCGCATGAACCGTTACGGCATCCTCGGGCGCTACCTGCCGGAGTTCGGCTTTATCGTCGGGCAAATGCAGCACGACCTGTTCCACATTTATACCGTGGATGCGCACACCCTGAACCTGATCAAGCACCTGCGTAAGTTGCAGTACACCCAGGTGTCAGAGAAATTCCCTTTGGCCAGTAAGCTGATGGCCAAGTTGCCCAAGCCCGAGCTGATCTACCTGGCCGGTTTGTACCACGACATAGGCAAGGGCCGGCATGGCGACCACTCCGAGATCGGTGCGGTGGATGCCGAGGCGTTCTGCCAGCGCCACCAGTTGCCGCTGTGGGACAGTCGCCTGATCGTCTGGCTGGTGCAGAACCATTTGGTGATGTCCACCACCGCCCAACGCAAGGACCTGTCCGACCCACAGGTGATCCACGACTTCGCACAGATCGTCGGCGATGAAACCCACCTCGACTACCTGTACGTCTTGACCGTCTCCGACATCAACGCCACCAACCCGACGCTGTGGAACTCCTGGCGCGCCAGCCTGTTGCGCCAGCTGTACACCGAGACCAAGCGCGCCCTGCGCCGCGGCCTGGAAAACCCGGTGGACCGCGAAGAGCAGATCCGCCGCACCCAAAGCGCGGCGCTGGATATATTGGTGCGCGGCGGCAACGACCCAGACGACGTCGAACAACTGTGGTCGCAACTGGGCGACGATTACTTCCTGCGCCACACCGCTGGCGACGTGGCTTGGCACACTGACGCGATCTTGCAGCAGCCAGCCGATGGCGGCCCGCTGGTATTGGTCAAGGAGACCACCCAGCGCGAATTCGAGGGCGGTACGCAGATCTTCATTTATGCGCCGGACCAGCACGACTTCTTCGCTGTGACGGTAGCCGCCATGGACCAGCTCAACCTCAACATCCATGACGCCCGGGTCATCACCTCCAGCAGCCAGTTCACCCTCGACACTTATATCGTGCTCGACACCGATGGCGACTCAATTGGTGACAACCCAGCACGCGTGAAAAAGATCCGCGAAGGCCTGACCGAGGCCCTGCACAACCCTGACGACTACCCGACCATCATCCAGCGCCGGGTGCCGCGTCAGCTCAAGCATTTTGCGTTTGCCCCACAGGTGACCATCTCCAACGACGCCCAGCGCCCGGTAACTGTGCTGGAACTCAGCGCCCCGGACCGCCCGGGCCTGTTGGCGCGAGTCGGTGGGATTTTCCTGGAGTTCGACCTGTCGTTGCAGAATGCCAAGATCGCGACCCTCGGCGAGCGCGTGGAAGACGTGTTCTTCATCACCGACGCCGACAACCAGCCATTGTCCGACCCGGAACTGTGCCGCCGCTTGCAGAAAGCCATCGAGCAGCAATTAAGCGTGACTCAGCAACCGAACGTCGAACTGACGCACCTGACTATATGAATTTTTAACTTTGTAAACACGATCCCTGTGGGAGCTGGCTTGCCTGCGATGGCATCGCTGCGGAGTCTCTGGTGTACCGCGGCGTCCCCATCGCAGGCAAGCCAGCTCCCACAGAGTCTGTGTTCACCGTGATAGAGGCTTACATGAACAACGCCCTGAACCAACTGCAGCCCTACCCGTTCGAAAAACTGCGCGCCCTGCTGGGCAGTGTCACGCCGAACCCGGACAAACGCCCGATCGCGCTGTCCATCGGCGAGCCGAAGCACAAATCCCCGACCTTCGTGGCCGAAGCGCTGAGCAATAACCTTGACCAGATGGCCGTGTACCCGACCACCCTGGGCATTCCCGCGCTGCGCGAGGCCATCGGCGCCTGGTGCGAGCGCCGCTTCAATGTGCCCAGGGGCTGGCTCGACCCGGCGCGCAACATCTTGCCGGTCAACGGCACGCGTGAAGCGCTGTTCGCCTTCACCCAAACCGTGGTCAATCGCGGCGACGATGCGCTGGTGGTGAGCCCGAACCCGTTCTACCAGATCTACGAAGGCGCCGCGTTCCTGGCCGGGGCCAAGCCGCATTACCTGCCGTGCCTGGCCGCCAATGGCTTCAACCCGGATTTCGATGCCGTGACGCCGGACGTCTGGAAACGCTGCCAGATCCTGTTCCTGTGCTCCCCCGGCAACCCGACCGGCGCGTTGATACCGGTCGACACCCTGAAAAAACTCATCGCCCTGGCCGACGAATACGACTTCGTGATCGCTGCCGACGAATGCTACAGCGAACTCTACTTCGACGAGCAAACCCCGCCGCCGGGCCTGTTGAGTGCCTGCGTCGAGCTGGGTCGCCAGGACTTCAAGCGTTGCGTGGTGTTCCACAGCCTGTCCAAGCGCTCCAACCTGCCGGGCCTGCGCTCCGGTTTTGTGGCCGGCGACGCCGACATTCTCAAGGCGTTCCTGCTGTACCGCACCTACCACGGTTGCGCGATGCCGGTGCAAACCCAACTGGCGAGCATTGCTGCCTGGCAGGACGAAGCCCACGTGCAGACCAATCGTGATCTGTACCGCGAGAAATTCGATGCGGTGCTGGCGATCCTCAAGCCAGTACTGGACGTGCAAAACCCCGACGGCGGTTTCTACCTGTGGCCGAATGTCGAAGGTGATGACGCCGCTTTCTGCCGGGATCTGTTCGTAGAGGAACATGTCACTGTGGTGCCAGGCTCGTACCTGTCGCGGGAAGTCGACGGCTTCAACCCCGGCGCCGGGCGTGTGCGCATGGCGTTGGTTGCCCCCTTGGCGGAGTGTGTGGAAGCGGCGGAGCGGATTCGCGATTTTATTCAGCGTCGCCGCTAACGGCTAGCTGGGTCATTTCACATGACCCAGATTAGCCTCACTCATATCCAACTCGGCCAACACTTCCCTCAAGACGTCGTCACCAATCTGGTGATGACGGCTCAAGCTGTACAACTCCAAGCGCTGCGCGCGCAGGGCCTTCAGACGCAACTTGCGCTCAAGCAGGTCCATCTGCCGCGCCAGCGCCTGGGCTTCGGCTGAGTCGTTGAACACGTTCAACTGATGGCGATACTCCGACATCAGGCGAGCCTTGAGTTCGGTCGCGAGCGCAGCCTGGGCGGCGTCCTGGGTTTCGCTTTCCGCCGGTTCTTCAGCCTCCAGCGCATGGATTGCAGCCACTGCGGTCTTTTTCCAGGCCTCGCGCACTTCGTTATGGCGCTTTTCATCGGGGCTCTTTTCGATCCCGCGCAACAGCAGGGGCAAGGCGATGCATGCGGCGATCAGCGACAGCAGGATCACCCCGGCAGCAATGAAGATCAGCAAGTCGCGCTCGGGGAAATCCTGGCCCGGCGCCAGCAGCAACGGCACTGACATCACACCCGCCAGCGTCACCGCACCGCGCACACCACCGACGGTCAGCAGCCAGCAAGAGCGTGCAGTCGGCACCAGCGTCAATTCACTTTTCCCACGAATCCGGCGCAGTAAACCCGACAGCCGCCAGATGCTCTGCACCCAGATGAAACGCAACACCACCAGCACCAGAAAGATCGAGACCACATCCAGGCAGCGATAAAACAATGTCGGCCACAGCGTCGGCTCGTGACTGACCACGGCCTTAATGATGTCCGGCAGTTGCAGGCCCAGCAGCAGGAAAATCAAGCCGTTGAAGGCAAACTCCAGCAACGACCACACACTGCGATTGAGCAAGCGGGTGCTGGTCTGGCGGGGTAGCAGGTCGAGCCAGCTTTGCATCATGCCCGCCGCCACCGCCGACAAAATGCCCGATGCGCCCAAGCGCTCAGCCAGCACATAGGCGGCGAACGGTAGCAGCAACATAAACACCACGTGAGTCGCCGGGTCGTCCCAGCCTCGCGCGATCATCCACGCACGCAGTCGCCCGACCAGCCAGCTCAATGCCACCCCCACGGCCAGGCCCCCCACGGCGACCAACACAAATGCCAGGCTGGCATCCGCCAGGGAAAACACGCCAGTCAACGCCGCCGCCAGGGCAAACTTGAAGGTCACCAAGCCCGACGCATCGTTCATCAGGGCCTCGCCCTGGAGCATGTGCATCAGCGGCGTGGGCAGACGGTTCTGGGAAATGGCCGACACCGCAACGGCGTCCGTCGGTGACAACACAGCCGCCAGGGCGAAGGCCACGGGCAGCGGGATCGTAGGCAAAATCCAGTGAATGAAGTAACCGGCGCCCACCACGGTGAACAGCACCAGCCCCACCGCCAACGTCAGGATTGGCCCACGCAGGCGCCACAACTCACGCTTGGGCATGCGCCAGCCATCCGAGAACAGCAGCGGCGGCAGGAACAGAAACAGGAACAACTCCGGGTCCAGCGCCACGTGCAGCCCCAACGTGGGCCAGGCCAGCAAGGCGCCCGCTGCGATCTGCACCAAGGGTAACGGCAGGGGGATGACACGCCCGACCAGACGCGAAACGCTGACCAACATCAGTAGGATAAGAACGGTGTAGGCGGTTTGCATAACGCGGTTTCCCGGACAATCGACTCGCAACGACACATGAGGCAACAACTCGCCGTTGAAGTGCCATATTACCCACCTATGCTGCCGGCTGGCATTTGCACATAAGTCTCACGCCAGCATGACGAGGGGCACCAGAGGCCGCTGGTCGTGGCATAATCCGTAACCTTTCCATTTCATTCGCTCAAAGGGGGCAATTCCTTGACCGCTTCAAGCAAAACGTTGCACCTTTTCGGCATCAAAGCCTGCGACACCATGAAAAAGGCCCGCACCTGGCTCGATGAGCACGCTGTGAGCTATGAGTTCCACGACTATAAAACGGCCGGTATCGACCGCGAGCACTTGACCCAATGGTGCAACGAGCACGGTTGGCAGGTGGTTTTGAACCGTGCGGGCACCACCTTTCGCAAACTCGAAGACGAACGCAAAGCCGATCTCGATCAGTCGAAAGCCATTGAATTGATGCTCGCACAACCCTCGATGATCAAGCGCCCGGTGCTCGATCTCGGTGACAGAACCCTGATTGGCTTCAAGCCAGAAAGTTATTCGGCGGCCCTCAAGTAGGCCAGCCTTCCATTTTTTGTAGAGGTAACACCATGTCCCATTCCCTGTTCAGCCTGGGCTTCGGCGTCGGCACTCAGAACCGCCAAGGTGCTTGGCTGGAAGTGTTTTACGCACAACCGTTGCTCAACCCATCGGCTGAAATCGTCGCGGCCATCGCGCCGATCATCGGCTACACCGAAGGCAACCAGGCAATCACCTTCACCGTCACCCAGGCCCTGCAAATGGCTGACGCGCTCAAAGGCGTCGACGCTACCCAAGCTGCCCTGATCAGCCGCCTGGCTGAAAGCCACACGCCGCTGGTCGCCACGTTGCTGGCCGAAGACACTGCACTGACCTCCACGCCTGAGGCTTACCTCAAGCTGCACCTGCTGTCTCACCGCCTGGTCAAGCCACACGGCCTAAGCCTGGCCGGTGTGTTCCCGCAGCTGCCGAACGTAGCCTGGACCAGCCAAGGTGCGATCGACATCAATGAGCTGGCCGAACGCCAGCTGGAAGCGCGCCTGCGTGGCGATCTGCTGGAAGTGTTCTCGGTAGACAAGTTCCCGAAAATGACCGACTACGTGGTGCCGAGCGGTGTGCGTATCGCTGATGCGGCGCGTATCCGCCTGGGCGCCTACGTGGGCGAAGGCACCACCGTGATGCACGAAGGTTTCGTCAACTTCAACGCCGGCACCGAAGGCCCGGGCATGATCGAAGGCCGCGTATCGGCGGGCGTGTTCGTCGGCAAGGGTTCTGACCTGGGCGGCGGTTGCTCCACCATGGGCACCCTGTCGGGTGGCGGCAACATCGTGATCAAGGTCGGCGAAGGCTGCTTGATCGGCGCCAACGCCGGTATTGGTATCCCGTTGGGCGACCGCAACACCGTCGAATCGGGCCTGTACGTGACGGCCGGGACCAAGGTTGCGCTGCTGGACGAGCAGAACCAACTGGTCAAAGTGGTCAAGGCGCGCGAGCTGGCCGGCCAGCCGGACCTGCTGTTCCGCCGTAACTCCGAGACCGGTGCCGTGGAGTGCAAAACCCACAAATCGGCTATCGAACTGAACGAAGCGCTGCACGCTCACAACTAAGCAGCCACTCGATGCCACTAGCGGGCCCCTCCCCTGGGGCTCGCTTATACGAGTCTTGATCACCATGCTTGTGCCCTCCCCCTGGCGCGCCGATTTCCCGGCCATCGCCACCCTGCAACGGCAAGACCAGACTTACCTGGACAACGCCGCCACCACGCAAAAACCCCAAGCCTTGTTGGATGCCATCAGCCATTACTACGCCAATGGCGCAGCCAATGTGCACCGCGCGCAACATTTGCCGGGAGCCCATGCGACACAGGCGTTCGAAGACAGTCGCAGCAAGGTCGCGCAATGGTTGAATGCAGGTGACAGCGGGCAGATTGTGTTTACCCACGGCGCGACCTCTGCGCTGAACCTCCTGGCTTATGGCCTGGAGCATTTATTCAATGCGGGCGATGAGATTGTCATCAGCGCCCTCGAGCACCACGCCAACCTGTTGCCGTGGCAGCAGTTGGCCAAACGTCGCGCGCTGACGCTGGTGGTATTGCCACTTGGCGAGGACGGCGTGATCGACCTGCAAGCCGCCGCGGAGCTGATCGGCTCGCGCACACGCCTGCTGGCGGTAAGCCAGCTGTCCAACGTGCTCGGCGCCTGGCAGCCGCTGGAGGCCCTTCTCGCGCTGGCCCAGCCCCACGGTGCCCTGACCGTGGTCGACGGCGCCCAAGGCATCGTCCATGGCCGCCACGACGTGCAGGCCCTGGGTTGCGACTTCTACGTATTTTCCAGCCACAAACTGTACGGCCCGGACGGCGTCGGCGTGCTGTTTGGGCGCAATGACGCCCTGCATCACCTGCGCCACTGGCAGTTTGGAGGAGAAATGGTGCAAAAAGCCGACTACCACAGCGCCAGTTTCCGGCCCGCGCCGCTGGGTTTCGAGGCCGGCACACCACCGATTGCCAGCGTGATTGGCCTCGGCGCCAGCCTGGATTACCTGAGCTCGCTGGATCAACAAGCGGTCGTCGCCCATGAAGCAGCCCTGCATGACTACCTGTTGCGTGGGCTCAAGGCGCGCAATGGCGTGCGCGTGCTGGGGTCACCGCAGGTGGCGTTGGTCAGTTTTGTGGTCGACGGCGTGCATAACGCCGACCTTGCGCACCTGCTGACCGAGCAAGGCATTGCCGTGCGCGCGGGTCATCACTGCGCGATGCCGTTGCTCAAGGCCATGCACCTGTCGGGGGCGATCCGCGTGTCCCTGGCGCTGTATAACGATTCCGATGACCTGGAACGCTTTTTTGAAGCGCTGGACCAGGCCCTGGATATGTTGCGATGAGTGTGCCGGTGGATGCGGTCAGCGCGCTTGAAGCCTTTCAAGCCGTCGGTAGCTGGGAGCAACGCGCGCGGATGTTGATGCAGTGGGGCGAGCGTATGCCGGCCCTGGCGGATGAAGATAAGGTCGACGCCAACCTGGTGCAGGGCTGCGAAAGCCTGGTGTGGTTGGTGGGGCGTTTGCAGGATGGGCATTGGCAGTTTGCGGCGAGCAGCGATGCGCGGCTGATTCGCGGGCTGGTGGCGTTGCTGCTGGCACGGGTCAATGGGTTATCGGCGGCTGAGTTGCAAGGGGTGGATCTGCCTGACTGGTTCAACCAGTTGGGCCTTTCCCGTCAACTGTCACCGTCGCGCAGCAATGGCCTGAACGCGGTCCTGAAGCGCATGCGAGAACTAAGCCCTACACAAAACTAAATGTGGGAGCGGGCTTGCCTGCGATACAGGCACCTCGGTCTATCCGGCTATCGCAGGCAAGCCACACACATTTTGAGCGGTGCACGGCATTAAGTTTTAAGCAGACTTGACCCGCTCCGACGGCCGCCGCACCCCAGCCACAATCTTGTCCACCGCCTTGGTCGCCGCCACCATGCCGAACGTGGCCGTGACCATCATCACCGCGCCAAACCCACCGGCGCAGTCCAGCTTCACGCCATCCCCGACAAAACTCTTCTGCAAACAAATACTGCCATCCGGCTTGGGATAGCGCAGTTGCTCGGTGGAAAACACGCACGGCACGCTGTAATGGCGGGTCACGGTGCGTGAGAAACCATAGTCGCGACGCAGCGTGGAGCGCACTTTCGACGCCAGCGGGTCATTGAAGGTGCGGTTCAGGTCGCAGACCTGGATCAGCGTCGGGTCGATCTGCCCGCCGGCGCCGCCGGTGGTGATGATCTGGATCTTGCGGCGCTTGCACCAGGCAATCAATGCCGCCTTGGCGTTAACGGCGTCAATGCAGTCGATCACGCAGTCGATATCCGGCGTGATGTACTCGGCCATGGTGTCGCGGGTCACAAAGTCCGCCACCGCATGCACGGTGCAATCCGGGTTGATGCCCTTCAGGCGCTCGGCCATCACCTCGACCTTGGGCTTGCCCACGGTGCTGTCCAGCGCGTGCAACTGGCGGTTGCTGTTGCTGACGCAGACATCGTCCAGATCAAACAGCGAAATCTCGCCCACCCCGCAACGGGCCATGGCTTCCGCCGCCCACGAGCCCACGCCGCCGACGCCGACGATTGCCACGTGGGCCGCTTTCAAGCGTTCCAGGCCTTCAATGCCATACAAACGGGCGACGCCTGCAAACCGTGGATCTTCTGTGCTCATGACCATTACCCCAAAAACCGGCGCGCATTATGGACTACGCAGCGACAAGTTCGAAGCGACAAGCTACAAGTAAAGAACTTAGATGGCCTTTCGCTGACTAATGTCCGGTTTTTCTCTGCTTGCTGTACGGTCAGGGAAGGGCCGGTGTAGGATGCGCGCCGTTCGGCGCAGGCCGACACCTCTTTTCGTTCCACACCTTTTGGAACCTGACATAACCATGGCATCGCGTAAATTTGGACTCAACCTGGTGATCGTGCTGGCAATTGCCGCACTGTTCACCGGTTTCTGGGCGCTGATCAACCGCCCGGTCACTGCTCCCAACTGGCCTGAGCAGATCTCCGGTTTTTCCTACTCGCCGTTCCAGCAAGGTCAGTACCCACAGAAAAACCAGTTCCCGACCGACGATCAGATGCGTCGCGACCTTGAGATCATGAGCAAGCTGACGGACAACATCCGTACCTACTCGGTCGACGGCACCCTGAGCGACATCCCCAAGTTGGCGGAAGAATTCGGCCTGCGCGTGACATTGGGGATCTGGATCAGCCCGGACCTTGAACGTAACGAGCGGGAAATCCAGCGCGCCATCGAAATCGCCAACACCTCGCGCAGTGTGGTGCGGGTGGTGGTCGGTAACGAAGCGGTGTTCCGTAAGGACATCACGCCAGAAGCGTTGATCGTGCTGCTGGATCGAGTGCGCGCCGCTGTGAAAGTGCCGGTGACGACATCCGAGCAATGGGACATCTGGGAGAAGAACCCACAACTGGCCAAGCACGTCGACCTGATCGCCGCGCACATCCTGCCGTTCTGGGAATACATTCCGATGGACAAGGCCGGCCAGTACGTACTCGACCGCGCCAAGGATCTGAAGAAACTGTTCCCGAAAAAGCCGCTGCTACTGTCGGAGGTTGGCTGGCCGAGCAACGGGCGCATGCGCGGCGGCAATGAAACGTCGCCGGCCGACCAGGCGATTTACCTGCGTACGCTGGTGAACAAGCTGAACCGTCAGGGCTACAACTACTTCGTGATCGAGGCGTTCGATCAGCCGTGGAAAGTCAGCGACGAAGGCTCGGCCGGCGCTTACTGGGGTGTGTTCAACGGCGCACGCCAGCAGAAATTCAACTTTGAAGGGCCGGTGGTCGCGATCCCGCAATGGCGCGTACTGGCCATTGGCTCGGTCATACTTGCGCTGCTGTCCTTGACCCTGTTAATGATCGACGGCTCGGCCCTGCGCCAACGCGGCCGGACCTTCCTGACGTTTATCGCGTTCTTGTGCGGTTCAGTGCTGGTGTGGATCGGTTACGACTACAGCCAGCAATACAGCACGTGGTTCAGTGTCACCGTGGGCATCCTCTTGGCCCTCGGCGCCCTGGGCGTGTTTATCGTGTTGCTGACCGAAGCCCACGAACTGGCGGAAGCGGTATGGACTCACAAGCGCCGGCGTGAATTCCTGCCGGTGGAGGGGGAGTCGGACTACCGCCCGAAAGTGTCGATCCATGTGCCGTGCTACAACGAGCCGCCTGAGATGGTCAAACAGACCCTCGACGCCCTGGCCGCCCTCGATTACCCGGACTACGAAGTCCTGATCATCGACAACAACACCAAGGACCCGGCCGTTTGGGAGCCGGTGCGCGACTACTGCGAAACCCTGGGCCCGCGCTTCAAGTTCTTCCACGTCGCGCCCCTGGCAGGTTTCAAGGGCGGCGCACTGAACTACCTGATCCCGCACACCGCCAAGGATGCCGAAGTGATCGCGGTGATCGACTCCGACTACTGCGTGTCGCCCAACTGGCTCAAGCACATGGTGCCGCACTTCGCCGACCCGAAAATCGCCGTGGTGCAGTCACCGCAGGATTACCGCGACCAGAACGAAAGCACCTTCAAGAAGCTCTGCTACGCGGAATACAAGGGCTTCTTCCATATAGGCATGGTCACCCGCAACGACCGCGACGCGATCATCCAGCACGGCACCATGACCATGACCCGTCGCTCGGTGCTTGAAGAACTGGGCTGGGCCGACTGGTGCATCTGCGAAGACGCCGAACTGGGCCTACGTGTATTCGAGAAAGGCCTGTCGGCGGCGTATTACCACGACAGCTACGGCAAGGGCCTGATGCCGGATACCTTTATCGACTTCAAGAAACAGCGTTTCCGCTGGGCCTACGGTGCGATCCAGATCATCAAGCGTCACACCGCAAGCCTGTTGCGCGGCAAAGGCACAGAGCTGACCCGTGGCCAGCGCTACCACTTCCTCGCGGGCTGGTTGCCGTGGGTGGCGGACGGCATGAACATCTTCTTCACCGTTGGCGCGCTGTTGTGGTCGGCGGCGATGATCATCGTGCCGACGCGGGTCGACCCGCCGTTGCTGATTTTCGCGATCCCGCCGTTGGCACTGTTTGTGTTCAAAGTCGGCAAGATCATCTTCTTGTACCGCCGCGCCATGGGTGTGAACCTCAAGGATGCGTTCTGCGCAGCCCTGGCCGGCCTGGCGTTGTCACACACCATCGCCAAAGCGGTGCTGTACGGATTCTTCACCACCAGTATTCCGTTCTTTCGTACACCGAAAAACGCGGATAACCACGGCTTCTGGGTGGCGATTTCCGAAGCCCGCGAAGAGATGTTCATCATGCTGCTGTTGTGGGGCGCGGCGCTCGGGATTTACTTGGTGCAGGGCCTGCCAAGCAATGACATCCGCTTCTGGGTGGTGATGCTGCTGGTGCAGTCGCTGCCGTATGTGGCGGCGCTGATCATGGCGTTCCTGTCTTCGCTGCCAAAACCTTCGGTGAAGGCTGAGCCTGTCACAGCCGTGTAAAAACTTGCGCAATGCACTAAACGGCGGCCTCTGGCCGCCGTTTTGCTATAAGATAACGGCCGTTTTGCAAGACTTGGCATAGCCCCGGCTCTGTGTGGGAGCTGCACCGCTTCAAGTCCACATTCGTCCTGCGCCCATTACACGCTTCCGGAGTTTTTCATGACGGCCCATGCCGACCTTTCGCCGACCCTTCAACTTGCCATCGACCTGATCCGTCGCCCCTCGGTGACGCCGATCGACGCCGATTGCCAGAAGCTAATGATGCAGCGCCTGGGCGACGCAGGTTTTGCGCTGGAACCGATGCGCATCGAAGACGTGGACAATTTCTGGGCCACTCACGGCAAGCATGACGGCCCGGTGCTGTGCTTTGCCGGCCATACCGACGTGGTGCCGACCGGTCCGGTGCAGGCTTGGCAGAACGACCCGTTCGACGCGCTGATCGACGAAAACGGCATGCTCTGCGGGCGTGGCGCGGCAGACATGAAAGGCAGCCTGGCAGCCATGTTGGTGGCGGCGGAACGTTTCGTCACCGATTACCCGGACCACAAGGGTTCGGTCGCTTTCCTGATCACCAGCGATGAAGAAGGCCCCGCGCACCACGGCACCAAGGCGGTAATCGAACGCCTGGCCGCGCGCAAGGAGCGCCTGGACTGGTGCATCGTCGGTGAACCGTCAAGCACCACACTGGTGGGCGATGTAGTCAAGAACGGCCGTCGTGGCTCACTCGGCGCCACCCTGACCGTACGCGGTGTGCAAGGTCACGTGGCCTACCCGCACCTGGCGAAAAACCCGATCCATCTGGCCGCTCCGGCACTGGCCGAACTGGCCGCTGAGCACTGGGATGACGGCAACACGTTCTTCCCGCCGACCAGCTTCCAGATCTCCAACCTCAACTCGGGCACTGGCGCAACCAACGTGATCCCCGGTGAGCTGACAGCGGTGTTCAACTTCCGCTTCTCCACCGAATCCACCGTGGAAGGCCTGCAGCAACGGGTTGCGGCGATTCTCGACAAGCATGGCCTGGACTGGCACGTGGAATGGGCGCTGTCGGGCCTGCCGTTCCTGACCGAGCCGGGCGCTTTGTTGGATGCGGTATCGGCGAGCATCAAGGCGATCACCGGTCGTGAGACCAAGGCGTCCACCAGTGGCGGCACCTCCGACGGGCGCTTCATTGCGACCCTCGGCACTCAAGTGGTAGAGCTGGGCCCGGTCAACGCAACGATCCACCAGGTCAACGAACGCATCCTCGCCAGCGACCTCGATGTGCTGACCGAAATCTATTACCAGACCCTGATCAAGTTGCTCGCCTGATGCTCGCGTGCCCCATTTGCAGCGCACCGCTCAACGCGGTCGACAATGGCGTGGCCTGCCCGGCCGGGCACCGTTTCGACCGTGCGCGCCAGGGTTACCTGAACCTGTTGCCGGTGCAGCACAAGAACAGCCGCGACCCGGGCGATAACCTGGCGATGGTGGAAGCGCGCCGCGACTTCCTCAACGCTGGCCACTACGCTCCCGTGGCAAAACGCTTGGCCGAGTTGGCTGCTGAACGCGCGCCGGCGCGCTGGGTCGACATCGGTTGTGGCGAGGGTTACTACACCGCGCAAATAGCCGACGCCCTGCCCCACGCCGATGGCTACGCGCTGGATATCTCCAAAGAAGCGGTCAAGCGCGCGTGCAAGCGCAACCCGGCGCTGACCTGGTTGATCGCCAGCATGGCCCGTGTGCCCTTGGCCGATGCCAGTTGCCAGTTCCTCGCCAGTGTGTTCAGCCCATTGGACTGGCAGGAGGCCAAGCGCCTGCTCAGCACTGGCGGCGGCTTGATGAAGGTCGGTCCTACCAGCGGCCACCTGATGGAACTGCGCGAACGCCTGTACGACGAAGTGCGCGAATACACCGACGACAAGCATCTGGCCCTGGTGCCAGACGGCATGAGCCTGGCGCACAGCGAGACGCTGGAATTCACGCTGAGCCTGGCCGAGCCCCTGGACCGCGCCAACCTGCTGGCCATGACACCCCACGGCTGGCGCGCCAGTGCCGAGCGCCGCGCCCAAGTGATCGAGGCGGCCGAGCCGCTGCTGGTCACTGTGTCGATGCGCTACGATTATTTCGTGCTTAACTAACCGACTTTTCCGCGAATGGATTTTCGAATCCCGCAACGAGGAACATCCATGCGCCAACCCGATATCGAGATTTACCTGAAGGACGCTGACGTCGACTACAAGGCCATTGCCGCCTGGCTGGGCGCCGCCCTCGGCCCGTGCACCGACTGGGTCCAACGGGGTCAGACCTACAAGTGCAAGGCCGGCGATGTGCCGGTAACGTGGCTGCCGAAAGCTGTAGGCAAATGGAATAGCCTGTTCCTGGAAAGCGACCAGACCCCGTGGGATGACGACATCGCCTGCGCCCGCGCCGCGTTTGCCGCGCTGAAGGTGGAAGTGCGTTGCGCGCCGGGTACTTGGGTTGAAGAGGAAGGTGAGGAAAGCGCTGACACCTGGATTCGTATCAGTGAAGACGGTGAAGAGCAGATCACCTGGAAGACAGCTTAAAGCAGTTGCAAGCTACAAGCCTCAAGCTGAAGCCAACCCGCTTGCAGCTTGAAGCTTGCAATTTGCAGCTCGGCCTTACAGGCCGACTACATCCTCCGCCTGCAACCCCTTCTCGCCAGTCACCACGGCGTACTCCACCTGCTGGCCCTCGGCCAAAGAACGGTGACCATCACCGCGAATGGCGCGGTAGTGCACAAACACATCCTTGCCGTCCTCGCGTTGAATAAACCCATAGCCCTTTGCATCGTTGAACCACTTCACATTGCCGGTTTCGCGCGTTGCCATCTGTCTTACTCCCACATGCATTTTTATTGTTGAGTCGCTCGCATTGAACTGCCGAGTATAAGACAGGCTCAAAAACGATCAACTCAAGTTTACATCGCTGCTTTTTTGCCGATTTTCGGCGAATACGGCACACTACCCGCCCGAGCGTCTGCTCGGTTTTTCCCACTCAAAGCAGAAGCCGTATGACCCGCTCCCCGTTTCGCCGTCTGGTATTTGGCACCTTGCGCCGACTGTTGTACCTCTGGGTTCGCTCGGAGACGATCAACCAGTCGTCCTTAACCCTCAACCTGGACCGCAGCCGGCCGGTGTTATACGTCCTGCAATCACCCTCCCTCAGCGAATTGGCGGTGGTCGATGCCGAGTGCACCAAGGCCGGCTTGCCGCGCCCGGTGCTGCCGGTAGCGGTCGGCCCGCTAATGGAAGCGGCGGCGTTCTTCTACCTCACGCCAGAGCCCGACTGGCTCGGCCGCCAAGACAAGCGCGGCGCGCCGCCGACCCTGACCCGCCTGGTCAACACCCTCAGCGAGCACGCCGAGGAGAATGCACAAATCATTCCGGTCAGCGTGTTTTGGGGCCAATCCCCCGAAAGCGAGTCCAGTCCGTGGAAATTGTTATTCGCCGACAGTTGGGCGGTCACCGGGCGTCTGCGTCGGTTCTTGAGCATCCTGATCCTCGGTCGCAAGACCCGTGTGCAATTCTCTGCGCCTATCAACCTGCGTGAATTGATCGAGCACAATAAAGGCCACGAACGCACGGTGCGGATGGCCCAGCGCATCCTGCGTGTGCACTTTCGTAACCTGAAGACCGCCGTGATCGGCCCCGACCTGTCCCACCGCCGCAATCTGGTGAAAGGCCTGGTCAATATGCCGCTGGTGCGCAAAGCCATTGCCGACGAGGCTGAGCGGGAAAAAATCTCCCCGGAAAAAGCCAAGGCCCAGGCCTTGCGCTACGGCAACGAGATCGCCTCGGACTACACCTACACCGCGATCCGCTTCCTGGAAGTGGTGCTGAGCTGGTTCTGGAACAAGATCTACGACGGGATCAAGGTCAATAACATCGAAGGTGTGCAAAAGGTTGCCCAGGGTTACGAGGTGATCTACGTACCTTGCCACCGCAGCCATATCGACTACCTGTTGCTGTCTTACCTGTTGTTCAAAAATGGCCTGACTCCGCCGCATATCGCCGCCGGTATCAACCTGAACATGCCCGTCATCGGCAGCCTGCTGCGCCGTGGCGGTGCGTTTTTCATGCGCCGCACCTTCAAGGGCAACCCGCTGTACACCTCGGTGTTCAACGAATACCTGCATACCCTGTTCACCAAGGGTTTCCCGGTGGAGTACTTCGTCGAAGGCGGGCGCTCGCGCACCGGTCGCATGCTGCAACCGAAGACCGGGATGCTGGCGATTACCCTGCGCAGTTTCTTGCGCTCCTCGCGTATGCCGATCGTGTTTGTGCCGGTGTACATCGGCTACGAACGCGTGCTCGAAGGCCGCACCTACCTCGGCGAGCTGCGCGGCGCGACCAAGAAGAAAGAATCGATCTTCGATATTTTCAAGGTGGTTGGCGCGCTCAAGCAGCGCTTTGGCCAGGTCGCAGTCAACTTCGGCGAGCCGATCAAGCTGGCCGAATTCCTCGACAGCGAACAGCCGGATTGGCGCGCCCAGGAACTCGCCCCGAACTACAAACCAGCCTGGCTCAACGAAACCACTAACCGCCTTGGCGAACAGGTGGCGCGCCACCTGAACGAAGCTGCGGCAGTGAACCCAGTGAACCTGGTAGCGCTGGCACTGCTGTCCACTACGCGCCTGGCGCTCGACGAACAAGCCATGGCGCGCCAGTTGGACCTGTACCTGGCGCTGCTTCGCCGTGTGCCGTACTCGCCTCACACCACGTTGCCTGAGGGCGATGGCCTGGCGCTGATCAAGCACGTCAAGGACATGGACCTGCTATCGGAACAGAGCGACGCCCTCGGTAAAATTCTGTACCTGGACGAGCAAAACGCCGTCCTGATGACCTACTATCGCAATAACGTTTTGCACATTTTTGCCCTGCCGGCGCTGCTGGCGAGCTTCTTCCAGAGCAGCTCGCGCATGAGCCGCGACCAGATCCTGCGCTACACCCACGCGCTGTATCCGTACCTGCAATCGGAGCTGTTTATCCGCTGGTCGCTGGAAGAGCTGGACACGATGGTTGACCAATGGCTGGAGGCTTTTGTCGAACAGGGCCTGCTGCGGTTCGAGAAAGACGTGTTCTTGCGCCCGGCCCCCAGTTCGCGGCACTTCGTACTGCTCACGCTGCTGTCCAAGAGCATCGCCCAGACCCTGCAACGCTTCTACATGGCGATTTCGCTGCTGCTCAACAGTGGCCAAAGCAGCATCAGCGCCGAAGAGCTGGAAGACCTGTGCACGATCATGGCCCAGCGCCTGTCGATCCTGCATGGCCTCAACGCTCCAGAGTTCTTCGACAAGAGCCTTTTCCGACATTTCATCCAGACCTTGTTGGAGCAAGATGTGCTGCGTCGCAATGAAGCCGGCAAGCTGAGCTACCACGACCTGCTGGGTGAGCTGGCTGAAGGCGCAGCCAAGCGCGTGTTGCCGGCGGATATTCGCCTGTCGATCCGTCAGGTGGCCCTGCATCGTGTGGATGGCGCTGCTGAAGCGTCCGTCGAACCCGAAGCCCCGATACCTGAAGAAACCCGCTAGATTTAAACAGGCGCCGATTGGATGCCGGCGCCGTTGAAAAGGAGCTGTACCATGAAAAAGATCATTCTCCTGGGCCTCACCGCCTTGCTTGGAGCCTGCCAATCCATGACCCCCACTTCCAAGGCCAGCCTTGATGGCGAAGTGTTCTATCTGCAACGCATTGCCCTGCCGCCGACCGCGACCTTGAGCGTCAGCCTGCAAGACGTGTCGTTGATGGACGCCCCGGCCGTCACCCTGGCCGAACAGAAAGGCCCGGTCAAAGGCCAAGTGCCGTTGCCCTTTCACCTGAGCTACGACCCGGCGCAAGTCAAGCCTGGCCGCAGTTACTCGGTGAGCGCTCGCATCGAGCTGGATGGCAAGCTACTGTTTATCACCACCGAACGGCATTCTGTGCAGCTCAACGGCCAGGACCCACAACCGTTGCGTCTGCGGGTTGATGCTGTCGCCCACTGAATTCGAACTTCATAAGGAAGCGCCCATGCTCCGTAACTCCCTTCGTTTTACTGCCCTGTGTGCCGGATTGCTGCTCGGGGCCAATGCCATGGCCCTGGATCTTGGCAGCCTGTCCCAAGGTGATGCCGCCGGCGGCCTCAAGGATGCACTGACCCAAGGCGCGCAGATCGCCGTGAAGCAACTGGGCGTCCCCGGTGGTTTCAGCGATAACCCCGAAGTGAAGATCGGCCTGCCGGGCAAGCTGGGCAAAGTCGCCGACAAACTGAAAATGTTCGGCATGGGTGATCAAGTCACTCAGCTGGAAACCAGCATGAACAAGGCCGCCGAAACCGCCGTGACCCAGGCCCAGCCGATCCTGGTCAACGCCGTGAAAAACATGAGCGTGAGTGACGCCAAGGGCATCCTCAGTGGGGGTCAGGATTCGGCAACCCAGTACCTGAACAAAAGCAGCCGCGAACAAATCCGCGCCAAGTTCCTGCCGATCGTCAAGGCGGCTACCGACAAGGTCGGCGTGGCCCAACAGTACAACGCCCTGGCCGGCAAGGCTGCTGCCTTTGGCGCGTTGGACGCCAAGAGCGCCAACGTCGAAAACTACGTGACCGAGCAAGCGCTGGATGGGCTGTTCAAAATGATTGCCAAGCAGGAAGAAACCATTCGCGAGAACCCTGCAGCTGCCGCGACCAGCCTGGCGAAGAAAGTCTTCGGCGCCCTGTAAGCCCAGGCAGAAGCCCGGGCAGATGTGGGGAGCTCACCTGCCCGGATCTGGAAGTCTTCACGTGATTAGAAGATCTTCCCTAAAAGCCCAATACCCCCAAAAGCGATCGCGCCCAACGGCATGACACCGAAGCCTATCGCGAAACTATTGCGGGGCTTGCAAGCGTCTTTGCAAGGGTCGTTGGGCTTGGCAGGTTCAGGCTTGCCAGGCCCGCATGGGTTGCTGTTGCAGGCGGGTTTGAAAGCGCTGACATTGATATCAATTTTCATAAACACTCCTTGAATCATCAGATTTAAGCTTCTACCAGCAGGGGTGAAGCCTGCTGGTAGAAGACCTGGCAATCAGGTAATTCATGTGTGGCCCCGCGTCTCTGAAACGTTCCCGCCTGCGTATTGCCTTTGTGAAAATCCCTACGACAAGCTTTTACACGGACTGTGGTTTGACTCGGAACCATGCCGCGTACAACGCTGGCAAGAATAACAACGTCAACGCCGTCGCCACGATCAAGCCACCCATGATCGCCACGGCCATTGGTCCGAAGAACACACTGCGTGACAGTGGAATCATTGCCAGCACGGCCGCCAGGGCTGTCAGCACAATCGGGCGGAAACGTCGCACGGTGGCTTCGATGATTGCCTGCCAAGGTGCCAGGCCCGCCTTGATGTCCTGTTCGATCTGATCTACCAGGATCACAGAGTTGCGCATGATCATCCCGGACAGTGCGATGGTCCCCAGCATGGCCACAAAGCCAAACGGCTGGCGGAATACCAGCAGAAATAACGTCACACCGATCAACCCCAGCGGCGCTGTCAGAAACACCATGGCAGTGCGCGAGAAGCTACGCAGTTGCAGCATCAGCAGAGTCAGCACCACCACGATAAACAGCGGCACGCCTGCCTTGACCGAGTTCTGACCACGGGCCGAGTCCTCGACCGTACCGCCGACGTCCAGCAGGTAGCCATCCGGCAGTTCGGCCCGCACGCCTGCAAGGGTTGGCAAGATCTGCTGGACCAATGTCGCCGGCTGCTCCTTGCCATAGATGTCAGCGCGGATGGTCACCGTCGGCAGACGGTTGCGGTGCCAGATAATGCCTTCCTCGAAGCCGTATTCGAGGGTGGCGATTTGCGACAGCGCTACGCTTTTACCGTTGTCGGTGGGCACCGCCAGGCTTGGTAGCAATGACAGCTCGGTGCGTTCATGCACCGTGCCACGCAGAAGGATCTCGATCAACTCGTTGTCCTCGCGGTACTGACTGACGCTGGAACCGGTCAACGAACTCTGCAGGAACTTCGACAGGTTGGTCGTGCTCACGCCAAGGGCGCGGGCGCGGTCCTGGTCGATATTGAGGTAGACGATCTTGCTCGGTTCTTCCCAGTCCAGGTGCACGTTGACCACATGGGTATTTTCGCGAACCTTGGCCGCGACTTTGCGTGCCAGGGCGCGGACTTCTTCGATGTGCTCACCGGTCACGCGGAACTGCACCGGGTAGCCCACGGGCGGACCGTTTTCCAGGCGTGTGACGCGTGAGCGCAGATCCGGGAATTGTTCGTTGAGGGTTTCGATCAGCCAGGTGCGCAGGCTTTCACGTTCTTCAATGGTTCTGGCCAGCACCACAAATTGCGCGAAGCTGGCGGCCGGCAGTTGCTGATCCAGGGGCAAGTAGAAGCGCGGCGAGCCCGTACCGACATAGGCCACGTAATTGTCGATGCTTTCATGCTCCTTGAGCAGCGTCTCCAAGCGTTTGACCTGGTCAGCGGTGTTGCTCAAAGAGGCACCTTCGGCCAGCTTCAGGTCGACCATCAGCTCCAGTCGGCCAGAAGCTGGGAAGAACTGTTGAGGCACAAAACGGAACAACGCCACCGAGCCGATAAACAGCAACAGGGTCAGCACGATCACGGTCTTGCGCCGACGCACACACCATTCCACCAAACGCCTTACACGTTGATAGAACGGCGTGCCGTAGGGATCTGGGCCATCGGTGCCGTGCTTGGCTGCGTGAATCTTCGCCAGGTCCGGCAGGAGTTTTTCCCCCAGGTAGGGCACAAACACCACGGCGGCCACCCACGAGGCGAGCAACGCAATGGTCACCACCTGGAAAATCGAACGGGTGTATTCGCCGGTGCTCGATTGCGCCGTGGCGATCGGCAGGAAGCCCGCCGCCGTGATCAGCGTACCGGTGAGCATCGGGAATGCGGTGCTGGTCCAGGCAAAGCTGGCGGCCTTGAGCCGGTCATAGCCCTGCTCCATTTTGATCGCCATCATTTCTACCGCGATGATCGCGTCATCCACCAGCAAACCCAAGGCAAGCACCAGGGCACCGAGGGAAATCTTGTGCAGGCCGATGCCGAGGTAATACATGGTGGCAAAGGTCATCGCCAGCACCAGCGGAATCGCCAGGGCCACCACCATGCCCGTGCGCACGCCAAGGGAAAAGAAGCTCACCAGCAACACGATGGCCAGCGCTTCGGCCAGCACCTGCACAAATTCGCCGACGCTGGTTTTCACCGCCGCCGGTTGGTCCGACACCTTGCGCAGTTCCATGCCTGCCGGAAGATTCTTCTGCAGGCGTGAGAATTCGCTCTCCAAGGCTTTGCCCAATACCAGAATATCGCCGCCGTCACGCATGGCCACGGCCAGGCCAATGGCATCTTCGCCCATGAAGCGCATACGCGGTGCCGGTGGATCGTTGAAGCCGCGGTGGATGTCGGCTACATCGCCGATGCGGAAGGTCCGGTCACCCACGCGAATCGGGAAGTTGCGGATCTCTTCCACGCTCTTGAAGTTGCCCGACACCCGCAGTTGCACGCGCTCGCTAGGGGTTTCAAAGAAGCCCGCAGTGGACACCGCATTTTGCTCCTGCAATGCCTGCTGCACCGCCGCCAATGGCAGGCCGAGCGTGGCCAGCTTGAGGTTGGACAGTTCGATCCAGATCTTTTCATCCTGCAGGCCGAGCAGTTCGACCTTGCCCACATCCGCCACCCGCTGCAGTTGAATCTGGATGCGGTCGGCGTAGTCCTTGAGCAGGGCGTAGTCAAAACCATCGCCGGTCAGCGCGTAGATATTGCCAAAGGTGGTGCCGAACTCATCGTTGAAAAACGGCCCCTGGATATCCGGCGGCAAGGTCTGGCGGATGTCGCTGATCTTCTTGCGCACCTGGTACCACAGGTCGGGGATCTGCGCCGAATGCATGGAATCACGGGCAATGAAAGTGACCTGGGATTCGCCGGGCCGCGAGAAGGAGACGATGCGCTCGTACTCACCCGTCTCCATGAGTTTTTTCTCGATGCGCTCGGTGACTTGCCGCGAAACTTCCTGGGCCGTGGCCCCCGGCCAGTTGGTCTTGATCACCATGGCCTTGAACGTGAACGGTGGGTCTTCACTTTGTCCCAGCTTGGAGTAGGACAAGGTGCCAACCACCGCCAGCAGGATCATCAGGAACAGTACGATCTGGCGATTACGCAGCGCCCATTCGGAAAGATTGAAACCCATTGGGGGACTACTCCTTGGCCGCCAGATTCACCACACGGTTGGCACGATCCACCGGGCGCACTTGCTGGCCCTCGTGGAGCACATGGACACCGGCGGCGATCACCCAATCGGTCGGGGTCAGGCCTTCCAGTATCGGGACGATTTTTTCACCAAAGGCGCCGATGCGCACCGGTGTGCGCTTGAGCGTGTTGTCGGGCTGCACACGCCAGACGTAGGACTCACCGTTCTGCGCACTGAGGGCAGACAGCGGCACCGACAACGGAATCACACCGTCAGCCTGTATGAAAACGCGGGCGCTTTGGCCCAGCTCGGCCGGTATCTTGCCACCAGTGAACGCCACGCGGGCCGCGAACGTACGCGACTTCGGATCGGCCGCCGGTGACAGCTCACGAATACGCCCGGTGAAGCGTTGATCGGGCTGGCTCCACAGCTCCACCGACACCGGCTGACCGAGCTTGAAACGGGCAAAACCCTGCTCCGGCAGGCTGATCAGCACTTCGCGCTCACCATCGGTGGCGAGGGTGAACACGGTCTGGCCGGCGGACACCACTTGGCCAACTTCCACTGCGCGCTTGGCGACCACACCGTCTTGTGGCGCACGCAGCACGGCATAGCCGGCCTGGTTGCTGGCCACGTCGAACTCAGCCTTGATCTGCTTGAGGCGGGCAACACCGGCCCGGTAGAGATTTTCGGCATTGTCATACTGAGATCGGCTGACCATCTGACGGTCCATCAAGGTCTTGTAGCGATCACGCTCGGCACGCACCAGGCTCAGGTTGGCCTCGGCGGCGGCGACTTGGGCACGGGTGGCTTCCAGTTGCAGGCGCACGTCCTGTGGGTCGAGCTCTGCCAGCGGTTGGTTGGCCTTGACTCGCTCGCCCTCCTCCACCAGCCGCTTGCTGATTTTGCCGCCGATGCGGAATGCCAGGTCTGGCTCATAGCGCGCACGCACTTCGCCGGGGTAACTGCCCATCGACTGCGACGACGGCAGTGGCTGCACCACCATGGCCGGGCGGATGGTGGCCTGGGTCGCTTCCTCATGGCCGCAAGCGGTCAACAGGACGACCAGACTGACAGGCAACGCAAAGGGCAGGAAAGTGCTGCGCATGCTGTAGGACCTTTCGCAAATGAAGCTAAGAATAATTATACTGGCCGGTATGTTATTAATACCAAACTCGCCAGTCCAGTATTAAAGGTGAAAATGTCCGACAATCCTGTAAACACCAATAGCCCCGGGCGCCCCAAGGACATGGCAAAACGCCAGGCTATCCTCGAAGCAGCGAAATTCCTGTTTTTGAGCAATGGTTACGCCAGTACCAGCATGGACGCCGTGGCCCTTGAGGCGGGCGTCTCAAAACTGACCGTCTACAGCCACTTCAATGACAAAGAAACCCTGTTCACCGCCGCCGTGGTGGCCAAGTGCGAGGAACAGCTGCCGGTGATGTACTTCGAGCTGCCCGAAGGCGTGCCCGTGGAGACTGTGTTGTTGAACATCGCGCGGGGGTTCCATCGCCTGATCAACAGCGAAGAGTCGATAAACCTGCATCGCCTGATGATGACCACCGGCAGCCAGGACGTGAAACTCTCGCAGATCTTCTTCGAGGCCGGCCCCATGCGCATGCTGCAAGGCATGGAGCGTCTGCTCGGCAAGATCGACCAGGGCGGCGCCCTGAGCATCGATAAACCCTTCACGGCAGCCGAGCACTTTTTTTGCCTGCTCAAGGGCACGGCGAATTTTTGCCTGCTGTATGGCTGCGGCGGACAACTGAGCGAAGAAGCCGCCGAAGCGCATGTGCAGGAAGTGGTGGGGTTGTTTATGCGGGCTTATGGGAGAGGAGCAGTTGCAAGGGGTTAGCTACAAGCGGCAAGCGTACAGCGCGTTTACTTGCAGCTTGCAGCTTAGAGCTTGAGCGCTTTTTTAGCATAAATATCATACCGGCTGGACTTACCCTCCAGCGCGTGGCTCGGCTTGGGCCCTTCAATGCACGGCGCCTTGCGCGGACGCTTGACCACCACGCGGTGGCTGGCCAGGGCCAGGGCGGCGGCCAGCAGCGCCGGTGCGTCCGGATCATCGCCCACCAGCGGGCGGAACAGGCGCATTTCCTTCTTCACCAATGCCGTCTTCTCACGGTGCGGGAACATCGGATCGAGGTAGATCACCTGCGGCGGCTCGCCTTCCCAGTTGCACATTACGTCAATGGAGTTGCCCTTGAGCAACTTCATGCGCGCCACGATCGGCGCCACCTCACAATCATCCGCGCCGCGCGCCAGGCCATCTTCGAGCAGGGCGCCGATCAGCGGCTGGCGCTCGATCAGGCTCATTTCGCAGCCCAGACTGGCAAGCACGAAGGCGTCCTTACCCAGGCCCGCCGTGGCGTCCAGCACCCGTGGGCGCACGCCTTGGGCGACACCCACGGCCTTGGCAATCATCTGCCCGCTGCCACCGCCGTACAGGCGTCGATGCGCGGCGCCGCCCTCGACAAAGTCCACCCGCACCGGCCCTGGCGCGTCAGGCCCAAGCTGTTGTAGCTGTAGGCCATGCTCCCCGAACTGCAGGGAAAAGTCCGCATCCGCCAGGTGTAACGGCAAACCCAGCAGTGAAGCCCACTGCTCGGCACGGTCCTTGAAACCTTCGCCCAAGGCCTCGACACTGATGCGGCTGGCCGCTGGTTGTTCGCTCATCAATCGCTACGCTCAAAAATATTAAGGATCGGCCAAAACCGGCCGATAAAAACAACAGTCAGGTATTTTGCCAGAGCTGAGCGTCGACCGAGAAAAATGTCAGACATTCTTCCCCTAACCATCGGTGTACTGCCGACCCATAACCACTACGGCCTGCGTAATACTCAAGCGCTGGCCGGGGTGAGTCATGTGTGGCAGGACTTCTTCGCCCGGGCATTGGCCGAACAGCTCGGCGATACGCCTGGCGCGCTGGCGGTCCAGGCGCCTGCACCTGCGGACCCAGCGGTAGAACCCAACGCCGGCGCCGACCTGTTGTCGCAGATCCTCACCCAGCGTGAGTGTGACGTGAAGGACACCGAGATCGCCCCTCCAGAGCCGCTGTTCCTGCCGATCGCGGAGTTCGAAACCGAACTGCTGCCACCCGCCGCCGAGCCATTCCCGGAAGAGGAAATCGTCGCCCAGCAACGCCAGCAGAATTTCGAAAGTGGCTGGGTGCGCCCGATCGTGCTGACAGCCGGCCAGCCGCTGCCGGAGCCAGGCCCGGTGCCGGCACCACGCCCACTGCACCTGCCCATTGCCGAATTCGAGCTGGACCTGCTGCCACCGGCCGCCACCCCGTACCCTACCGAAGAACTGGTCGCGCAACAAAAGGCCCTGGACTTCGATTACTACTGGGCACGCCCGTTGATCGCCAACAACCTGCGCCTGGCCGCTTAAACCTTAGCGGCACACCCACCAACGCCCCATGTCCAGATGGAAATGGTTGCGGTGCGCAGCGTTGTAGTCCGGGCTCAACACCACATTGAAATCATCGCAGGCGCTATCGCGCACCCGACGCAGGAACCGCGCATCAGCGCCCTCCCCCGGCCAACCTTTAAGCACACTGATGCGGCGCCCATCCGCCAGGCG
Source organism: Pseudomonas sp. EA_65y_Pfl1_P113 (assembly GCF_963970525.1). Classification (NCBI taxonomy): domain Bacteria; kingdom Pseudomonadati; phylum Pseudomonadota; class Gammaproteobacteria; order Pseudomonadales; family Pseudomonadaceae; genus Pseudomonas; species Pseudomonas sp. EA_65y_Pfl1_P113. The sequence continues at coordinate 222,302 of NZ_CAXAQM010000004.1, forward strand.
AAAGCCGGCAATATCCAACGCATTGGCGGAGGCATGCTCGCTGAGTCGCCCTACAGAACGGTTATACATGTTGCGGCAGGCAAAGCTGCCCAGGTGATCGACCCGCGTCACCGCCTGGCCAAACACCGCCTGGGCCGCCGGCTGCAAACTGTGCCGCTCGAACAACGCGAACGCCACCGCCAGTGGGCAACTGGCGAGAAAGCTACTGCTGAGCCCAACCGCAGCGCCCTGTACACGCAAGGTATTGCGTAAAGGGCAGGCGACGTCGACGGGGGTATCGGCCTGATGGCTGACGCGCAGGCCGGAAGTTTCCAGCACGTTGTCGCACAGCGCTGGATCATCCTGCAGACGTCCCAATTTATAACGGGTCAAAAAGTTGGGGCTGGCGCGCACATCCAACGGCGCCCAAGGGTTCCAATCAGCCGGCAACGGCACCCAGCCCCGCCAGATACCAACGGCAAACACCCCGCCCAGAACCAGCAGTACGCCGATGATTTTGAAGAAACTCACCGCTTAGTCCTTAAAGAACTGGTTGGCCTGACTGAACGGCATTTTGCGGTCGGTGAAGGTGAACGTGCCCAGCTCATAGACTTCCTGGGCCGCGCGGTAGAACTCACCATAGGCGGCCAACGCCAGCGCCGAGCCGACGCTGATACGCCGCACGCCCATCTCGCTCAATTGCGCCACACTGAGGTTCAAGCCGCCGGACATCAACACATTCACCGGTTTGGGCGCCACCGCTTTGACCACCGCCAGCACTTCCTCGGCAGTGCGCAGGGCCGGTGCATACAGCACGTCGGCACCGGCTTCGGCGTAGGCTTGCAGGCGCCGGATGGTGTCAGGCAAATCCAGACGACCATGCAGGAGGTTTTCCGCGCGGGCAGTCAGGGTGAAGGGGAATGGCAGGCTGCGCGCGGCGGCAACGGCAGCTTCCACGCGCTCGACGGAGAGGTCGAAGGGATAGATCGGGTCAGCGGCAATACCGGTGGCATCTTCGATGGAACCGCCCACGATACCCGTGGCGGCGGCACGCAGGATCGTCTGGGCGCAGCCTTCAGGGGTGTCACTGAAGCCGTTTTCCAGATCTGCCGCTACCGGCAACACTGTGGCCTTGACGATCATACTGGCGTTGATCAAGGTGTCATCCAGGGACAGCGCCCCTTCCGCATCCGGGCGCCCCAGGCTGAACGCATACCCCGCACTGGTGGTGGCCAGCGCTTCAAACCCCAGGCTGGCGAGCATCACAGCGGAACCAGCATCCCACGGGTTGGGCATCACAAACGCACGGTCTCGCTCATGCAAGGCCTTGAAGGTTTCGGCGCGAAGGGTTGGGGCATCCATGTCTGGCTCCAGGCGGAAAAAGGTGCCCTAGAGTAACCCCAGTTGCTCCGCTGCGGGAGCTCTATCCAAGGTTGCCAGCGCTGGCAGGCCAGGCAGACGCACCATCAACTGGTCGTGAAAACGCAGCGCCAATTGCGCGGCGAGGCGGTTGTCCGAGGTGTGCAGGAACACGTAGGGCGTGCGGCCTTCTTCAATCCAACCGGCGACTTTCTCCACCCATGGGACCAGGAACGGGTCATTGGCTTCCAATTCGGGATGGCCGATAAAACGCACTTGGGGAAACAGCGTCAGCGCCGCCGGACGCGGCGGCACCTTGGGCTTTTTGGATTGCGCGTGCAGTACGGCCGCCGAGGTGGACGTGCAACTGAACAAGGCCCGCGGGTCAAGGCAGACCCGCTCGACCCCGCGATCACGCAACAAACGGTTGAGCGTTCGCTCGGCCTCGCCCTTGGCGAAAAACTCAAGATGCCGCACTTCGACAGCCATCGGACGCTCGAGCCCATCAATGAAACCTGCCAACTCACCGAGCCGCTGCGGCGTGAACGTCGCGGGCAGCTGCAACCAAAACGGCGATACCCGCTCACCCAGCGGGCTCATCAAGCCAACAAAGCTTTCTGCCGCCGGCAGTTGTTCGATCAGGTTGCCGCTGTGGCTGATATCACCGGGAAATTTGGCCGTGAAGCGGAAATCGTCAGGCATGATTTCAGCCCAGCGTTGCACCGTGGCAGCTGAAGGGCGGGCATAAAAGGTGGTGTTGCCTTCAACGGCGTTGAAGACCTGGGAATAGAGTGCAAGGTAGTCGCTGGAACGGGCATCGGCGGGGTACAGGTACTCGCGCCAAGCGTTTTCGCTCCAGGACGGGCAACCGAGGTAGTAAGGCAGACGCATCAGATGTGGATGTCGAGGCCCAGCACTTCCATATCCCATTCGACAAAACCGGCGGTGGTCATGTAGCTGGCCAGGGCGGTGGCGACGCTTTTACTCATGGAGCGCGGGAAGACCATGTCTTGCTGACGGGCTGGAAGACCGCTGATACGAGCGCCTGCGCAACCCTGGGCATTTTGCTGTGCTTCGGACTGGACTTCGATGAAGTCCGGCGAATCTTCGACGGACTCGTCTACCGTAACGTTTGCCTTGCGTGGCTTACGCTTGATGGGGTAGGACGGTGAGGAAAATCCATCTATACGCATGTATGCGAACTCGATATCGGTGATGGCATTTTAGTGGCGTAATCCATAACGCGCAAATGCTCTGGTGATAACTAGAACACATAATTTGAAAAAGGTTTAAAAGCGGGGGCAAATTCTGACGATTGGTGAATTTAGCCCCAAAGTGCCAGCATTTTTGGCGTCAAATAATCCCGCGCTCAGCTTTAGTCTGCGCAACCTTATCGCGCAGATAAACCGGAGCAGCTTGGTCCGCCAGAATCGCTTCACCGCGTTCGAACGCGAAGCGCGCTAGGGTCAATAAGTCTTCGGCATGCGGCAACATCGCAGCGTCCTGGCCAGCCAACGACACGCCAATACGTTCGCCATAAACCCAGCCGGTGCCGGCGCCGAACCAATCACCGCTGGCATCCAACGGCAACGCAGACGACTCCGGCGGCTGCACCGCTTCCACGCCCACCAGGCGCATCTCGCCCGCCGTTGCGCGATAGCAACCCCAATACACTTCATCCATCCGCGCATCGATAGCGGCCGCCACCTGCTGCGCGCCGTGTTCACGCAAGGCACGCTGGGCCAGTACCGCCAGGTTGGACACCGGCAACACTGGGCGCTCCAACGCGAACGCCAGCCCCTGCACCACGCCGATGGCGATGCGCACACCGGTAAACGCGCCCGGGCCACGGCCGAAGGCGATGGCATCGACCGCAGCCAACGTCGTGCCTGCGTCTTCAAGCAGTTGCTTGATCATTGGCAGCAGCTTCTGCGCATGCAGGCGCGGGATCACCTCGTAGTGGCTCGTTACCTTGCCATCGTGCAGCAAGGCAACGGAGCAAGCTTCAGTCGCGGTGTCCAGGGCCAGCAGGGTGCTCATCGTTGTGGGTGTCCAAGTCGAAAAAAAGTGCGCCAGTATAAACAACAACGGCCCGCAAGCGGGCCGTTATCCGTGAAGCCAGTCGAGGGATCAGCTCAGTGCTTGCAGCACTTTGGCAGTGATCGCTTCAACCGAGCCGACGCCAGGAATGTGGCTGTACTTCGGCTTGCCGTTAGCGGCGGACAGCTTCTGGTAAAAATCCACCAGCGGCTTGGTCTGGGAGTGGTAGACCGACAGGCGATGACGCACGGTTTCTTCGGTGTCGTCTTTACGCTGCACCAGGTCTTCACCCGTCACATCGTCCTTGCCTTCAACCTTTGGCGGGTTGTAGACGGTGTGGTACACGCGGCCAGAAGCTTCGTGAACGCGACGACCAGCAATGCGCTGGACGATTTCCTCGTCTTCAACCGCGATTTCGACGACGGCATCCAGCTCGACGCCGGCCTTCACCAGGGCTTCGGCCTGGGGAATGGTGCGCGGGAAGCCGTCGAACAGGAAACCGTTCTTGCAGTCTTCCTGGCTGATGCGCTCCTTGACCAGGTTGATGATCAGGTCATCAGAAACCAGGCCACCGCTGTCCATCACGCTCTTGGCGATCAGGCCCAGCTCGGTGCCGGCCTTGACGGCCGCACGCAGCATGTCGCCGGTGGAGATTTGTGGAATACCGAATTTTTCAGTGATGAACTTTGCCTGAGTACCTTTACCGGCCCCCGGAGCTCCCAGCAGAATGACGCGCATTGATGTGCTCCTCAATTTTTTATAGAGATGACGCTCGGATTCGCCGCGTGGGGCCAATCTCGTAAAATAGGGTTTGTAACTGTATGAGCCCAGCCGTCCAAAACGGCCAAAGGCTGATCAAGATACACAGCAGGCCCTAACCACACAAGCCGCCGAAAGTCGCAGGAACCGTGCCCGGCTTACGTCATAGGTAGGGGTGTGCCTGAGTGCAACCCAGCCGCATAAACGCCAGCCGCCCTTTTCAGGACGGCCGACGTGGTTTATCTGCAAGCCATTGAGAACACGCAAAAAACCTTAGCCGGTGTTACGCAAACCAGCGGCAATACCGGCCACAGACACCAGCAGCGCCTGTTCCAGAGGGCTGTCTTGCGCCGCTTCCTGCTGGCGCGAGCGTGCCAGCAGCTCGGCTTGCAGCAAGTGCAAGGGGTCGAGGTAGGTGTTGCGCAGGCGGATGAACTCTAGGGTGTCTGGGCTATGGGCAAGCAGTTGCGACTGACCGGTCAGGCCAAGCACCACGCCGCACGCCTGCGACAATAGGTCGCGCAGGTGCACACCCAATGGCAGCAGGTCTGGCTGCACCAGCCGCTCGTCATACAGACGGGCGATATCGGCATCGGCCTTGGCCAGCACCATTTCCAGCATGTCGATGCGCGTACGGAAGAACGGCCATTGCTCACGCATCTGCCCCAGCAGTTCGCCTTCGCCGCGCTCCAGCGCCTTGCTCAGCGCCGCTTCCCAACCAAGCCAGGCCGGCAGCATCAGGCGGGTCTGGGTCCAACCGAAGATCCATGGGATCGCGCGCAGGCTTTCAATCCCGCCCGCACGGCGCTTGGCCGGGCGACTGCCCAATGGCAAACGGCCCAGTTCCTGTTCCGGCGTGGACTGGCGGAAATACTCAACGAACTGCGGATTTTCCCGCACGACGGCGCGGTAAGCGCTGACACCGTCTGCCGCCAATTCATCCATCAAATGGCGCCAGGCCGGTTCAGGCGGCGGCGGTGGCAACAGCGTGGCTTCGAGTACCGCCGCCAGGTACAGATTCAGGTTCTGTTCGGCGATATCCGGCAGGCCGAATTTGAAGCGAATCATTTCGCCCTGCTCAGTGGTACGGAACCGCCCCGCCACCGAACCCGGTGGCTGCGACAGGATCGCCGCGTGCGCCGGGCCGCCGCCACGGCCGACCGTGCCGCCACGACCGTGGAACAACAGCAATTCCACTTGTTGTTCGCGGCAGATATCCACCAGCCGTTCCTGTGCCCGGTACTGCGCCCAGGCAGCGGCGGTGGTGCCGGCATCCTTGGCTGAGTCCGAGTAGCCAATCATTACTTCCTGCGGGCCCTGCAAACGCGCGCGATAGCCCGGCAACAGCAACAGTTGCTCGATCACAGGACCGGCGTTATCCAGGTCGGTCAGGGTTTCGAACAGCGGCACCACGCGCATCGGCCGTTGCACGCCTGACTCTTTAAGCAGCAGTTGCACTGCCAGCACGTCCGACGCCGCGCCCGCCATGGAGATGACATACGAACCCAGGGAGGCGGCCGGTGCGGCGGCGACTTCCTTGCAGGTGTTGAGCACCTCGGCCGTATCGGCCGACGGCTTGAAATAACTCGGCAATAGCGGTCGACGGTTGGACAACTCCTTCATCAGGAAGCTGATGCGCGCGTCTTCGTCCCAGTCTTCGTAACGTCCCAGACCCAGATAATCGGTGATCTCGGTCATCGCCGCCGAATGGCGACTGGAGTCCTGGCGCACGTCCAGGCGTACAAGGAATAAGCCAAAGGTCACGGCCCGACGCAGGCAGTCGAGCAATGGGCCATCGGCAATCACGCCCATGCCGCACTCGTGCAGCGACTGGTAGCACAATTCCAGCGGCTCCAGCAGGTCACGGTTGTTTTGCAACACCTCGGCCGGCGCCGGGGTGCTGCTGCTCAACGCCGTGTGTGCCCATTGGCGCGTGGCGCGCAGGCGTTCGCGCAGTTGCTTGAGCAACGCGCGATAAGGCTCCACGCTGTCACCGACCTTGGCCTGCAACGCCGGGCTGGCCTGTTGCATCGACAGCTCCGAGGCCAGGTGATCGATATCACGCAGGTACAAGTCGGCCGCCATCCAGCGCGCCAACAGCAACACTTCGCGGGTGACCGGCGCAGTGACATTCGGGTTGCCGTCACGGTCGCCGCCCATCCAGGACGCAAAGCGGATTGGCGCCGCTTCCAGGGGCAGGCGCAGGCCGGTGGCGGCGTGCAACGCCTGGTCAGCCTTACGCAGGTAATTAGGGATGGCGTGCCACAGCGAATGCTCGATCACCGCAAAGCCCCACTTGGCCTCGTCCACCGGAGTGGGCCGGGTGCGGCGGATTTCTTCGGTGTGCCAGGCTTCAGCGATCAGCCGTTGCAGGCGCTGGCGGATCTGCTCGCGCTCGGCGGTAGTGAGGTCGCGGTGATCCTGCAGGGCCAGTTGGGCAGCAATGGCATCGTATTTCTGGATCAGGGTACGGCGCGCCACTTCAGTAGGGTGAGCGGTGAGGACCAGTTCAATCTCCAGGCGCCCCAACTGGCGGGCCAGGGATTCGTTGCTATGCCCTTCACTTTGCAGGCGGGCAAGCAACTCCGGCAATACGCGGGATTCAAACGGCGCGGCTTGCGACTCATCGCGTCGGTGAATCAGTTGGTATTGCTCAGCGATGTTGGCGAGGTTGAGGAATTGATTGAACGCACGGGCCACCGGCAACAGTTCGTTTTCCTGCAACTGATTCACGCGGGTACTCAGTTCATCGCCAGCGCCGCGGCGATCAGCCTTAGCGCCTTTGCGGATCTGCTCGATCTTGTCGAGGAAATCATCGCCGTACTGCTCTCGAATCGTGTTGCCCAACAGCTCACCCAGCAGGTGAACATCCTCACGCAAGCGTGCATCGATATCACTCATCAGCCAATCTCCAGCCAGAAATCCGGGACGCGCAGGTCTGTCAGAGTGCCGCCAGCGTCCATTTATGACAAGACTTTAAACCTTGTGAGTTGTAGCGAGTCTCAAGGTTGAGTCGTCGCGTTTACCTACGCAGACGACTGGTTGCTCATCACCGCCTGCCAACGCGCGCTTTATTGAGGTTGCCATGAAAATCCGAGAATTGGCCCAGCACTGGGAAGAGAACGCCAAGGGTCGCCTGACCAAAACCGAGTACGCGATTCATCTGGATGTAGAGGCCGCCGCGAGGCTGGCGGCCATCGCCGAAATGTACCCCAAGCGTCAGACCGAAGAATTACTTGGCGAGTTGATCGGCGCGGCCCTGGAAGAGCTTGAAGAGAGCTTTCCCTACGTCAAGGGCGAGCATGTGATTGCCACCGACGAAGAAGGCGACCCCCTTTACGAAGATGTCGGTGCTACCCCTCGCTTCCTGTCACTTTCGCGGCGTTTTCTGCACGACCAGTCGGCCAGCGACGAAGACCCACAACGCTGACCTCCCTCTTCAAAACTTCCTTTTCACCCAATTATTTCGGGCTTTTATCAAGCCCGGCATACCGTTCGTGCAGCAGAAAGTTCCAATTTTTGGACCTGACCAATCAGTCAAAAATTTTTTTAGGCAATTCGCCATCTTCGCTGAACTATTCAAAAAAGCCTCGGGTCACACCGAGTAAGCCATCACTTGGAACAGCCGTTTGAATAGGCGTCCGCAGCTTTACCGCTAGCCCGCCGCCGCTGACCACCTGAGATGGATTTTGATGTTATTAGGAGCTATCTAATGGAGTTGAAGACGATGAAGACCAGCACTGCCAAAACCTCGTTTAACCCTCTGCGCGGGCTCAAGTTGGCCGCGCTGGCAATCGGCACAAGCTTCGTTTTGGCTGGCTGCGCCGGCAACCCTCCGACCGAGCAATATGCGGTCACCCAGTCTGCGGTGAACAGCGCTGTCAGCGCCGGTGGCACCGAGTACGCAGCTGTAGAAATGAAGTCGGCCCAGGACAAGCTCAAGCAAGCTGAGATTGCCATGCACGACAAAAATTACGAGGAAGCCCGTCGCCTGGCCGAACAAGCCGAGTGGGACGCTCGCGTTGCAGAGCGCAAGTCCCAGGCTGCCAAGGCTGAACAGGCTTTGAAGGATTCCCAGAAGGCTGTTGATGAGTTGCGTAAGGAAGGCATGCGCCCGGCTGCTATCCAGCAGAAGTAAGACGCTTCCTGTGACCGAATCGCACCCGATAAAGAATTGAAAGGACGACACGACTATGCGTAAACAATTGATGATCCCTGCCCTGCTGGCGATGAGCGTTGCACTGGCGGCTTGCTCCACCCCGCCGAACGCGAACCTGGAAAATGCACGGACCAACTTCTCGTCCCTGCAAACCAACCCGCAAGCGACCAAGCTCGCGGCGCTGGAAACCAAGGACGCCAGCGAATGGCTGGACAAGGCTGACAAGGCTTACCGCGACAAGGAAGACCAGAAGAAAGTCGACCAACTGGCCTACCTGACCAACCAGCGTGTTGAAGTGGCCAAAGACACCATCGTGCTGCGCGAATCCGAAGCCAAGCTGAAAAACGCCGGCGACGAACGCGCCCGCGCTTTGCTGGAGGCTCGTGATGCGCAGATCAAGCAGCTGCAAGACAGCTTGAACGCCAAGCAGACCGATCGCGGCACCCTGGTGACCTTCGGTGACGTGCTGTTCGCCACCAATAAATCTGATCTGAAATCCAGCGGCCTGGTTAACATCACCAAGCTGGCTCAGTTCCTGCGCGACAACCCGGACCGTAAGGTGATCGTCGAAGGCTACACCGACAGCACCGGTTCCGACTCGTACAACCAGAGCCTGTCGGAGCGCCGTGCAGCCTCCGTGCAACGCGCACTGGCTCAGCAAGGCGTGGACATCTCGCGCATCGTGACCCAGGGCTATGGCAAGGAATACCCGGTTGCCGACAACACCAGCGTGTCGGGCCGTGCCATGAACCGCCGCGTTGAAGTGACCATCTCCAACGACAACCAGCCGGTCAAGCCACGGTCTTCCGTTGCTAACTGATTGATTGGCGCCGCATAAGAAAACCCACTTCACGGTGTAATGCTGTTCACTTAAGCGGAGCAGCCTTACGATTCACCGGAAACCGGGTCTTTGATATCTTCACCGTCCTGGGTCTCGAAGGCCTTGGACGGTGGTTCAGAAACATCCCTCCAACACCCGCCCTT
>NZ_CAXAQM010000005.1:0-226409 GCF_963970525.1 Pseudomonas sp. EA_65y_Pfl1_P113
AAAAGGGAAGAAAAGTATTAATATCACGCATAAGAACGCCGGTTTTTTAGATGTGTTTGCTCGCACGAACATCATCCATCAAATCGGCGTTCTTGTTTCTGTCTTTCCCGTGATTCCGTGAAGAACCAAAAAAAAGCCCGACGTTGTCTGTCGCGGCGCACATGGCCAACACCTTGTGACGCAATTTGTCTGGCAGCTTGCCGTAGCGTTTTTCCGCCGCACCCTCGGCCATTGGCGCCAGTAACGGGCGCACCATCTGCGGGTGCCCGCCCAGACTGGTCAAGCCCATGGCGGCCGTGGATTCGCGCACAAACAGGTAAATGATCAACAAGCGCCCGACCGTGGCGCGCTCGAACCGTGCAATCCAGTTCTGCGCATGCAGGCGCAGCCCATGGCGCTCCAATAGGCCGATGACCGCCAGGGGCAACAACAGAATCAACTGCAGAGCTCGGGTCTGAAGGAAGCCATCGCCCATGGTGGCAAGGATTTTCTCCAGTGGAAAATGGGCGGCAAAACCGGTGGCGATAGCGGCGGCGGTGACCACCAGCAGAGGGTTGATGCGCAAGACAAAGCCAACCACGATCACAAGTACGCCGATCAACGGCCATAAGTTCACAACAGTTTGCATGGCGGAGAGGTCCTTTAGTGCGCGCTGCGGCGCCATTACAGCAGGATGTGAACAAAGGGTTCACAGCAAGAAGTGGCGTGCAGTCGGCTCGGTTTTTATTGTTGACCCGGAAGGTCGAGCGTCAGTGGCGGCAACTTTGCTGGCTGGGGCGGGAGGTGTCCAACAAGAAAAATTGTTGCTGCAAACCAATAAATTTTGTGGGTGATTGAGTCGCGCGTACGTAGCAAGGTGTGGACAGACCGGGAAGGATTCGCGCATCTTAGCGCCGCCCGTTTATCAGCCGTGTGCTGGCAACCCGCGCACGCTTCACTCAATACTGCTGTGGATATGGAAATTCAATGAAAGCCCAAAAAATCCTGATCGCCCTCTCCTGCGCCGTTGCTTTATCCATGCTGGGTGGCTGCGCCGCCAAGGTAAAAAGCGGTGGTAGCGCCGCGCTGACCCTCTCGGATTCCGCCAAACACAACCTCGTGGTGAGCATCAAGGGCGAAGGCCCGGTCGAGCAAAATCCGGACTGGAACCTACTCAAGCGCGACTGGAACAACGCGCTCCAGGTAGAAGCCCGCCAGGCCGGTTTCAATGTCACGGAAAGCCCTGCTGTAGCACCGAGTGATGAGGAAGGTGTCGCCATCAGCATCAACGTGAGCAAGTTCCGCTACATCGAGCCGGGTTCGCGGTATGTCGCCGGGGTGTTGGTCGGTAACGCCTGGGTCTTCTCCCGCGCCGACTACTCCGACCTGAAATCCGGCGCACCGATTGGTTCGCGCACCTACGACACCTCATCGTCCGCCTGGGAAGGCATTGCCTCGGCCATGACGCAGAAGCAGGTGCAGGCGATTGCCAAGCAGATGATCAGCGATATCAAGAGTGCCAAGGCGAAGTAAGCCGTCCTTGTGAGCGAATTTTTCGAGCTGACCTGGAAGCTGATCGACCTGGTGCTCAGATATCTAGATATCGCAAGCGACCGCACCCCGCCACGGCGAAAACGCGTGTTCTCATTCGGATTCGTAATGTTTTTACTGTTGGTCGCGGTGGTTGAACTGGTGGTGCTGCAGGCATTTCTTGGAGGGAACGGCTGAGGCTGTCGCTTCGGTTTCCAGCGGCGCGACTGACCTCAAAAACCCTGTTTATAGTGGCGGGACACTTGCGGGGTTCAACATGCAAAAAGCCCAGCGATTAGCTGGGCCTGCATTGAAACACCTACGCTGCAGGTGACTCAGAGGCTGGCGAAACCACCTTGAGTGTGAGCTTTGGATCAGCCACCTCCACCCAGCCCTTCTTCAAAGACTCATCCGCCACAATTTTACGCATCAAAAAGCAGTAGATGATTGGCAAACCGGCACTTAGGATTGCCATCCAAGGCGGGCCTGCGATAAAACTCAGCCCTATGACGACCATCCAGATAAACAAATGCCGCCAGAGTCCGGCCAAGCGGAGATCAGGGAAACCCAGAAACTATATCGCCAGAACCTGAAACGAATCGACGTCTTCAATCTGGTCACTGCCTGGACGTTTGAAGTAGCGGGCCACTGCACTGCCCTTTTGGGTTTAACCCAGCGAATCCAGCACTGTAAGCCCGGGACGAACAAGGCTGCGCGAGACGGGAGCTCGGTGTATAGAGCACGCCGAAATGCGACACAAAAACAAAAAAGGGCCCACCTTTCGGTGAGCCCTTCTAGACCGCCCAGCAGAGCGGATTTTGTTTGGTAGGCGCGATTGGACTCGAACCAACGACCCCCACCATGTCAAGGTGGTGCTCTAACCAACTGAGCTACGTGCCTGCTGTGAGGCGGCATTTTACGGAATTCCGGAGGGGTGTCAACATCTTTTTTGCAGCTAACCCTATGAATATGCGAATTTTTTATTGGCGTGGAGCCCACGCGTGAATTTCGGGTGGCTGGCAGGCAATTTTCAACTCAGGTAGGATCAGCGCACTCGTAAAAAATATAAAACAGAGGTTCCAGGATGGCGAACACCCCCTACCCCCAGTCGTATTACGCCGCTTCCGCGAATACCGTTCCACCTCGCCCGGCACTGCAAGGCGAGGTCGAAACCGACGTGTGCGTGATTGGCGCCGGCTATACCGGTCTTTCCAGCGCGCTGTTTCTGCTGGAGAACGGTTTTCGCGTGACGGTACTGGAAGCCGCCAAGGTGGGGTTTGGCGCCTCGGGCCGAAACGGCGGGCAGATCGTTAACAGCTACAGCCGTGATATCGACGTGATCGAGCGCAGCGTCGGGCCGCAGCAGGCGCAGTTGCTGGGGCAGATGGCGTTTGAGGGCGGCAGGATCATTCGTGAACGCGTCGCCAAGTATCAGATCCAGTGCGACCTGAAGGACGGCGGGGTATTCGCCGCACTTAACAGCAAGCACATGGGCCACCTGGAGTCGCAAAAGCGCCTGTGGGAACGCTACGGCCACACGCAGCTTGAGTTACTGGACGAACGCCGCCTCCGCGAAGTGGTGGCCTGTGACAACTACGTCGGCGGTTTGCTGGACATGAGTGGCGGGCACATCCACCCGCTCAACCTGGCCTTGGGCGAAGCAGCAGCGGTTGAATCGCTGGGCGGAACGATCTACGAGCAATCGGCAGCTGTGCGCATCGAGCGCGGCGCCAACCCAGTGGTGCACACCGCCGAGGGTAAGGTCAGGGCCAAGTTCATCATCGTCGCGGGCAATGCCTACCTGGGCAACCTGGTACCGGAACTGGCCGCCAAATCAATGCCGTGTGGCACGCAAGTAATCACCACGGCGCCGCTGGGCGATGAGTTGGCGATGACGTTGCTGCCGCAGGATTACTGCGTCGAAGACTGTAACTATCTGCTCGACTACTACCGCCTCACCAGCGACAAGCGCCTGATCTTCGGCGGTGGCGTGGTGTATGGCGCACGCGACCCGGCAAACATCGAGGCAATCATCCGCCCGAAGATGCTCAAGGCCTTTCCGCAGCTCAAAGACGTGAAAATTGACTACGCCTGGACCGGCAATTTCCTGCTGACCTTGTCGCGCTTGCCGCAAGTCGGTCGGCTGGGCGACAACATTTACTACTCGCAAGGCTGCAGCGGCCATGGTGTGACGTACACGCACCTGGCGGGCAAGGTACTGGCGGAGGCGCTGAGAGGCCAGGCAGAGCGTTTTGATGCGTTTGCGGACCTGCCGCACTACCCGTTCCCGGGTGGGCAACTGCTGCGCACGCCGTTTGCGGCGCTTGGGGCCTGGTATTACGGGCTGCGCGACAAGTTGGGCTTCTAACGCTATCCAACTGTGGGAGCGGGCTTGCTCGCGAATGCGGTGGTTCAGTCACTGGAAATATTGACTGACGAACCGCCTTCGCGAGCAAGCCCGCTTCCCACATAAGCCAAATCCCAGACACAAAAAACCCCGGTCTTTCGACCAGGGTCTTTGCTATCGAATCAAAGTAGCCAAAGGCTTTCTTTGTGCTTCAAGGCGTTCAGTGGGCCTTAAAGCAGATATGGCGCAGCGGACGGGACTCGAACCCGCGACCCCCGGCGTGACAGGCCGGTATTCTAACCGACTGAACTACCGCTGCGTATCGCTTGACCAGTTGAACGTAAACCCTCAACTGTCTTTAAACATCTGATCGATCAGCCTTGGCTGTTCAATCTCAAGCCTGACAGATCAAGCCTGGAAAATATGGCGCAGCGGACGGGACTCGAACCCGCGACCCCCGGCGTGACAGGCCGGTATTCTAACCGACTGAACTACCGCTGCGCGTCGGTGCAACCTTTAACGTTGCGTCTTGCCCTGGAGCAAAACTCTCAAGAAGTGGTGGGTGATGACGGGATCGAACCGCCGACCCTCTGCTTGTAAGGCAGATGCTCTCCCAGCTGAGCTAATCACCCTTTGCTTCGTTGAGGCCGCGAAATTTACGCAGGTAGCGGACCTAAGTCAATAGCAGGATTGAGTTTTTTTCAAAAACAGCTGTAAGTTGCAAGCTTCAAGCTGCAAGTTAAAAGCTACCGAAAACCGGCTTTCACTTACAGCCTGAAGCTTGCAGCTGCCACTCACTGCTCATAGACCATCTTCTTGCTCATGCCACCGTCCACCACAAACTCTTGCCCGGTGACAAACCCCGCTTGGCGCGACAGCAACCACGCCACCATCGCCGCCACGTCCTCGACCGTACCCACCCTGCCCGCCGGATGCTGGGCGTGATCGGTATCACTCAGCGGCTCGGCGCGACGGGCTGCGGGATCACGCGCATCGATCCAGCCAGGGCTGACCGCATTGACCCGCACTTCCGGCCCAAGGCTCATGGCCAAGGCGTGAGTCAGCGCCAGCAGGCCACCCTTGCTCGCCGCATAGGCTTCGGTGTCCGGCTCCGACTGGCGAGCCCGCGTCGACGCCAGGTTGACGATGGCACCGCCATGGGCACGAAGATACGGCGCACAGTGCTTGGCCAATAACATCGGCCCACTGAGATTCACAGCCAGCACCCGATTCCAGTAAGCCAGATCCAGGCTTTCCAGGGTAATGTTGCGCGGGTCAGCGACCGCCGCATTGCACACCAGCGCGTCCAGGCGCCCGAACTGCCCGAGCACTTCGGCGACGCCCTGGGCCACTTGCTTCTCGTCGGCCACGTCCATGGTGATAAACCAGGCGTTTTCGCCCAGCACCTTGGACACCCTGGAACCGCGCTCGCGGTCCAGGTCGGTCAACACGACTTGCCAGCCTTCGCTGATCAGCCACGCGGCAATCCCGAGGCCAATGCCCCGCGCCGCGCCTGTCACCAGCGCGACACGCCCGTTACTGGCTGCCGCCGTATCCATGGACCACTCGATCACAAGGCCGCCAGCCCGCGAGCCAGGTCAGCCTGCAAGTCGGCAACGTCTTCCAGGCCCACCGCAACGCGGATCAGGCTGTCACGGATACCCGCCGCCTCGCGCTCCTGTGGCGCCAGGCGCCCGTGGGAGGTGGTGCTCGGGTGAGTAATGGTGGTCTTGCTGTCACCCAGGTTGGCAGTGATGGAGATCAGGCGAGTGGCATCGATAAAGCGCCAGGCGCCGTCTTTGCCGCCCTTCACTTCGAAGCTCACCACGGCACCGAAACCACGCTGCTGGCGCTGGGCTAACGCGTGTTGCGGGTGGCTCTTGAGACCGGCGTAGTGCACTTTCTCGATACCGTCCTGTTGCTCCAGCCACTCGGCCAGGGCCTGGGCGTTGGCGCAATGGGCCTTCATGCGCAGGCTGAGGGTTTCCAGGCCTTTGAGGAAGATCCAGGCATTGAACGGGCTCAAGGTCGGGCCAGCGGTGCGCAGGAAGCCGACGACCTCTTTCATCTGCTCACTGCGACCGGCGACCACACCGCCCATGCAACGACCCTGGCCGTCGATGAACTTGGTGGCCGAGTGCACAACAATGTCCGCGCCCAGCTTCAACGGCTGCTGCAGCGCCGGGGTGCAGAAGCAATTGTCGACCACCAGCATCGCGCCCTTGGCGTGAGCGACTTCGGCCAACGCGGCGATATCCACCAGCTCAGCCAAAGGGTTGGATGGCGACTCGACGAATAGCAACTTGGTGTTGGCTTTGATCGCAACGTCCCAGCCGGACAGGTCTGCCAGGGGCACGTAGTCCACTTCAATGCCAAAGCGCTTGAAGTACTTTTCGAACAGACTGATGGTCGAGCCGAACACGCTGCGCGACACCAGCACATGGTCGCCGGCGCTGCACAGGCTCATCACCACCGCCAGGATTGCCGCCATGCCGGTAGCGGTGGCCACCGCTTGCTCAGCACCTTCAAGCGCGGCGATACGTTCCTCGAACGCGCGCACGGTCGGGTTGGTGTAACGCGAATAGACGTTACCCGGCACTTCGCCAGCAAAGCGCGCAGCGGCGTCGGCCGCCGTGCGGAACACGTAGCTGGACGTGAAAAACATCGGATCACCGTGCTCACCTTCCGGCGTGCGGTGTTGGCCGGCGCGCACAGCCAGGGTATCGAAAGCTACGCCATCGAGGTCGCTGTCCAACCGACCGGCATCCCATTCCTGACTCATGCTGCCACTCCTTACTCAATTCTTTATTTAAGATACAAAACCGGCCCCTCAGGGCCGGTTGTCACTCAGTTGTTGTACAGGTCGATGATCGCGCTGACCGCCTGGGTCTTGATCTTCGACGAGTCATTACGCGCCTGCTCGATCTTGTTCAGGTAGGCATCGTCGACATCCCCGGTCACGTACTTGCCGTCGAACACGGCGCAGTCGAACTGGTCGATCTTGATCTTGCCACCGCCGACCGCTTCGATCAGGTCCGGGAGGTCCTGGTAGATCAGCCAATCCGCGCCGATCAGGTCGGCAACATCCTGGGTCGAACGGTTGTGGGCGATCAGTTCATGGGCGCTCGGCATATCGATACCGTACACGTTCGGGTAACGCACGGCAGGCGCGGCAGAACAGAAGTACACGTTCTTAGCACCGGCTTCGCGGGCCATCTGGATGATCTGCTTGCAGGTGGTGCCACGCACGATGGAGTCATCCACCAGCATCACGTTCTTGCCGCGGAACTCCAGCTCGATCGCGTTGAGCTTCTGGCGAACCGACTTCTTGCGCGCCGCCTGGCCCGGCATGATGAAGGTACGGCCGATGTAGCGGTTTTTCACGAAGCCTTCGCGAAACTTGACACCCAGGTGGTTGGCCAATTCCAGCGCAGCGGTACGGCTAGTGTCCGGAATCGGGATTACCACGTCGATGTCATGCTCAGGACGCTCGCGCAGGATCTTCTCAGCCAGCTTCTCGCCCATGCGCAGGCGTGCCTTGTACACCGAAACGCCGTCGATGATCGAATCCGGACGCGCCAGGTAGACGTGTTCGAAGATGCACGGGGTGAGTTTCGGCGCCACGGCGCACTGGCGGGTGTGCAGCTTGCCGTCTTCGGTGATGTACACCGCTTCGCCCGGCGCAAGGTCGCGAATCAAGGTGAAGCCCAGCACGTCCAGGGACACGCTTTCGGAAGCGATCATGTACTCGACGCCTTCGTCGGTGTGGCGCTGGCCGAACACGATCGGGCGGATGCCGTGCGGGTCGCGGAAGCCAACGATGCCATAACCTGTGATCATGGCGACAACGGCGTAACCACCGACGCAACGGTTGTGCACGTCAGTCACGGCAGCGAACACATCCTCTTCGGTCGGCTGCAGCTTGCCGCGCTGGGCCAGCTCGTGGGCGAACACGTTGAGCAGCACTTCCGAGTCAGAGTTAGTGTTGACGTGGCGCAGGTCAGATTCGTAAATCTCCTTGGCCAGCTGTTCAACGTTGGTCAGGTTACCGTTGTGCGCCAGCGTGATGCCGTAAGGCGAGTTGACGTAAAACGGCTGAGCTTCGGCCGACGTCGAGCTGCCGGCAGTCGGGTAACGCACATGGCCAATGCCCATGTGCCCGACCAGGCGCTGCATGTGACGCTGGTGGAACACGTCACGCACCAGGCCATTGTCCTTGCGCAGGAATAACCGGCCGTCGTGGCTGGTCACAATACCGGCAGCGTCCTGGCCGCGGTGCTGGAGGACGGTTAGCGCGTCATACAGCGCCTGATTGACGTTCGACTTACCGACGATACCGACGATGCCACACATGCGACGCAACCCCTACTTAATGAATCTTGACTGAACCCAGCTTACTGAGGCGTTTTGGCCGGTAAGAGGTGTTCCTTGAACGGAAGATCAGCGGGTACGCTGATTCCGCTGGCCAGCCACTGACTGCTCCACCCCAAAATGAGGTTCTTGGACCAATCTGCAACCAATAGAAATTTTGGCACGAGTACCGACTCCTGCCACCACGAATCCTGCTGTACCGGCCCCAGGCTCAACAGCCCGACTGCCACGACCACCAGCAACGCACCACGCGCAGCGCCAAAGGCCATGCCGAGAAATCGATCGGTCCCGGAGAGGCCGGTGACACGTATCAACTCGCCAATAAGATAATTGACCATTGCCCCCACCAGCAGCGTGGCGATGAACATGATGGCGCAGCCCGCGATGACACGGGCCGAAGGTGTCTCGATGTATCCAGCCAGGTAGACCGACAATGAACCGCCGAACATCCAGGCTACGACTCCTGCGATGATCCAGGTCAGCAACGACAGTGCTTCTTTTACGAAGCCGCGGCTTAGACTGATCAAAGCGGAGATGGCGACAATTGCAACAATCGCCCAATCAACCCAAGTAAATGGCACAGTGCAGCCTACGGACAGATGAGGCGGCGCATTTTAGCAGAGCGCTGGGCTGTCGGTAAGCTGTGATTGCGGCTGCTTTGCAAATCAATAGTTTGTGGCGAGCCAACGTGATTTCAAGCCAACCACAAAACGAATGCGGGAGCTGACTTGCCTTCGATGGGGCCGGCACATTCAACATCACTGTTGATTGATCCGGCGTCATCGCCGGCAAGCCAGCTCCCACGTTTGGCTTGCATCCCTACCAAGTGCTGCTGGTATCAGCCGCGCTCAGGCTGGAAGCGAGTCACAAAACCCTTGAGGTTCTGCTGGCGATCCAGCAAGTCCCGCAGGCGATCCGCTTCGGCACGCTCGATCAACGGCCCGACAAACACGCGGTTCTTGCCGTCGGCGCTACGGATATAGGCGTTATACCCCTGGCTACGCAGCTTCTTTTGCAAGGCGTCGGCGCCCTCGCGACTGCCCAGGCTGGCCACTTGAATCGACCAACTGATCGGCAAGCCATTCGGATCGATACGACTCTGGCCCACATCCGGCTTGCCCGGTGCGGCGGGCTGCGGTGCTACCGGCTTGGGCGCAGGTGCAGGCGCGACGGGCTTGGCAGCGGCGACCGGCGCAGCGGGTGCCGGCTTGACCACTGGCACGCTTGGCTGCACCGGCATCGACGGTGCTTGCTGCGCAGCCACTTCATCATCCGTCGGCACAGGCTCCTCTTCCGGCAAGGCCTGGGGCTCAGGCACGACCACAGGCTCGACCTGAACCTGCGGCACCGCCGGGGCTTGTGGCGCGGCCGGAGCCTCAACCACGACCTGGCGCTCTTCGTCCTGACGAGAAAACAGCATCGGCAGGAAAATCACCGCCAGCGCTACCAGAACCAAGGCTCCGACCATTCGCTGCTTGTACGCGCTATCCAGTAATGCCATGTGCAGCTTCCTCCGTGGAGCGCCGGGCTAACCACTCAAGCGCCTCGGCAACGCAATAAAATGACCCGAACAATAGAATTTCATCGTCGGGCGTAGCAACGGCGCACTGCGCTTCAAGGGCCTCGGTGACGCTTGTATACGACGCCACAGGTGCACCAAGGTTCTGCAACGCCAGTTCCAGCTCAGCAGCCGGGCGACTACGCGAAGTATCCAGCGGCGCCACAGCCCAGGCCTGGACACTGCCCAACAAGGGCGCGACCACGCCATCCAGGTCCTTGTCCGCCAGCAGACCGAATACGGCAAGGCGACGACCGACCGACGGCGTGCGTGAAAGGCGCTGAGCCAGGTACTCGGCCGCATGGGGGTTGTGCCCCACATCCAACAGCAAGTTCAGGCGCTTGCCCTGCCATTCGAACGCACGACGATCCAGACGCCCTACCACGCGAGTCGCCAGCAATGTGGCAGCAATCTGCTCGGCATTCCACGGCAGATCCAGCAGCAGATAGGCTTGCAGCGCGAGCGCGGCGTTTTCCAATGGCAGGTTCAATAGCGGCAGGTCACGCAGTTCCACCGCCTGGCCACGGGCATCGAGCCCACGCCATTGCCAGTGCTGCTCAACGATCTCAAGATTGAATTCGCGGCCGCGCAGGAAGAACGGGCAACCCAGCTCGCGCACCCTGTCCAGCAAGGTGTGCGGCGGATTTAGGTCACCACACAGCGCAGGCTTGCCCTGGCGGAAGATACCGGCTTTTTCATAAGCCACGGACTCACGGGTGTTACCCAGATAGTCGGCGTGGTCCACGCCAATGCTGGTGACCAGCGCAAGGTCGGCATCCACCACGTTGACCGTGTCCAGACGCCCGCCCAGACCGACTTCCAGCACCACCACATCCAGTTGCGCACGCTCAAACAGCCAGAACGCCGCCAGGGTGCCCATCTCGAAATAAGTCAGGGAAATCTCGCCTCGGCCCGCATCGAGTGCGGCGAAGGCTTCGCAGAGTTGCGTATCAGTGGCTTCGACGCCATTGAGTTGCACCCGCTCGTTGTAACGCAGCAGGTGCGGGGAATTGTAGACGCCGACTTTCAGCCCTTGGGCCTGGAGCAGCGCCGCGACAAAGGCACAGGTAGAGCCTTTGCCGTTGGTACCGGTTACCGTGATCACGCGCGGCGCCGGACGACCCAACCCGAGGCGGGCCGCTACCTGTTGCGAACGCTCCAGGCCCATGTCGATGGCGGAAGGATGCAACTGCTCAAGGTAGGCAAGCCATTCGCCCAGGGTGCGCTGGGTCATAGGTTTGCAGGCACCGGCGGCACCACAATCGGCTCGACTTTAGGCGCGACGTAGACAGGCGTCGGCAGGCCCATCATTTGCGCCAGCAGGTTGCCCAGGCGCGGGCGCAGCTCACTGCGCGGGATAATCAGGTCGATAGCACCGTGCTCCAGCAGGAACTCGCTGCGCTGGAAACCTTCGGGCAGCTTTTCGCGTACGGTCTGCTCGATCACGCGCGGGCCGGCAAAGCCGATCAGGGCCTTTGGCTCGCCGACGATCACATCACCCAGCATTGCCAGGCTGGCGGAAACACCGCCGTAGACCGGATCAGTGAGCACGGAGATGAACGGGATGCCTTCTTCGCGAAGACGCGCCAGTACCGCGGAGGTCTTGGCCATTTGCATCAGGGAAATCAGGGCTTCTTGCATACGAGCCCCACCGGAGGCGGCGAAGCAGATCATCGGGCAACGGTTTTCCAGGGCATAGTTGGCCGCGCGGACAAAGCGCTCACCGACGATGGCCCCCATGGACCCCCCCATGAAGGAGAATTCAAACGCCGACGCCACAACTGGCATGCCGAGCAATTTGCCGCTGACGGAAATCAGCGCGTCTTTCTCGCCGGTCTGCTTCTGCGCACCGACCAAGCGGTCCTTGTACTTCTTGCTGTCACGGAACTTGAGACGGTCAACCGGCTCCAGGTCAGCGCCCAGCTCGTTGCGGCCGTCAGCATCCAGGAAAATGTCGATGCGGGCGCGCGCGCCAATACGCATGTGGTGGTTGCACTTGGGGCAAACGTCCAGGGTCTTTTCAAGCTCGGGGCGATACAGCACCGCGTCACAGGATGGGCACTTGTGCCACAGACCTTCAGGAACCGAGCTTTTCTTCACCTCGGAACGCATGATCGAAGGGATCAGTTTGTCTACTAACCAGTTGCTCATGCTTTCTTTCTCCAGTACCGGTGGCTTGAACACAGCCCCGCGTATGCCCTTGAGCTAAATTCATATGTGGCGATGACACATACTGGACGGGGTCAGACGTTCGACCGGCCATTTCCTGCATGCACCCTCAGCCTTCCAGACAACCTGCCAGCGCAGGGTTGCCACTTCATTTCCGGGCCACCCTGAGGCGGCGCCGGGCTGTTTTACACAGTGGTAGTTATGGACGGCGGCAGACTGCCAGCCGTCACATCCCACCACCGCTGTTGCGCACGGCCCGCATGAATGCGCGAATCTTGCTGTGGTCCTTGATGCCCTTGCCCTGCTCTACCCCACCACTGACATCCACGGCATACGGCCGAACCTGTTCGATCGCGGCCGCGATATTCGCAGGGTTGAGCCCGCCAGCCAGGATGATCGGCTTGCTCAAACCTTCGGGAATCAGCGACCAATCAAACGCTTCGCCGGTGCCGCCGGGCACGCCTTCGACGTACGTGTCGAGCAGAATCCCGCGAGCGCCACCATAGGCGGCACACGCCGCCGCGATGTCATCCCCGGCCTTGACGCGCAACGCCTTGATATACGGGCGCTGATAGCTTTCACATTCTTCCGCCGTTTCGTCGCCATGGAACTGCAGCATGTCCAACGGTACGGCATCCAGGGTTTCGTTGAGCTCACACCGGCTGGCGTTGACGAACAGACCCACGGTGGTCACGAACGGCGGCAATGCGGCAATGATCGCCCGCGCCTGCAACACACTCACCGCCCGCGGGCTCTTGGCGTAAAACACGAAACCGATGGCATCCGCGCCCGCCTCGACCGCCGCCAGCGCGTCTTCTATGCGGGTAATCCCGCAAATCTTGCTGCGAACGGCTGACATGTCGTGAAAACCTCGGGGTTGGAACCAGAAAGTCCCGGATGGTAACAAAAGCTTTTCCGGGCGTCAGCCGCCAAGTTCGCTGAAACCTGTGAGGAAGTGTGGCCCGATGAAACGTTCCGGCAATTCGAACTCGTCGCGGTACTCCACATCCACCAGGTACAGGCCGAACGGATGTGCCGTGACCCCGCCCGTGCGGCGAATGCGGCTTTCCAGTACTTCCTTGGCCCACTCCACCGGGCGCTCGCCCGTGCCGATAGTCATCAGCACCCCGGCAATGTTTCGAACCATATGGTGCAGGAAGGCCCCGGCGCGAATATCCAGCACAATCATCTTGCCGTGACGGGTCACCCGCAAGTGGTGGACCTCCTTGATCGGCGACTTGGCCTGGCACTGGCCGGCACGAAAGGCGCTGAAATCATGCACGCCCACCAGGTGCTGCGCCGCTTCGGCCATGCGTTCGGCATCCAGCGGGCGGTGGTTCCAGGTAATTTCTTCGTTGAGGTGCGCCGGGCGGATCTGATCGTTGTAGATCACGTAGCGATAACGCCGGGCGATCGCCTTGAAGCGTGCATGAAAGTGCGCCGGCATCACCTTGGCCCAGCTGACACTGACGTCATGGGGCAGATTGATATTGGCGCCCATCACCCACGCTTTCATTGACCGTTCAGCCTGGGTGTCGAAGTGCACTACCTGGCCGCAGGCGTGCACGCCGGCGTCGGTGCGCCCGGCGCACATCAGCGATACCGGCGAATCGGCGACTTTGGACAGGGCCTTTTCCAGGGTTTCCTGCACCGTCAGCACACCGGAGGCCTGGCGCTGCCAGCCGCGATAGCGCGAGCCTTTGTATTCCACGCCAAGGGCGATGCGGTAAAAGCCTGCGGCCGCCATTTCGGCGGCCGCGTTATCTATATTTGCCAAGAACTGAGAGCCTGATGAGTTGCGCAGAGGGGGTCATTATGCCGGTTTGTGTGGGAGCCCACAAAAGCAAAACGGCGCCCCGAAGGGCGCCGCTGCTTTAACAGTCGACGATCACGCCAGCCGGTCGAGCATTTCCTTAGCCTCGCCGCGCTGGGTCTCATCTCCTTCAGTCAGCACTTCGGAGAGGATGTCCCGCGCGCCGTCCGCATCGCCCATGTCGATATAGGCTTGGGCCAGGTCAAGCTTGGTGGCCACCTCATCCGTGCCGGAGAGGAAGTCGAATTCCGGCTCATCATCGCCCAGTGCCGCGTCTTCCGCGGTAAAGGACGGCTCGATGGACGGATGTTCCAGGCTCTGGGACAGGCGGTCCAGTTCGGCATTGACGTCATCCAGCTCCGACGCAAAAGCATCAGGCTTGGCGCTTGCTTGCGGCTCGTCGGCCAGGGACAGGTCGAAATCTTCCGGCAGATCGAAATCGTCCAGCGCCGCAGGGGTCAGGGTCGGCGGTTCGACAGCAGGCACGTCCTTCATCTGCTCGTCCAGGCCCGAGAGGAAGTCGTCATCGGATTGCGCCGAAGCCGGTGCATCAGGTTGCAGGTCCAGGTCGAAGTCCGACAGATCATCCGGAGCGGCCTTGGCTTCAGTCTGCTGCAGGAGCGACTCGAATGTGTGCTGATCGTCCTTGACCTCAGCCGGGGATGCCGCTTCCAGATCGTCCAGGCTCAAATCGAAATCGGTGTCGAAGGTCTCTGGCGCAGGCTCAGCCGGCTTGTCTTCGAGCAAATCCTTGACGTATTGAGCGTCCAGCGCGGCGGCGGCAACCGCAGCGCTGACGCCCGCCGCCAAAACGGCCATGGCCGGGAAGCGGCTTTTGAGCTGCTCGACCTGGGCGTGGTTTTCACCATTGGCTACCAGTTGACGCTCTTGGGTGACGAAGCCGTCCTTGTCGCTTTGCAGGCCGTAGACTTCCATCAGCTTCAAACGCAGGTCGCTGCGCTTGGGCTCATGCTTAATTGCCTGCTCCAGCACATCGGCGGCCTGGTTCAGGTGGCCGCGGTCGATATGGGATTGGGCCTGGGCCAGTGAATCGCTGGAGTTTTCCGGGGCCACAGCAACAGCCAGCGGCGCAAGTACAGAGGCAACGGTCGGCACAACAACTGCCGGCTCAACGGCTGGGGCCGTTGCTGGAGCGGCGGCCAACTTGACGCTTGGCGGCGGCACTTCGAGGCCTTCGAAACTGTCCGGCGGCAGGTCGTGGTCGATGTTGGAGGCGAACTCCGGCTCTTCAGCCAGGGCTCGCGCCATGCGCAGGTGCTTTTCCTCTTCGCGGCGAGCATTTCGATGGCGCGCCCACAACAGCAGGAGCGACAGCACCAACAAAATAGCCGCACCGCCGAGCAAGCCGAGCAAGGCGGGGCTAGTCAGCAGGTCGTTGAATTTGCCCTCGGTGGTGGCAGGCGCTGCATCAGCTTCGACCGGTTCAGCCGCTGGCACAGGCGCTGCTGTCGCTGCATCGGGCACTGAAGGGGCAGCAGCCGGCTCACCCGCCAACTGAGCGGGCATTGCTGCAGTGGCCGGAGCGACCGGAGCCCCCTTTTCAGCCTGTAAACGGGCAAGCTGATCGTTTTTCAGTTGAATCAGTTTTTGCAGCTTGTCCAACTGGCTTTGCAGGTCGGCCGCGCGGCTTTTCAGCTCTTCGTTGTCGCGACGAGTGGTGTCCAGTTGCTCCTGGGTCATTGCCAGTTTGTCGCTCAGAACCGCGCTGTCGCCAGCCTTGCCTTTGGCGCCCTTCTTGGCCGCCTCGGCCGAAACCAGGCTCAAGTTGTCCTTAGCGTTGGTAGTCGCTGGCGCGTTGCCAGCTTGGGCGCGCTTGGTGGCGTCCAGTTGCTGCTTACCCGCCGCAGGGTTGGTGGCGACGCGCCGACCCTGGCGCCAGGCGTTATTCTGCGCGCGGACTTCGGCTATCGCCTGGGGTTGCGGCAGCGCGGTGCTTTCTACGGTATCTGGCAGGCGCAGGACCTGGCCGGTTTTCAGGAGGTTGATATTGCCGTCGATAAACGCGCCCGGGTTGAGCGCCTGGATCGCCAGCATCGTCTGCTGGACCGAGCCGCCATTGCGATTCTTCGCGGCAATTTCCCACAAGGTGTCGCGGGAGGTGGTGGTGTACTGCGCCGGCTTGCTCACGGCTGGCGCGGTGCTGGCCGGCGCCGCCACACGCGAGGCAGGTGCGGCGGCCGTCGGTGCCCGCTGGTCGAATTTGGCCGGGTCGAGCAATACGCTGTAATCGCGCATCAGACGGCCATTGGGCCATTGCACCTGCAGCAGGAAGCGTACGTAGGATTCCGGCAGCGGCTTGCTTGAGGTGACACGCACCACGCTGCGGCCATTGGGATTGACCACCGGGGTAAAAGTCAGGTCATTGAGGAACGCCTGGCGATCGACACCCGCGTCCACAAACGCCTGAGATGAGGCCAGGCTCGGCGTGATCTCGGAAGCCGTGAGGCCACCGACATCGAGCAATTCGATCTCCACCGCCAACGGCTGGTTCAACTTCGACTTGAGGGTCATCTCCCCCAGCTGCAGCGCCTGCGCCATACCGGAGGACAGCGCCGAGGCGGCCGCTATTGCTAACACCAGTTTGCGAACTTGAACCATAGCCTCATCCTTTGTTTGAACACTCCCCGGCCTGCGAGAAGGTTGGTAACCGCTGCCATAAGGCATGGCGAGCCGATAGGTTACCGACGCGCTTCTGTTCTGCTTTGGACCAAGCATAGCGCCTGGCTAGAATCAATCTACAAATTGCCGCCAAGTATCTTTTACACAAGGTCTTTTATCAACAACTGCGCCAACTGTACGGCGTTCAGTGCGGCGCCTTTGCGTACGTTATCTGACGTCAACCACAGATTTAGTTCCGCCGGGTCATCCACACCCTTACGGACCCGCCCTACATAAATAACATCCTGGCCTACCGCGTCGCCCACTGCGGTGGGATAGTCCCCCTCATCCACGAGCTCTATACCTGGAGCTGTGTCGAGTGCGCGGTTCACGGCGGCGAGATCCACCGCTGCGCCCAATTGCAGAGACACAGTCAGGCTATCGCCAAAAAACACCGGGGCTTGAACGCAAGTTGCGGAAATCTTTAGCAAAGGTAATTCCAGCACTGCACGCAGTTCATGGACCAGGCGTTTTTCCAAGGCTGTATGACCCTGGGCGTCTGGCGCGCCGACTTGCGCCAACACATTGAACGCGACCTGACGATCAAAGAACGTCGGTTCCAGCGGGCGCATGTTCAGCAGCTCAGCGGTTTGACGTGCGAGCTCGCTGACCGCCTCGCGCCCCTGGGCCGACATTGCCAGGTTGGCGGTGACGCTCACGCGTTGGATATCCAACAGGCCACGCAAGGGCGCCAGTACCACCGCCAGGTTGGTCGCCGATGGGCTTGGGCTGCCGAGCTGGAACGGTTTTTTCAGGCCATCAAGCACATGGGCGTTGGCTTCCGGCACCACTTGCGGCGCTTGCGCGGCCGGCAAGGCGCCAGACAAGTCGATCACCGAGCAACCCGCCGCGGTGGCACGCGGGGCGAAACTCAAGGTAACCGCCGGTCCCGCCGCAAAAAAAGCCAGTTGCACTTTGCTGAAGTCGAACTCATCGACTTCCCTCACCCGCACGTTCTTGCCGCGAAACGGCACGGATGCGCCAGCCGAGTTGTTGCCCGCCAGCAAATGCAGGGTGCCCACCGGGAAGCTCAACTCTTCAAGGATCTGCACCAGGGTTTCGCCAACGGTGCCGGTGGCGCCGATTACGGCGATATCAAAGGTCTGGGTCATGGGGGCTGCCTCGGGCATTGCGGGGGAGCGGCACTTTACCGGGTGGTGGGGGGTGAGGCAATTAACCCAGCGTTTGTGGTGTGACTGATGGCCTCTTTGCAAGCAAGCCCCACATTCGACCGAGTTAAATGCAATCAAATGTGGGGCTTGCTCGCGAAGAGGCCCAAAAGCACAACAAAAAAAACCCGCGCCTGTCAACAGAACGCGGGTTTCTCATCTTGCCTCAAGCGATCAACGCTCCAGCAGAATCCGCAGCATACGACGCAACGGCTCAGCCGCACCCCACAGCAGTTGGTCGCCAACGGTGAACGCGCCCAGGTACTGGGTGCCCATGTTCAGCTTGCGCAGACGACCCACCGGCACATTCAGGGTACCCGTGACCTTGTTCGGGCTCAGCTCCTGCATGCTGATATCACGGTTGTTCGGCACAAGCTTGACCCACGGGTTGTGCTGGCTGATCAGCCCTTCGATATCGGCAATCGGCACATCTTTGTTCAGCTTGATGGTCAGCGCCTGGCTGTGGCAGCGCATCGCGCCGATGCGCACGCAGATGCCATCCACCGGGATCGGGCTCTTGAAGCGACCGAGGATCTTGTTGGTCTCGGCCTGGGCCTTCCACTCTTCGCGGCTCTGGCCGTTCGGCAGTTCTTTGTCGATCCATGGGATCAGGCTGCCAGCCAATGGCACGCCGAAGTTCTCGGTCGGGTACGCATCGCTGCGCATGGCTTCGGCCACACGACGGTCGATATCGAGGATCGCGCTGGCCGGGTCCGCCAGTTGATCGGCGACGGCTGCGTGGGTCGCGCCCATTTGCTTGATCAGTTCACGCATGTTCTGCGCGCCGGCACCGGAAGCCGCCTGATAGGTCATGGCGCTCATCCACTCGACCAGGCCGGCTTCAAACAAACCGCCCAGGCCCATCAGCATCAGGCTGACGGTGCAATTGCCACCGATGTAGTTCTTGGTGCCGGCGTCCAGTTGCTGGTCGATGACCTTGCGGTTCACTGGGTCCAGGACGATTACCGCGTCATCCTGCATACGCAGGCTCGAGGCGGCGTCGATCCAGTAGCCCTGCCAGCCGGCTTCGCGCAGCTTGGGGAAGACTTCGCTGGTGTAGTCGCCACCCTGACAGGTCAGAATCACGTCGAGGGTCTTCAGCTCTTCAATGTTGTAGGCGTCTTTGAGCGGGGCAATATCCTTGCCCACGGACGGCCCTTGGCCACCCACGTTCGACGTGGTGAAAAACACCGGCTCAATAAGATCGAAATCCTGCTCTTCCAGCATCCGCTGCATGAGCACGGAACCGACCATACCGCGCCAACCGATCAGACCTACACGTTTCATCGCAACTACACCTTGTTAAAAAGTGGGCCGCCTTGCAGCAACAACTGCAAGCGGGCCCGAGAGATTACAGATTCCGCAGCGCGGCGACTACTGCGTCGCCCATTTCTTGCGTACCGACCTTGGTGCAACCCTGCGACCAGATGTCGCCAGTGCGTAAACCCTGGTCCAGCACCAGGCTCACGGCTTTCTCGATGGCGTCTGCAGCGTCGCTCAGGTTGAAGCTGTAACGCAGCATCATCGACACCGACAGAATCGTCGCCAGCGGGTTGGCAATGCCCTGGCCCGCGATGTCCGGCGCCGAGCCGTGGCAAGGCTCGTACATGCCCTTGTTGTTGGTGTCCAGGGACGCCGATGGCAGCATGCCGATGGAACCGGTGAGCATCGACGCCTGGTCGGACAGAATGTCGCCGAACAGGTTGTCGGTGACGATCACGTCGAACTGCTTCGGCGCGCGCACCAGTTGCATGGCGGCGTTGTCGACGTACATGTGGCTCAGTTCGACGTCCGGGTAGTCCTTGGCCACTTCTTCAACAATTTCGCGCCACAGCTGGCTGGAAGCCAATACGTTGGCTTTATCCACCGAGCAAACCTTTTTGCCGCGCACGCGGGCCATGTCGAAACCGACACGGGCGATACGACGGATTTCGCTCTCGCTGTACGGCAGCGTGTCGTAGGCCTGGCGCTCACCATTCTCCAACTCACGCACGCCGCGTGGCGAGCCAAAATAGATACCGCCGGTCAGCTCACGCACGATTAGGATATCCAAGCCCGCCACCACTTCCGGCTTGAGGCTCGACGCGTCGGCCAGTTGCGGGTAGAGGATCGCCGGGCGCAGGTTGCCGAACAGGCCCAGTTGCGCGCGGATTTTCAGCAGACCGCGCTCAGGGCGGATGTCACGTTCGATCTTGTCCCATTTCGGGCCACCCACGGCGCCGAGCAGTACGGCGTCAGCCGCGCGAGCGCGGTCCAGGGTTTCGTCGGCCAGCGGCACGCCGTGCTTGTCGATGGCCGCACCGCCGATCACGTCGTGGCTCAGTTCAAAGCCCAGGCTGTACTTGCTGTTGGCGAGTTCCAGGACCTTGACCGCTTCGGCCATGATTTCCGGACCAATACCGTCGCCAGGGAGAATCAGAATCTGCTTGCTCATGCGTTCCTCATTTCATCAAGCGACCCGCCCGTGGGCAGGTCGGGGAAAATCAATCAGCGTTCGGCCCAGACCACCAGCACGTCGGTGCTGAAGGTGCCGTCGGCCTGAATTTCGTAGTAATCGCGCACTTCCTGGCCCATCGCCGTTTGCAGCTCGAGGATTGCGGCGCGCAATACCGCTGGCGTGCGCATGCGCTCGACCCACGAGGTGTATTCCAGGCGCAGGCGCTGACGGCTGCTGTTGCGTACGTGCAAACCGGCTTCGCTGAGCTGACGCATCCATTCGGCGGCGGAGTAATCACGCACGTGGCTGGTGTCGCGCAGTACTTCGACGGTTTGCAGGTAAGTGTCCAACAGCGGGCTGCCCGGTGACAAGACGTCCACGAAGGCCGCCACGCCGCCTGGCTTGAGCACCCGGCGTACTTCACGCAGGGCCAGGCCGAGGTCGCTCCAGTGGTGGGCCGAATAGCGGCTGAACACGTAGTCGAACTCGCCGTCGGCGAACGGCAGGCGTTCAGCGGCGCCCTGTACGGTGCGAATGTTGTCCAGGCCGCGGTCTAAAGCTGCGCCGGCGACTACGTCGAGCATCTGTTGGGAGAGGTCGTAGGCCACGACTCCTTTGACCAGCGGCGCCACGTGAAAACTGACATGACCGGCGCCGCAGCCCAAATCCAGCAGTCGCGCACTGCCCTGCCCGGCCAGTTCGGCCTGGAGCAGCGCGAATTCGGTGCCTTGGGCGTGCACGGCACTGCTCAGGTAGGCCGAGGCTTGCTCACCGAATTGTTTTTGCACGACTTGGGTGTGGGCGGTGCGTGTCATGGTGGTTTTCCTTGGGACTTGTGTTGTTTTTACTGCCGCTTTCGCGAGCAAGCCCGCTCCCACATTCGACCGAGTTCCTTCAGTTGAAATGCAGTCAAATGTGGGAGCGGGCTTGCTCGCGAAGGGGCCAGTCCGGCTTACATAGAATCAGGCATCGCGAAACAACCATGGCTGGCTAGCCCGGTGCTTGGCCTCAAACGCGGCAAT
This sequence comes from Pseudomonas sp. EA_65y_Pfl1_P113, assembly GCF_963970525.1. NCBI lineage: Bacteria > Pseudomonadati > Pseudomonadota > Gammaproteobacteria > Pseudomonadales > Pseudomonadaceae > Pseudomonas > Pseudomonas sp. EA_65y_Pfl1_P113. The sequence goes on from NZ_CAXAQM010000005.1 coordinate 21,075, forward strand.
CGCATCACCGTCCTGCAAGGTCAGGCCGATATCGTCCAGGCCGTTGATCAGGCAGTGCTTACGGAAAGCATCGACTTCAAAGTGATACACCTTGCCGTCCGGACGGCTCACGGTTTGCGCGGCCAGGTCAACCGTCAACTGGTAGCCCACATCGGCTTCCACTTGTTTGAACAGTTCGTCGACTTCTTCATCGGTGAGGATGATCGGCAACAAGCCGTTCTTGAAGCTGTTATTGAAGAAGATGTCGGCATAGCTCGGCGCAATGATGCTGCGAAAGCCATATTCTTCCAGCGCCCACGGCGCGTGTTCACGGCTGGAGCCGCAGCCGAAGTTTTCCCGGGCGAGCAACACGCTGGCGCCTTGGTAACGCTCGGCGTTGAGCACGAAGTCCTTGTTCAGCGGGCGCTTGGAGTTGTCCTGGTAGGCGTAGCCCACGTCCAGGTAGCGCCACTCGTCGAACAGGTTCGGGCCAAAACCGGTGCGCTTGATCGACTTCAAGAACTGCTTGGGGATGATCTGGTCGGTGTCCACGTTGGCACGGTCCAACGGCGCGACTAAACCTGTGTGTTGTGTAAAAGCACGCATCGGGTATTCCTCAGATCAATTCGCGAACGTCGATGAAACGACCGTTGACGGCAGCCGCAGCGGCCATGGCCGGGCTGACCAGGTGGGTGCGCCCACCGGCACCCTGGCGCCCTTCGAAGTTACGGTTGGAGGTGGACGCGCAATGCTCGCCCGACTCCAAACGGTCCGGGTTCATCGCCAGGCACATCGAGCAGCCCGGCTCACGCCACTCAAAGCCGGCCTCGAGGAAGATCTTGTCCAGGCCTTCCGCCTCGGCTTGCGCCTTCACCAGCCCCGAACCTGGCACCACGATGGCTTGCTTGATGGTCGAAGCGACTTTGCGGCCTTTGGCGATCACCGCTGCGGCGCGCAGGTCTTCGATCCGAGAATTGGTGCATGAACCGATGAACACGCGATCCAGTTGAATGTCGGTAATCGCCTGGTTGGCTTTCAGCCCCATGTACTTCAAGGCGCGCTCGATGGAACCGCGCTTGACCAGGTCAACCTCTTTGGCCGGGTCTGGCACGTTCTGATCGACGGCCAGAACCATTTCCGGCGAAGTGCCCCAGCTGACTTGCGGTTTGATCTGGGCAGCGTCGAGCTCAACCACAGTGTCGAACACTGCATCGGCGTCGGACACCAGGTCTTTCCAGGCTTCTACCGCAGCATCCCAATCGGCGCCTGCTGGCGCGAACGGACGGCCTTTTACGTAGTCGACGGTCTTCTCGTCCGCCGCCACCATGCCCACACGGGCACCGGCTTCGATGGACATGTTGCAGATGGTCATGCGGCCTTCGATGGACAGGTCGCGAATCGCACTGCCAGCGAACTCGATGGCATGGCCATTACCGCCGGCGGTGCCAATCTTGCCGATTACCGCCAGCACGATGTCTTTAGCGGTCACGCCGAACGGCAATTTGCCCTCAACGCGCACCAGCATGTTCTTCATCTTTTTGGCGACCAGGCACTGGGTGGCGAACACATGTTCAACCTCAGAAGTACCGATGCCGTGGGCCAAGGCGCCAAACGCGCCATGGGTGGAGGTATGGGAGTCGCCGCAAACCACGGTCATGCCCGGCAAGGTCGCGCCCTGCTCCGGGCCGATCACGTGGACGATGCCTTGACGCACGTCATTCATCTTGAATTCGGTGATGCCATATTCGTCGCAGTAGTCGTCGAGGGTCTGCACCTGCAAACGCGATACGGTGTCGACGATGGCGTCGATGCCGCCCTTGCGCTCAGGGGTGGTCGGTACGTTGTGGTCCGGGGTAGCGATGATCGAGTCGACGCGCCAGGGCTTGCGCCCGGCCAGTCGCAGGCCTTCGAACGCTTGGGGCGAGGTCACTTCATGGATGATGTGACGGTCGATATAGATCAGCGACGAGCCATCGTCGCGCCGTTTCACTTCATGGGAATCCCAAAGCTTGTCGTAAAGCGTTTTGCCGGCCATCAGTCGGTCCTCATCATCGGTGCTTCTATACGCCGGGCTTTTCAATAACCCTTTGGCTTGTGAGGCTGATGGTATGGCGCTACATTAAATAACTCAAATTCATATTTTTTATGCTTTGGATTACCAACTGGAATACCACCATGGACCTGGCCAACCTCAATGCTTTTATCGCCATCGCCGAGACTGGCAGCTTCTCCGGCGCCGGTGAACGCCTGCACCTGACCCAACCCGCCATCAGCAAACGCATTGCCGGCCTGGAGCAACAACTAAAGGTGCGATTGTTCGACCGCCTGGGTCGTGAAGTCGGCCTGACGGAAGCCGGGCGGGCCCTGCTGCCGCGCGCCTATCAGATCCTCAATGTGCTGGACGACACGCGCCGCGCACTCACTAACCTGACCGGCGAAGTCAGCGGTCGCCTGACCCTGGCCACCAGCCACCATATCGGCCTGCACCGCCTGCCGCCTGTGCTACGCACCTTTACCCGGCAATACCCCAATGTGGCGCTGGATATTCAGTTCCTCGATTCGGAAGTGGCCTACGAAGAAATCCTCCACGGCCGCGCCGAAGTGGCAGTAATTACCCTGGCGCCCGATCCGCACAACCTTGTACGTGCCACCCCGGTGTGGGACGACCCACTGGATTTCGTGGTGGCGCCGGAGCACAGCCTGATCAGCAATGACCGCGTCAACCTGGCCGATATCGCCCGCCACCCGGCGGTTTTCCCGGGCGGTAACACCTTTACTCACCATATTGTCAGCCGGCTGTTCGAGGCTCAGGGCCTCACGCCGAACATCGCAATGAGCACTAACTATTTGGAAACTATCAAGATGATGGTGTCGATCGGCCTGGCCTGGAGCGTTTTACCGCGCACCATGCTCGATGAGCAGGTGGCAAGTATCGCTTTGCCGGGCATACAGCTCAGTCGCCAGCTAGGCTATATCGTGCACACCGAAAGGACGCTGTCGAACGCTGCGCGGGCTTTCATGAGCCTATTGGATGCACAGGTCGATCTGCCAGGGGTACCGGCATGACACTGTGCGGCCTCAAGGTCTGAAAGAACCCGCGCTTTCCGCCCATCGAGCCAAGGCCCTTTGATAATGCGCAACCCCGCCGATTCCGTGCCCCCCCTGCCCCGCATCTACGCCCTTGATCCTCAAGAGGCGGAGCAAAGCTGGGACAGTGCCCCGCAGTTGCTGGCAGCGCTCAATGCCGCCCGGCTAGGTGCATGGTGCTGGGAGATCGACAGCGGCAGGATAAGCTGGTCGCGGGGCACTCAGGCGCTGTTCGGCTTTGACCCGCGCCAACCACTGTCCAAGGACCTGGATTATCTCGACCTGCTGGCGCCACAGGATCGCGCCCGAGTGGTGCGGGCCTTTCACGCCGTACTGGCCGGCGAGCCATTCGAGCAAGCCATGCACCACCACATCCAGTGGCCGGACGGCACCCATCACTGGCTGGAAATCAACGGCAGCCTGGCGCCCGATAAAGCCGGTCGGCGCCGCATGATTGGGGTTATCCGCGAGACCACCCGCCAGCGCGAACGCGAGCACGCCCTCAGCCACTCCGAAAAACGCTTTGCCACCTTGTTCCACCTGTGCCCCAACATGGTATTACTGACCCGCCAGTGCGACGGTTTGATCAGCGAAGCCAACCAATATTTCGAAATGCTCTTTGGCTGGCCGCTGGCCGATGCCATTGGCCGCACCACTCCGGAGCTCGGCCTGTGGCGCCGCCCGGAGCAACGTGCGTTGCTGGTCAAGGCCACGCAGCGCAAGGGCCGGCCCATTACCATGGAGGTGCAGTTTTGTGCCAGCAACGGCCAGGTACACGATGGCACCCTCAGCGCACAAAAGGTCGAGTTGGAAGGTGAGGCGTATTTACTCAGCACCTTTCTCGACACCACCGAGCGCAAAAACGCCGAGCAAGCCCTCAAGGACAGCCAGGAACGCCTCGACCTGGCCCTGGATTCTGCGCAACTGGGCACCTGGGACTGGCACATCCCCACCGGCATGCTCTACGGCTCGGCACGCTCCGCCCAATTGCACGGCCTGCCGCCCGAACCGTTCCATGAGTCCTTCGATGCGTTTTTCGAAGGCATGCCCCATGAAGAACGCGACAGCATGCGCGACGCCTACCGCACCCTGCGCGAGGGGCCAGCCGGCAATTATCAACTGACCTACCGCGTGCCCATGGAAGACGGCAGCTCGCGCTACCTTGAAAGCCGTGCCCGCCTGTATCGCGATGACAAAGGCGCGCCGCTGCGGATGGCCGGCACCTTGCTGGACATCACCGACCAGGTGGAGCGCGAACAACGCCTGACCGCCTCCGAAGAAAAATTCGCCAGCCTGTTCCAGGCCAGCCCGGATCCAATCTGCGTGACCTGCCTGAACAGCGGCGCATTTATGGAGATTAACCCTGCCTTTACCCAGACCTTTGGCTGGACCGCCGCTGAGGTGATCGACAAAAGTGCCGAGCAGATCGGCCTGTGGGACGAGTCGAGCAAACGCCTGCAGCGAATCGAGCGGGTAATCCGCGAGCATACGCTGAGCAATGTGGCGATCGTGGCGCATCACAAAAACGGACAAAGCCTGACGTGCGTGATTTCCAGCCGTTTGATCAAGGTCGGCGACCAGCCATGCATCGTCACCACACTGCGGGACATCACTCAGCAACAACGCTCGGAAGCTGCACTCAAGGCCAGCGAGGAAAAGTTCGCCAAGGCCTTCCATTCCAGCCCCGACGCGATTTCCATCACCGAGCGCGACACCGGCCGTTATGTGGAGGTCAATGACGGTTTCTGCCGCCTGACCGGCTATCGCGCCAAGGAAGCCATAGGCCTGACCCTTTACCAAATCGGCATCTGGGCCGATGAAAACCAACGCGCCGCGCTATTGGCCGAATTGCAGATCAAAGGCCGCATCCACCACCTGGAAATGCTCTGGCACAACAAACGCGGCGAGTTGCTGGCGGTGGAGGTCTCGGTGGAGCCCATCACCCTGAATGAAACCCCGTGCCTGCTGCTGACAGCACGGGACGTGAGCCTGCTGAAAAACGCCCAGGCACAGATCCGCCACCTGGCCTACCACGACCCGTTGACCAACCTGCCCAACCGCGCCCTGTTGATGGACCGCCTAAGCCAGCAAATTGCCCTGCTCAAGCGCCACAATTTGCGCGGTGCGCTGCTGTTCCTGGACCTTGACCACTTCAAACACATCAACGACTCCCTCGGCCATCCGGTCGGCGACTCGGTGCTGAAGATCGTCACCGCACGTCTGGAGGCCAGCGTGCGTATGGAAGACACCGTGGCGCGCCTGGGCGGCGATGAGTTCGTGGTGCTGCTCAGTGGCCTGGATGGTTCGCGCATGGAAGTCAGCAATCAGGTGCAAGAACTGGCCGACACCCTGCGCGAATTACTCTCGGAGCCGATGTTCCTCGATGGCCATCGTTTGCAGGTCACGCCGAGTATTGGCGTGGCGCTGATTCCCGACCATGGCACCACGCCGGCGGACTTGCTCAAGCGCGCCGACATCGCCCTGTATCGCGCCAAGGACTCAGGGCGCAACACCACGCAGATGTTCCATAACAGCATGCAAAAAACCGCCAGCGAACGCCTGCGCATGGAGACCGACCTGCGCCTGGCGCTGTCGCGTGGCGAGTTCAGCGTGCATTACCAGCCGCAAGTGGATGCACGCGGCAACAAGATCGTCGGCGCCGAGGCGTTGGTGCGCTGGCAGCACCCGCAACTGGGCGCGCAGTCGCCGTCCGAATTCATCAAGGTACTGGAGGACAGCGGCCTGATCCTTGAAGTCGGTACCTGGATCCTTGATGAAGCCTGCGCGGCCTTTCAACAACTGGTCGCGGAAGGCCTGGTAGACCCGTTGAACTTCAGCCTGTGCGTGAACATCAGCCCTCGGCAGTTCCGCCAGAACGATTTTGTGGAGCGGGTGGAGCGCAGCCTCAAGCAGCACCAATTGCCGTTCAACCTGCTGAAACTGGAAATCACCGAAGGCATTGTGATCCAGAACCTGGACGACACCATCAGCAAAATGCGCCGCCTGAAAAAACTCGGCGTGAGCTTTGCGATGGATGACTTCGGCACCGGTTACTCATCGCTCACTTACCTCAAGCGCCTGCCGGTGGATGCGCTGAAGATCGACCAATCCTTTGTGCGTGACGCCACTCACGACCCTAACGACGCCGAAATCATTCGCGCCATAGTGGCGATGGCTCGCAGCCTGAACCTGGTGGTGATCGCCGAGGGTGTGGAAACCCAGGATCAACTGGCATTCCTGCAGGGCTTGGGTTGCCATTTGTACCAAGGCTATTGGCACAGCCGACCACTGCCGATGATCGGATTCAGGGAGCTGTTGATCGCCGACAAGGGTGGGGTTTAAACCAGTTTCAGTGCGTGCCCGCCCTTTTCCATCCAGCGCGAGTGGTTCAAGTCGCGCTTGGCGCCATATTCATCGACAGCGCCGTCGACAACGACCACGGAATGCCCGAAGTTCGCCAGAGTACCTGGCACGCCTGACGCCAGTTCCTGCACGCTGCTCTGGCGAGTGAAGGCGTACAGGCCCAAGCGGCGCAGCGCGTCGCCAGGCACCTCACCGTCATTCAGTGTTTTGAGGGCGACGTCAAAGCCGGCACCGGCGCGGAATTCGTGGTCTTCCAACTGTGCACGCTTGGCGCTCGCGGCATAAAGGAACACGGCGTCCTCAACCAGGCCTTTATCCGTACCGTAGAAGTTAGCCGCCGCGCGTGCCATTTCCAGCTCGACGTAGGTGAGGCGCACCGTGCAGCCATCGCGCATGGTAACGGTGAAACCGTCCGGCGTTTCGTCGACACGCTTGAAGATCCCCAAAGGGTTTTGCCCGTATTTCATCATCGCCGCCTTGATCGCCGACACCGTGACACAGTTACCTTCCACGCCTTGATAGAAACCGCCCCAGATATCGACTGGCTTGACGCCGACGGGGGGCGCCGGAAATTGCGCTGGCTTTGCGTTGCGCGCTCGGGCAACGTCCGCGGCAAGCTGGTAGCCATAGTCCTTTACGATGGCCTGTTTCTCACCTTCGCGATGCTTGATGCCATCCACTACCAAAGCGCTTGAATAGTTGAAGGCAGGGGTGACGCCAACGCGGGTTGGATCGCGCAGCTTGTCGGGCGGAACAACCCGTAGAAAGCCGGTCAGGCCCATCCCCTTCAAGACATTGTAAGTGTGCTCTCCGCGCAAGGTGCTCAATAACGCTGCCTCGAACTGAGCATTGCGTTCAACCTGCTTGCGCTTGGTAAAGGCGGCCAGCATGAAATTGGCGTCGATGACCATGTGCGCGTCAGGGCCGGTAAACCGCGAGGCTTCGGTAGTGCGCTGCAGTTCCTGTGTTGACAACGTCACTTCAAAACCATCTTTCATGGTGACGCTGTACCCATTCTCCGTGGTCTCGACATTGTTAAACATCTCGGAGGGCGATTGGCCAAACCTGAGCATCATCATCTTGATCACTGCGGCATGGCTGCTCAGGTCGAATACTTCGCCAAACGCTCGCGAGGCCGCAGTGAAACCCTGCAGAACCTCGGCGACCTGGGGGCGAACACTCGTCGTGACCTGTTCAACCTTGGGCACGACGATCGGCGAGACGGGGGCTGGAGCCCTGGGGGGCTTCGGCGCGCTGTCATTAACCAGCGTATACATGTAGGTTCGATCGGGAGAACTCTGCCTGCCGAAGCGCTGCACCTTGCCGGCGTAAATCAGCGCTGAACCAGCGTCATAACTGTCTACCACCCCTTTCCCCCCTTCACCGACAACCGCTGCAGTGGGTAGGTATTGGAAATGACCGGACAAGCCCATGCCTTTGAGCATGTTAAAGGTCGTTTCACCTTGCAGAGATTGAGTCAGCACCGAGGTAAAACTTGGCAAATCAGCGGCGCTGCCACTGCCCAGCTGTTTGCGTTTAATGAACACCGCCAGAGCGAAATTTGCACTGCCCAGTACCACGTTGTCCTGACCCGTAAAACGCGATGCGCCCCCTGCCCGTTGCAACTCCTGCCGGGAAAGATGCAGCCTGTAACCATCTTTCATGGTCACCTCATAACCATCGCCATTGCTCCGCACATTGCTGAACATATCGCCAGGGCGCTCTCCAAATGTGAGCATCATCAGTTTGATGACGGCGCTGTGCGAACTCGCATTGTAATGCTCGCCGAAACCACGCTCAGGGGCATCAAATGCAGTGAGGAGAGAAGTGTCTTTTTCCGGGTGCTTCGATAACTGCAACGCTATAGGATGTGAGCGAGCAGAAGATCCAATTGCGAACGTACTCATATCGTTCACTCTTAAATGAAATAGTTGGACGCGGCCGCGATAGGAAACGATTAAACTTCATAGCCCAATCAGCGTAATGCTATGGCTTGACCATCGCGCGGCCTGCCCCCCCTATTACCCCACAACTCTTCATGCCCGCCGATGACCGCAACCGAATGTGTGTCCGTATTCACCATGCCCAACTGCCCGCTTGCCAACTCACTGACCGAGGCCTTTTTCAAATAATTGCCCAGGCCCAAGCGCTTGAGTGCCTCACCGGTTTCTTTCTCGTCTTCACCATCATTAAGGCTACTTATTGCCGCCCTGAAGCTTGCACCCGCCTTGCCATCATTGTTCTCCTCCTGTGCTCGTTTGGCGCTTACTGCAAACAGGAAGTTGGCGTCCTTGAGCATCCCAATATCCCGCCCCGTAAATTTGGCACCGCGGGCAGCCTGCGACAATTCCTGATCGGATAAACGGAGGTGGTAACCGTCACGCAGCGTCACGCTATATCCCTTCGCCGTCTTCTCGACCTTGGCAAAGATGCTTTTTGGACTTTGGCCAAACCTGGCCATTGCCACCTTTATCGCTGCAACGGTGACGCAGTTACCCTCATCGCTCTGTCGAAAACCACGCCAGATATCATCCGCCTTAACTCCAATTGTCTTCTTGGAAAGACCTGAACGTTCATCAACCTCCGCGCTCTGCGATGGCCGAAAAGGAAACAACGTGGCGCTGAAGGGGACACGGGGTACAGCGGCGGGCATAACAAGGAGCCGTCCGGCCGCTCTGCCACTTATACCGTTAAATGGGTATGCCGTTGTAATGAAGGATGCCGCCTGATTATCCCCGCGCCTGACAGCCGGGCAATCCACCCAACCCTCGCGATAACCCGTGTTCTTTTTTCCAGTTGCCAGCGCAGACACATCAGTCGAATCAACACTAGGCTGAAGTGTTTGCCAAGGTGTCTGACTGACGCCCCTGGATATAATCGAATCTACTACGTAGTGCTCATCCCTGAGTCCTGTCACCCTAGTATTGAATACTGAAAACATGGACCCCTACCTTGTACAGGACTCCCCAACTGCACTCGCAATCGGGGAGTATTGATCAGCAATTAGCTCTTGAAGATGACAATGGCCGCATCAAAAATTCATGCTGGATACTGCCGCTTGTCAGCCGTTGTCATAATACGCGCTGATTGACGGCGCCGAGACGCTGATGGATAGGGTGTCCAGCACCTGGAGCCGGAGATGTAATTCCGGTGCGGACCTTGGACTCCTGATCTTTCTGGATCTCAATCTTTGGCTTAATACCGACCTTAATCTCATCGTCTGTTTTACCACCCGTCTTCACCTTTGCGACTGGCGTACCGCCGGTCGTCACCTTTGCACTTGTTTCAGCAACGGGTTTCGCCTCTGCACTGATCTTGGTAGCGGTCTTAGCCTCGATTGCTGGCGGCGTGCTGCTGCTTACGCCCACGTTTGGCTCATCGACAATCAATCGCGGCTTCAGCGACGAACGCGGGCCTGACCAATCCTCCGAACTTACCCTTACCTGAATACCGGCAGCCAAACTAATCTTAAAATGCTTACCTTTATCTGGCGTCAGGCTCACCTGCGTGCTGCCATCAGGCAAGACCGTGACCTTAGCATCACCCTCGGCCCCGACTTTTACCGGTGCACCTTTCTCACCATTCGGCAGCGTCGATTCGGTGGCATTTCCTTTCAAACCAATCTGCACGCTACCGTCGGTGCCGACCTTCACCTGCGCACCTTTCTCACCCGTTGGCCGCTTCGATTCAGTACCGTTGCCTTTCACGCCAACCTGCACGCTACCGTCGGTGCCGACCTTCACCTGCGCACCTTTCTCACCATTCACCGGCGTCGCCTGTTTGCCATTGCCTTTCACGCCAATTTGCACGCCAGTGCCAACGTCAACTGGCAACTTGGCGCTAAACCCCCTACCCGATAACACGCTGCGCATTGCTTTGAAGACGAGTTCAAACATTTCAAACAATTTTTCCAAAGCATCGGCATTAACCGTAATGTCCTTGGCGGCCTCTTTAGGAGAGTCGTTGCGCGGAAGCGCGTTACTTCTTGAACTAAGGCCTGCCAGCGAACCACTGGCCTTTTCTATGTCCTTCAAGGTGTCCGCTGTGGGCGAGTTTGCCGTATGGAGCGCTGGTTTAAAAGCCGAAACATTATTCATCGGTATATTGGACATCTGCTTAATCTCACCTTTAGTTTTGCGCCGCCCTAAAACAACTTACTAACATCGGCAGCAATAGAATAGAACCGGAAGCAACCGTCATCACTTCACAGTCCTTACTTTCGTGGGGCGCAGAGCTATCGAGTTCCAAAAACCCATCTTCACATAAGGAAACCAAAATGGAAAATCAGACTTCGCCTCATAGACCATCAAGAAAATCAAAGCCTCGACCCTATGCACCACCCACAGCACAGATACACAAGGTAATAAACAGCCCCAACCTTAAACTAATGAAATCATTAAGCCAGAACAACTTTAGTCCATTCATGTTAGTTCGTACACACGCGCACAAACCAAACAACGTGCCCCCCCCCGGAGAAAACCCAATGCAACAAAAACACAAACACCGACCACTTGCCCAGTTATCACCTCATGTAAAAAATAAACGTCAACATGCCAATGCCCCGCTCCAAGAAAGCACCGTTAAACCATTTAAAAAAAAGAGCGCCGATGGCGCCCCTCTTGAGGTGTTTTAAAGCAGTATCAATATAAACTTAATCTTTCAGAACGGGTGCCATCCCAAGCAAGAGACCCACCTTGTCCAGCTCGGTCTCGCGGCGCATCGCATTGAACAATTCCACCGCCTCCGGGTAATTACGCGTCAGCATCGCCAACCATTGTTTCAAACGCCCAGGCGCCTGACGCTCGGTCAGTTGCACCACCGACTGGGTCCAGAAGTCCTGGAGCATCGGCTGCATGTCTGCCCAGGTCATCTCAACCACTTCCTCGCCCGCCCGCGCCGCGGCGATCTGCCGCGCCAGGTCCGGCCGTGCCACCAGGCCACGGCCCAGCATGATGTCTTCGGCACCGCTGACTTCGCGACAGCGCTTCCAGTCTTCGACGCTCCAGATATCACCATTGGCGAATACCGGCACCTTGACCACATCCTGTACCCGCGGGATCCATTCCCAATGGGCCGGCGGCTTATAGCCATCGGTCTTGGTGCGCGCATGCACGACGATATGCGCCGCGCCGCCTTCGGCCAAGGCGGTGGCGCAGACCAGGGCGCCGTCCGGGCTATCGAAACCCAAGCGCATCTTGGCGGTCACCGGGATGTGGGCCGGTACAGCGCGCCGGACGTGCTCGACGATCCGGTTGAGCAGCTCCGGCTCCTTGAGCAGCACCGCGCCGCCACGGGACTTGTTGACGGTCTTGGCCGGGCAACCGAAGTTCAGGTCGATCACTTGCGCACCGAGCTCATAGGCGAGGGCGGCGTTTTCTGCCAGGCACACCGGGTCGGAGCCCAGCAATTGCACACGCAGCGGTACGCCCGCGGCGGTGTGGGCACCGTGCAGCAGTTCCGGGGCGAGCTTGTGGAAATACGCAGGGGTGAGCAGGCGGTCATTGACGCGGATGAACTCGGTCACACACCAGTCAATACCGCCGACGCGGGTCAGCACGTCCCGCAGGATGTTGTCGACCAACCCCTCCATGGGCGCCAAAGCAATTTGCATGGAAAACACTCAACAAAAATCGTGGCGCAGTTTACTGGGTTTCCCTCAGCAACCGTTAACCCCCTGTCAGGGCGGGGCCATAACCGTCGAGAAACGCCGCTGGCATGCGCTTGGGCTTGCCAGTGGAGAGCTCAATGCAGACAAAGGTAGTGTGTGCGCGTAGCAAGGTGACGCCGTCACGCGGGCGTACCAGTTGGAAGCGCCGGGTCATCTTCAGGCGCTGGTCCCAGTCGACGATCCAGGTGGCCAGTTGCAGCTCATCGCCTTCGTAGCCTGCGGCCAGGTAGTCGATCTCGTGCCGCACCACGGCCATGGCGCGGTCCAGTCGACGATATTCGGTCAGGTCAAGCCCCAGGCGCTGGGAATGGCGCCAGGCGCAGCGCTCCAGCCAAGACACATACACCGCGTTATTGGCGTGCCCCAGGCCGTCGATGTCTTCAGCGGCGACCTGCAGATCGATGATAAACGGCGCTACCAAATCCCAGCCCATGCCTTGCTCCAGTTGATTAATGTCGGCGGGAGGAGTGTATCAGGCGCTTTGCCGCTCCTGTAGACAGCGGCCGGCCAGCAATGCCAGCACACCGTCGATCACCCGTGGATCGGCGAGCACTTTCTGGTGACCGCCCTGCTCCAGGCGCAGCAGGCGGCTGTCGAACCAGGCTTCGTGAATGGCTTGCGACGCCTTGACCGGGACGAACGTATCGTCTTCGGCGTGCACGATCAGGCCGGGGATATTCATCTGGTAGTGGGCCACATCCAAGTGTTTGAGCGGCATGCCGAACGTCAACTCGACTTCCTGGATAAACGCCGACCGTGCCCGCGCTGGCAAACCGACCCTCCTGGTAAAGTCGCGTAGCGCATCCAGAAAGCGTGACGGCGCGGCAATACTCACCAACGCCTCGGTACGCAAGCCTAACTGCACTGCCAGCATCGCACTGGCACCGCCCATTGAATGGCCGATCACGGCATGCAGCGGCGGCAACTCCGCCGCCGCCTCAAGCATGGCCCGAGCAAAGAGCAGCACATGGGCTTCGCGCCCCGGCGAACGGCCATGGGCGGGACCGTCCAGGGCAATCACCGAATAACCATTGTCGACCAACGCACTGATCAGGCTCGCGAACTGGGTGGGCCGCCCTTCCCAGCCGTGCATCAACAGCAGCGCAGGCCCCTGCCCCCAACGCAAGGCAGACAAACCGAAACGCAAGGTGATGCGCTCCGACTGCGCCAACAGCGGCAGCTCCCAATCGCGCGGCGGTAGATGGCGCGGCGTCATGAAGGCACGACGCATCTTGTTGGCCACCATTTGCGGAGCCAGGTGCCCCAACGTACCGTTGAAGCGACGAATCCAGGTTAGCGTGCCCATCATGAGAGCCCTCTTCTAGCGCACCGCCGACTTGGCGGCACGCAGCACACGGTCAGACAATTCACCAGGACCAAGCGCGCGGGCCAAGGCCAGGCCACCGATCATCAGCGCCATGTCAGCCAGGGCTTTGTCGGTGTCTTCAGGGCTGGCGGCGAGCTGCGCAGCCATCAGCTCGCAGTGCTCATTGAGTGCCTGGCGGAACTCATCCGGCAGACGGCTCATTTCGCCCACAGTGGCCGGGATCGGGCATGCCTGGGCGGTTGAGTCACGGTGCTTGCGCGACAAGTAGAACGCCGCCACCAGGCTTCTGCGCTCTTCTCCGGTCAGCTGTGGATCGATGTCGTCAATCGAGGCGCGACGCTTGGACAGCAACTGAGTAAAGGCCTCCAGCATCAGCGCGTCCTTGCTTTCGAAGTGCGCGTAGAAACCACCGACGGTCAGCCCCGCGGCGCCCATGACCTCCCCCACACTTGGCTCTGCCGGGCCACGCTGGATCAACGCGGCGCTGGCTGCCTGCAGAATGCGTTCGCGGGTTTGCGCTTTTTTATCGCTCATCACTGCCTCCGATGTTAATGAGTTGAATATTATTACCATGATAATATTTGGCAAGCGACAGGCATGACCATTGGTCAGAAGAGAAAAAGCGAGTTGAGAGAGGGATCGGCCAAACGCCAGACAAACAAAAGGGCCATTCAATAATTGAATGACCCTTAAAAATCCCGCAGAGCGGGTAATCGTGGCGTCCCCTAGGGGACTCGAACCCCTGTTACCGCCGTGAAAGGGCGGTGTCCTAGGCCACTAGACGAAGGGGACACAAACCTTCTATACATTGATCAGCGCTGAGAACTGATCGATTCAAGGACCGAGTGACCGCAACCTTGAACCTGTAAAATTGGTGGAGCTAAACGGGATCGAACCGTTGACCTCTTGCATGCCATGCAAGCGCTCTCCCAGCTGAGCTATAGCCCCGGATTTTTCGTCTCGCGACGCAGCATACCTTTCGAAATGCTTGTTTAAACTGGCGTCCCCTAGGGGACTCGAACCCCTGTTACCGCCGTGAAAGGGCGGTGTCCTAGGCCACTAGACGAAGGGGACAAAACCTTCTGCACATCAATTCAAGGACGGTGTGGCCAGACCTTGAACCTGTAAATTGGTGGAGCTAAACGGGATCGAACCGTTGACCTCTTGCATGCCATGCAAGCGCTCTCCCAGCTGAGCTATAGCCCCTCATCGGTGAGGACGGGGCGAATCTTAATGGCGCTTTAGAAGTGTGTCAAATTTATTTTCAACAATTTCTAAAGTTTTTTGCCGGGATAACAATCACTTACCGGTGAAACCCCGGAAAACCGGGGTTTCACCGTTACAGCAGCCTGCTTAGGCGATAGCAGCCAGCAGTTTTTCCCACTCTTTGTTTTCTTTCTTCGACACACCACCAAGCAAATCAAGGGCTTGGCGCAGACGGAAACGCGTCAGGTCCGGGCCGAGAATTTCCATCGCATCCAGCACCGACACCGAACTGGCCTGCCCGGTGATCGCGGCAAACATCAAAGGCATGGCATCGCGCAGCTTCAATTCCAGGGACTCCACCACCGCCTGGATCGTCGCGGTGATCGCATCCTTCTCCCACTGACGCAGGCTTTCGAGCTTCCACAGGATCAACTGCATCAACTGGCGAACCTGATCACCGGAGAGCTTCTTGGACTCAAACAGCTTGGGGTCCGGGTTCACGCCACCGGCAAAGAAGAAGCTGGCCAACGGTGCGACCTGGCTGAATGTTTCCACCCTGCCCTGCACCAGCGGCGCGATCTTCATCATGTACTCAGGGTTCAACGCCCACTGCTGCACTCGGCTGGCGAACGCTTCCACCGGCAGGTCACGCAGCCATTGGCCATTGAGCCACGACAGTTTCTCGATATCGAAGATCGGCCCGCCCAGGGACACGCGGGACAGGTCGAAGTTGTCGACCATTTCCTGCAGCGAAAACTTCTCGCGCTCGTCCGGCATCGACCAGCCCATGCGGCCCAAATAGTTGAGCATCGCTTCCGGCATGAAGCCCATGCGCTCGTAGAAGGTCACCGAGGTCGGGTTCTTGCGCTTGGACAGCTTGCTCTTGTCCGGGTTACGCAACAGCGGCATGTAGCACAGCTGCGGCTGTTCCCAGCCGAAGTACTCGTAGAGCAGGATCAGTTTCGGTGCCGACGGCAGCCATTCTTCACCGCGCAGCACGTGAGTGATGCCCATCAGGTGGTCGTCGACTACGTTTGCGAGGAAGTACGTCGGCAGGCCGTCGGTCTTCATCAGCACTTGCATGTCCATGCGGTCCCACGGGATTTCGACGTCACCGCGCAGCATGTCCGGCACCACACACACGCCTTCACTCGGCACGTTCATGCGGATAACGTGCGGTTCGCCAGCGGCCAGGCGGCGGGCGACTTCTTCTTTCGACAGCAGCAGCGCACGGCCATCGTAGCGCGGGGTTTCGCCACGGGCCTGTTGCTCGGCGCGCATCTGGTCCAGCTCTTCTGCGGTGCAGAAGCACGGGAATGCATGACCCATGTCGACCAATTGCTGGGTGTACTGCTTGTAGATGTCGCTGCGCTCGCTTTGGCGATAAGGACCGTGCGGGCCGCCGACGTCCGGGCCTTCCGCCCAGGTAATGCCCAACCAGCGCAGGGCATCGAAAATCTGCTGTTCCGACTCACGGGTAGAGCGCAGTTGGTCGGTGTCTTCGATCCGCAGGATGAATTCACCGCCGTGCTGCTTGGCAAAGCAGTAGTTGAACAAGGCGATGTAAGCAGTGCCGACGTGGGGATCCCCAGTAGGCGATGGCGCAATGCGCGTGCGGACGGTGGTCATGGCAGGTCTCGAATGGGCGATAAAGCTGAAAATTGAAACAAGGGAGGAATGGTAACAGCCTGGGGTGGTTGGGCTCCAGCCTGGGTGATTCTGATGGACCGCGTCGCCCCCATCGCAGCATGGGTATCTACACAACTTTCGGTGTTGTGTCCGACCAGTGGCGAGGGAGCTTGCTCCCGTGGCGGCTTGATAGTCGCTCGAGCCCTATTGGGTGTAAACCGATCAAAATGTGGGAGCTGGCTTGCCTGCGATGGCGGCCTCTGGGCTGACCATGCGGTGTGGTTGGAATGAGTACATATCCATTTCTGCGGTAACGGCTACTTAGGGTTTCGCCCTTACGGCGAGTCACTTTTGGAAGAGCGCCAAAAGTAACCCAAAACGCTTCGCCCCACCACTCGGCACCTCGCTTAAGCTCGGTGTGCCAGAACGAAGGCTTGAATCCGTGGGCCGCCGCAATGGGCCATCCTTGGCCCAGTGCGGCTAACCCGGCGTCCTGCCGGGTTACCCACGGACTCAAGCCTGCGTTCGGCCAGCGTGGTTGATGGGGCGCCTGAGATCAAAATCAAAAACAGATCAAAAGCCAGAGCAACCGCTGCTCAGCCGAGCTCGGGCATCGGGCGGAAAGTTGTGTAGATACCTATGCCCATCGCAGGCAAGCCAGCTCCCACCTTGAACGGTTAACGCGGTCAAAATGTGAGAGCTGGCTTGCCTGCGATGGGGCCAGGTCAGTCAACGCAAATCAAACAGCCAGCAACCGCTCACGCAACTTGCCAATCTCATCGCGCATCTGCGCCGCCGCTTCAAACTCCAAGTCCCGCGCCAACTGGTACATCTTCTCTTCCAATTGCCGAATGCGCTTGGTGATTTCACTCGGCGAGCGCAGTTCGTTCTCGTACTTGGCGCTTTCCTCGGCAGCCTTGGCCATGCCCTTGCGCTTCTTGCTGCGCGAGCCCGGTACCACGGCGCCTTCCATGATGTCGGCAACGTCCTTGAACACACCCTTGGGCGTGATGCCATGTTCCAGGTTAAAGGCAATCTGTTTGTCGCGGCGGCGCTCGGTCTCGCCAATCGCCCGCTCCATGGAGCCGGTAATGCGGTCCGCGTAGAGAATCGCCCGCCCATTGAGGTTACGTGCCGCGCGGCCGATGGTCTGGATCAGCGAGCGTTCGGAACGCAGGAAACCCTCCTTGTCCGCATCGAGGATCGCCACCAGCGACACTTCCGGCATGTCCAGACCTTCACGCAGCAGGTTGATCCCCACCAGCACATCAAAGGTGCCCAGGCGAAGGTCGCGGATGATCTCCACGCGCTCTACCGTATCGATGTCCGAGTGCAGGTAGCGCACGCGCACGCCGTGGTCGGCGAGATAGTCAGTCAGGTCTTCAGACATGCGCTTGGTCAGCGTGGTGACCAGCACCCGCTCTTCCAGGGCCACGCGTTTGCCGATCTCCGAGAGCAAGTCATCGACCTGGGTCAACGCGGGCCGGATTTCGATTTGCGGGTCGACGAGACCCGTCGGGCGCACCAACTGCTCAACCACACGGCCCGCATGCTCGGCTTCGTAATTACCCGGCGTGGCCGAGACAAAAATCGTCTGCGGGCTGATGCTTTCAAACTCGTCAAAACGCATTGGCCGGTTGTCCAGCGCCGACGGCAGACGGAAACCGTATTCCACCAACGTCTCTTTACGCGAGCGGTCACCTTTGTACATCGCGCCGACCTGCGGCACGCTGACGTGGGACTCGTCGATCACCAACAGCGCGTCGTCCGGCAAGTAATCAAATAGTGTAGGCGGCGCCTGCCCGGAATCACGACCCGAGAGATAGCGCGAGTAGTTTTCGATACCGTTGCAGTAGCCCAGCTCCAGGATCATCTCCAGGTCGAAGCGGGTGCGCTGCTCAAGGCGCTGGGCTTCCACCAGTTTGTTGTTGGACCGCAGGTACTCCAGGCGCTCGGCCAACTCGGTCTTGATGCCCTCGATGGCGCCCATGAGGGTTTCGCGCGGGGTCACGTAGTGGCTTTTCGGATAGAACGTGAAGCGCGGCAGCTTGCGGATTACCTCGCCGGTCAACGGGTCGAAGGCCGACAGGCTCTCGACTTCATCGTCAAACAGTTCGATGCGGATCGCTTCCAGATCGGATTCTGCCGGGTAAATATCGATGACATCGCCGCGCACGCGGAAGGTCGCGCGGGCAAAGTCCATGTCGTTGCGGGTGTATTGCAGGCTCGTCAGGCGACGCAGCAACTCGCGCTGGTCGAGTTTGTCGCCGCGATCAACGTGCAGCACCATTTTCAAATAGGTTTCCGGGCTGCCCAGGCCGTAGATGCACGACACCGTGGTGACGATGATCGCGTCCTTGCGCTCGAGCAGCGCCTTGGTCGCCGACAGCCGCATCTGCTCGATGTGGTCGTTGATCGACGCGTCCTTCTCGATAAAGGTATCGGAGGACGGCACATAGGCTTCGGGCTGGTAGTAGTCGTAGTAGGAAACGAAGTATTCCACCGCGTTATTCGGGAAGAACGCCTTGAACTCGCCATACAACTGCGCGGCCAGGGTCTTGTTGGGCGCCAGCACCAGCGTGGGCCGGTTGATCTGCGCGATCACGTTGGCGATGCTGAAGGTCTTGCCCGAACCGGTCACCCCGAGCAGCGTCTGATGGGCCAGGCCGGCTTCGATGCCCTCGACCATCTGGCGAATGGCTTCTGGCTGATCGCCAGCGGGTTCAAAGCGGGTGACGAGTTGGAAATCCGACATAAGTACCTCGTGTAGTCACCCCAGACTGTAAACCCGTCGAGGACGAAATAGACCACAACCCGCGAAGATTCAGAGCGGACAGTAGGAAAAAACCATGATAGCTATAGAAGTGGTGGCGAATGTGTCGGGTTTCAAGGCAATCCTCCTACGCGACCTTTCCGATCACGGTTGCAATAAGACTAACGGCCAGCAAATAAACCTAAAAACTTGGCCGAAAAGCCGTTTCGGCTGTCGCCCTCAGCCGTGATGGCCTCTATACTAGCTCCCCGTTTGTGCACCGCTCTAGTGCATTCGGCTGGAGCGCGACACGTCCCTCCCTTCCCCCATAGAGCTGCCGCAAAATGAGCCTGTTCTCCGCTGTCGAAATGGCACCACGCGATCCTATCCTGGGCCTCAACGAAGCATTCAACGCCGATACACGAACCACCAAGGTCAACCTTGGCGTGGGCGTTTACTGCAACGAAGAGGGGAAGATTCCACTCTTGCGTGCCGTTGCCGAAGCGGAAGCCATTCGCGTGGCGCAACACGCAGCCCGAGGCTACTTGCCGATCGACGGCATCGCGGCGTATGACAAGGCCGTGCAAACGCTGCTGTTCGGTGCTGAGTCGCCACTGCTGGCCGCGAGTCGCGTCGTGACCGTCCAGGCCGTTGGCGGAACCGGCGCCCTGAAAATCGGTGCCGACTTCCTCAAGCAACTGCTGCCAGACGCCGTTGTCGCCATCAGCGACCCAAGCTGGGAAAACCACCGCGCCCTGTTCGAAACTGCGGGTTTCCCGGTGCAGAACTACCGCTACTACGACGCCGCCACCCACGACGTAAACCGTGCAGGCCTGCTCGAAGACCTCAACGCCCTGCCGCCACAGTCCATCGTGGTGCTGCACGCCTGCTGCCACAACCCGACCGGCGTCGACCTGAGCCCGGCCGACTGGCAGAATGTGCTGGATGTGGTCAAGGCCAAGAACCTGGTGCCGTTCCTCGACATGGCCTACCAGGGCTTTGGCGACGGCATCCACGAAGACGCCGCTGCCGTACGTCTTTTCGCTGAGTCGGGCCTGACCTTCTTTGTGTCCAGTTCGTTCTCCAAGTCGTTCTCGCTGTACGGCGAACGTGTGGGCGCGCTGTCCATCGTTAGCGACTCCAAGGAAGAAAGCGCGCGCATCCTGTCCCAGGTCAAGCGTGTGATCCGCACCAACTACTCCAACCCGCCGACCCACGGCGCGGCAATTGTTGCAGCGGTGTTGAACAACCCTGAGCTGCGCGCCCAATGGGAAGCCGAACTGGCTGAAATGCGCCTGCGCATCCGTGGCATGCGCGAGCAGATGGTCGCCGAACTGGCCAAGGCTGCTCCGGGCAAGGACTTCAGCTTTGTCGGCCGCCAGCGCGGGATGTTCTCCTACTCAGGCCTGACCGTTGAGCAAGTCACCCGCTTGCGCACCGAGTTTGGGATCTATGCACTGGATACCGGGCGTATCTGTGTGGCGGCGCTGAACCAGTCGAACATTGATGCGGTCACAAAGGCGATTGTTCAGGTTCTCTAACTTGGCGGCGCCGCCAGAAGGGAAGCCACGGCTTCCCTTTTTAATGCCTGTCAGAAAATGCCCTGCTCCCCTAGACTGAACCCTGATTGCCCCTTCGCTGTGAGAGCCTTATGAGAAACGATGACCTGGACCTGCGTGCCGACCGCGACGAGCTGGACCACTTCACCCCACGCGCGCCGCAAGCCAAGCGCCAGAAGAGCTTGGTGTTGCAGGTAGCGCTCGGCGTGTTCCTCGGAGGCTTGGCACTGTGGCTGGTGCAATTGGGTGCCACCGCGTTAATGGCAAAGCTGGCGATGGGCACCCTGCAATTCGGCGGCTGATAGAGATCAAAATGTGGCTGGCTTGCCTGCGATGCCAGCACCTCGGCGTATCAGGCAAAACGGGTTGATGCTATCGCAGGCAAGCCATATACAACATTCGATCTACTGGGTTACCAGAGCGCGTTCCTCCAGCAACTTCACAAAACTGTTCAAACTCTGCGAGACAGTGCCCCGCCGCCAGATCAGCCAAGTGTGCAATATCCGGAAATTTTCCGTCAGCGGCCACACACTCACCGCCGCAAACCCCGGCATGCTTTCCAGCATGCTGCGCGGCATCAGTGCCACCCCGGCCCCGGCGCTGACGCAGGCAAGCATGCCGTGATAGGACTCGATCTCGAAGATCTTGCCCGGTACCGCGCCGTCCTGTGAGAACCAGCGCTCAAAGTGATGCCGGTACGAGCAGTTCGAGCGAAAGGTGTAGATGTTCTCGCCGTTCACCTCTTGCCCTCGTGTGATCGGCGCGTGATGCAGCGGCGCAATCACCACCATCTCTTCTTCAAATACCGCTACGCCCTCAAGGGTGCTGTGCAGCACCGGGCCATCAACAAACGCCGCCGTCAGTCGACCCGACAGCACGCCTTCAATCATCGTGCCCGATGGCCCGGTGCTCAAGTCCAACTCGACCTTGGTGTGTTTCTGGTTGTAGGCCGCCAGCAATGCGGGTATGCGCACCGCCGCGGTGCTTTCCAGCGAGCCCAGGGCAAACGCGCCCTGGGGCTCCTCCCCCGCCACCGTCGCGCGGGCTTCCTGCACCAGGTCGAGGATGCGCCGCGCATAGCCGAGGAAATTCCACCCGGCCGGCGACAGGCGCAGGCGGCTTTTCTCTCGGATAAACAGTTCCACGCCCAGATCCTGCTCCAGTTGCTTGATGCGCGTGGTCAGGTTCGACGGCACCCGATGAATCAACTGCGCGGCGGCGCTGATGCTGCCCTGCTCGGCAACGGCCTTGAAGATTTCCAGCTGCACCAAATCCACGTCATTCTCCAATCGTGAACGTATTGCTTAATATTATTCAGTTTCCAGGAAAGAGATAGCCCCTTAGGCTGAACTCAACGTATTCATTCAGCAGGACGGCGCCATGAACGCAACCACCCATGCCCTCTCGATTAACCCGGTCAACGGCGAAACCGTCGCCAGCTATCCCTACGAAACCCATCAGCAACTGGACGCCGCCCTCGATCGCGCCACCCGCGCGTTCCGCACCTGGCGCCGCCAGCCAGTGAGCCAGCGCGCCGAGTTGCTGCTGAACCTGGCCAGCGCCCTGCGTGACCAAGCCGAAGAAATGGCCCAGACCATCATCCTGGAAATGGGCAAACCCATCGCCCAAGCCCGTGCCGAAATCGAAAAATGCGCGCAACTCAGCGAATGGTACGCCGCCCACGGTCCGGCCATGCTCGCCCCGGAACCGACCCTGGTGGACAACGGCAGCGCCCAGATCGAATACCGCCCGCTCGGCCCTATCCTGGCGGTAATGCCGTGGAACTTCCCAGTATGGCAAGTGCTGCGCGGCGCCGTGCCGACCATGCTTGCCGGCAACACCTACGTGCTCAAACACGCACCGAACGTGATGGGCAGTGCCTATCTGATCCAACAAACGTTTAAAAAGGCTGGCTTCGCCGAAGGGCTGTTCGAAGTGATCAACGTGGCCAACGAAGGCGTGACCAAAGCCATCGCCGACCCACGCATCGCCGCCGTTACCCTGACCGGCAGCGTGCGTGCCGGCATCGCCATTGGCTCCCAGGCCGGCGCTGCACTGAAAAAATGCGTGCTGGAACTCGGCGGCTCCGACCCGTTCATCGTACTCAACGACGCCGACCTCGACGCCGCCGTGCAAGCCGCCCTGATCGGCCGCTTCCAGAACAGCGGCCAAGTCTGCGCCGCCGCCAAGCGCCTGATCATCGAGGCCGGTGTGGTGGACGCCTTCACCGCCAAATTCCTCGAAGCCAGCCGCGCCCTGATAATGGGCGACCCGACTTGCGCCGCCACCTACATCGGCCCGATGGCGCGCTTCGACCTGCGCGACGAACTGCACGACCAGATCCAGGCCACCCTGGAAGAAGGCGCAACCCTATTGCTGGGCGGCAACAAAGTACCCGGCGCCGGCAACTTCTACGCACCGACCGTACTGGCAAACGTCACCGACCAGATGACCTCATTCAAGCAGGAACTGTTCGGCCCCGTGGCCTCGATCATCACCGCCCGCGACGCCGACCACGCCGTGGCCCTGGCGAATGATAGCGAGTTCGGCCTCACCGCCAGCATCTTCACCACCGACCCGGCGAAGGCACGCGATATCGCCAACCAGTTGGAAACCGGCGGGATCTTCGTCAACGCCTTCAGCGTTTCCGACCCTCGGGTGGCGTTTGGCGGCGTGAAAAAAAGTGGGTTCGGCCGCGAGTTGTCGCACTTCGGCGTACGCGAATTCTGCAACGCGCAAACGGTGTGGCTGGATCGCAAATAAGTCGAGCATTACCTGTGGTGCGGGCGCTTGCTCCCGTGGGGCTGCGCAGTAGAGCTGTAGAGCTAAAGCGGCCTCAACACCGAATATGCCTGCGTACGCACTGCACCAGCCCGTCCAGTGCCTGGGACTTCACCGGCGCCAGCACGCACACCGTGTGCTCGCGCTGGCCCTCTGTCACGGTCAGGGTGTAATGCACCTGGCCTGGCTTGCCGGGCTCCGGGACGGTGCTCTGCGGCAACTGAAAAAAGTCTGAAGCCGCGATCAGTTGCCGCAACTCCTGCTGATCCTGCTCAGGCAGCGCGTCCAGCTTCACCGTACGGGGCTGGGCCAAACCGGGGAAAAATGCCGATCCGCCGTTTTCCTTGATCGAAATCTGCATGGTTGCTCCTCACGTCAAACCGAAATGCCGACCGCTTTCCAACCTTCCTTGACCGCCTTCTGCTCATCCTTGTTCGCGCCGTAGAGTCGACCGGCAATATCGTAGGTGATGCGCGCAAAGCGCAGAAACCCCGAGTTGGGCCGCAGCCGCGCATCGCGCAACGCGTCATACCAGATACGCCCGGCGTGCTCCCAGGCGAACCCGCCCAACTTCGTCGCCACTTGGTAGAACGCATGGTTGGGGATGCCGGAATTGATATGCACCCCTCCATTGTCCTCGTAGGTCTGGACAAAATCATCCATGTGCCCAGGCTGAGGGTCCTTGCCCAGCAGTTCGTCGTCAAACGCGGTGCCGGGGGCTTTCATCGAACGCAGGGCGGTGCCTTTGATCTTTGGCGTAAACAGCCCCTTGCCGATCAGCCAGTCGGCGTCTTGCGCCGATTGCTGCAGTGCATATTGCTTGATCAGTGAGCCGAACACGTCCGACAGCGACTCGTTCAACGCGCCGGACTGGTTGAAGTACATCAGCTTGGCCTCATCCTCGGTGACGCCATGGGCCAGCTCATGGCCAATCACGTCGAGCGCCACTGTGAAGCGATTGAACAACTGCTCATCGCCATCGCCAAACACCATCTGGGAAGAGTTCCAGAACGCATTGTTGTAGTTCTGGCCAAAATGAACGGTCGCATCCAATGCCATGCCGGCATCATCGATGGAGTTGCGGTCGAAGACCTGCTCGAAAAAATCAAAGGTGGCGCCCAAGCCGTCATAGGCCTCGTCCACCGCCGCATCACCGCTGGCGGGCTGCCCTTCGCCACGGACCAGCGTTCCCGGCAGGCTGTCGGTGCCCTCGGCGCTGTAGATCGAGCGCCGCTTGCCTGCGGCCATGGCCAGTGCCATGTGAGCGGGCCCTTTGGCGGGCACCGCGACCATGCGCAGCGAACGGAACGTGCTGTCTTTAGCGCGGGTGCGCAACGCGATTTCCCGCTGCGCTTTATCACCGTTGCGGGCGATCTGGTCGAGCATGTAGGGCGGGATCAGGCAGAAAATCGGATTGCGATGCTGCTGGCGAACACACATTGGCTGGCTCCATTTGGCATGTGACAACGTCCGGGTATCGATTCAGGATAGCTCCATGGGGTTAACGCGTGTCATCAATTGTCATTAACCTATGTTGCAGTCGTGCTTATCCAAGGAGGACTGACCGATGCCCGCACGCAAAACCAAAATCGACCTTTCGTACCGCCCACGGCTCGCCGACCTGCGCCCGCTGCTCGCGCCCAGCCCCACTCTGCTTGAGGCCAAGGCGGCGACGCCACGCGTCACTGCGGCCAAGGACTTCAAGGACCGGAGCGGCTACGCCGAGGATTTTCTCGGCAGCTTCGTGGTGCCCTGGCCCACCGTTGAGGGCGCGATTGCGGATGATGTACAGACGCTGAAAGAGGGCGGCGACCGCCTGGACTACACGCACTTCTCGGTGACGATGTCACGCTCAAGGCGCCTCGCGCTGTACGTGGGCGCCAATATCGACGGGGGGCTGCATGTGGACGTTGCCCGCAGAAACGACATTTGGGCCTACGATGGCCGCCTGCCCATCGACGCGCAGGTGGGCGAAGACCTCTACGCCAGCAATGGCCTTGATCGCGGCCACCTGGTACGCCGACAGGACCCCAATTGGGGCGACGAGGCGAAAATCGCCAACGTCGACACATTCCACTTCACCAACTGCTCGCCGCAGATGAGTGGGTTCAACCAGAAGACCTGGCTGGAACTCGAAGACTATATTCTCGATAACACACAACGTTGGAAAGCCCGCGCCACCGTGTTTACCGGGCCGGTGTTTGCCGACGACGACCGTGTGTACCGGGGCGTTAAAATCCCCAAGGCCTTCTGGAAAGTCGTCGCCTACCTCGGCGACGACGGCAAGCCTTGCGCGAGCGCCTACATGATTGACCAGAGCCGCGAGTTGGGCCGGCTCGAGCTGGTGTTCGGCCAGCTCAGGACCTACCAACGCAGTGTGATCCAGATAGAACGGCTGACCGGCATCCGTTTTGCCAACCTTGCCGACTACGACGGCTTCAGCAACGAAGAACGCGCCACCGGCACGCGGATTGAAGCGTTGATACAAGGTCCGGAAGACATTCGTCTCTGACCGACGCTTCAAATGCACCACGTGTGGGAGCACAGGTATCTACACATTTTTGATGTGATAACGCGTAGCAGAGTGCTCGCTCAAGATGTGGAGATACTTATGGCTATCGCAGCAGCTCGACAAGCCAGCTCCCACATTTTGATCTGTGGTGATTGGCCGAATCAGTCGAGCTTCGGCCTTCACGCTGAACAACCGCGCCAGTCCACCCAGACGGCTCAAGGTGCGAGCGATCATTGCGCATTGATGTAATGAAAATGCGCCCGGGTCTTCTCAACGGCCGCACGCACTTTGTCGGCCCCCGCCAGAGCTACCACCATCTTCATGCCCCGCGTCTTTGGAGCTCCCGCTGACGCGCCTGATCGACTACCATACCGCGCCGGTTCCCAAACGGGACTAATAGGGAATCCGAAGCGCGCTACACCCGCGCCAATCGGAACTGCCCCCGCAACTGTAGGTGCTGAGCCTGCTCCTTAATGCCACTGGATCACGTCCGGGAAGGCTGGAGCGTGGCGACGACGCATCAGTCAGGAGACCTGCCGGCTTAAGCTCAATCACTAACCGGCGGGGTGTCCGGGAGGACACGCTTGCCTGTCTCCACCACAGTGCTCAAGGGTGTGTTTCCGAACCGTACCTCCCCAGTTCGACGTACGGTTCACTCGGAGATTGCCCCATGCTGCCACGCGTTACCGCCCTGCTCGCCGGCGTCAGCTTCTGTGCCCTGGCCCAAGCCGCACCCACCCACTACCCACTGACCGTGGAAAACTGCGGCAGCCGCCTGACCTTCCAACAGGCTCCCGCGCGCAGCGTGACGATTGGCCAGGCGGCTACCGAGATGCTTTACGCGCTGGGCGTGGGCGATAAAGTGGTTGGCACTTCGTTGTGGTTCAACAGCGTATTGCCGCAGTTCAAGGCGCAAAACGACAGCATCGAGCGCCTGGCCAACAACGAGCCGAGCTTCGAAGCGGTGATCGCCAAGCGCCCGCAACTGGTGGCCGCCGAGCTGGAATGGGTGGTCGGGCCACAAGGCGTGGTCGGCACCCGCGAGCAATTCCATGAGCTGAAGATCCCCACCTACCTGCTGCCCTCCGACTGCGAAGGCAAAGACAACCTGGTGGGCGCCGATGGCACGCGGCTGGAGCCTTTCCGCATCGCGACGATCTACAAAAGCATCAGCCAGTTGGCGCAAATTTTCGACGTACAGGATCGCGGCGAACAATTGAACGACGAACTCAAGGCGCGCCTGGCCAAGTCGGTCGCCACCGTGCAAAGCAAAGGCCTCAAGCACGCCAGCGCGTTGGTGTGGTTCTCCAGTTCCGAGATGGCCAGCGAGCCGTACGTGGCCGGCCACAAAGGCATTCCCGAATTCATGTTACAAACCCTCGGCCTTTCCAACGTGGTGCAGTCCGATGAAGAATGGCCCGCCGTCGGCTGGGAAACCATCGCCAAGGCCAACCCGACCTTTTTGATCATCGCACGCATGGACCGGCGCCGTTACCCGGCTGACGACCATGAAAAGAAACTGGCCTTTTTGCGCAGCGACCCGGTCACGCGCAACATGGACGCGGTGAAAAACAACCGCATCATCATCATCGATGCCATGGCGCTGCAGGCCAGCATTCGTACGTTCGACGGCCTTGAACAACTGGCGGCCGCCATCGACGGCTACGACCTGCACAAATGACTGCCAGCCTGATCCGGACCCTACTGGCCCTGGCCTTGCTACTGATCGCCGTGCTCGCCGGCGTGGCCATCGGTGAAACCGCCATCTCGCCGCACGTCGTGCTCCAGGTACTCGCCAATAAACTGTGGGCGGCCGGCTATGCGCTGGACCCGATCGATGAGGGCGTGGTGTGGAACTACCGCCTCACACGTGCCCTGGTAGCCGCCGCGTGCGGTGCGGGACTGGCGACGTGCGGGGTGATTCTGCAGTCGTTATTGCGTAACCCGTTGGCCGATCCGTACCTGCTGGGCATCAGCGCCGGCGCCTCGACTGGCGCGGTGCTGGTGGCGCTGATGGGCGTGGGTGGCGGGCTGATCTCGTTGTCGGCCGGTGCGTTTGTCGGCGCGGTGGCGGCGTTTGCCTTGGTGATTCTGCTGGCGCGCGCCAGCGGTTCGTCGAGCGGCACCGGCCAGATCATCCTCGCCGGCATTGCCGGATCGCAGCTGTTCAATGCGCTTACCGCGTTCCTGATCACCAAGTCGGCCAGCTCCGAACAGGCGCGCGGCATCATGTTCTGGCTGTTGGGCAACCTCAGCGGCGTGCGCTGGCCGTCGGTGTGGCTGGCGGTGCCGGTGGCGGTTGTGGGCTTGGCCGTGTGCCTGTGGCATCGTCGGGCGCTGGATGCGTTCACCTTTGGCAGTGACTCGGCGGCGTCCCTTGGTATCCCCGTGCGCCGCGTGCAATTTGTGTTGGTGGGCTGCGCGGCACTGGTGACGGCCGTGATGGTGTCGATTGTCGGCGCCATCGGCTTTGTCGGGCTGGTGATCCCCCACGCCGTGCGTCTGTTGCTCGGCACCGGGCACTCACGCTTGCTGCCGGCCAGCGCACTCGGCGGCGCGCTGTTTTTGATTGCAGCGGATGTGCTGTCGCGCACGCTGATCAAGGGCCAGGTGATTCCGGTCGGCGTGGTCACGGCGCTGGTCGGTGCGCCGGTGTTCGCGCTGATCCTCATTGGCCGGAGGAACGCGCGATGACGGTTTTAAGCTGCACGGGGTTGGGCTTCAAGGTGCGTGAGGCTGAGTTATTACGCGATATTCACCTGGACGTGCAGTTGGGTGAAACCTTGGGAATTGTCGGGCCAAACGGTTCCGGTAAATCCACCTTGCTCAAACTGCTGGCAGGCTTGCGCGCGCCGGCATCTGGCGCAGTGTTGTTGGGCGGCCAGCCTTTGGGTGACCTGTCTCGCCGCGCCATCGCGCAGCAACTGGCCGTGGTGGAGCAACAGGCTGACACGGACGATGCCATCCGCGTGTTCGACGCCGTGGCGCTGGGCCGTACGCCGTGGTTGTCGGCGCTGAGCCCGTGGTCCAGCGAAGACGATGCCATCGTGAACCAGGCCTTGCATGACGTCGACGCCACTCACCTGAGCAAACGCGCCTGGCGCAGCCTCTCGGGCGGTGAACGCCAACGCGTGCACATCGCCCGCGCATTGGCGCAACGGCCACAGATACTGCTACTGGATGAGCCGACCAATCATTTGGATATCCAGCATCAGCTGGCGATCTTGAAGGGTGTGCAAGGGCTGCCGGTGACCACATTGATTGCGCTGCATGACCTGAATCAAGCGCTGACCTGTGATCGGCTGGCGGTACTGGATCGTGGACGGCTGGTGGCGCAGGGCAGGCCGATGGAAGTGCTGACGCCGCAGCGCTTGCAGGAGACGTTTGGGGTGCAGGCGCACTACCTGACAGACCCGTTTGATGGCGCGCAGATACTGCGGTTGCGCCCGAACTGAGTAACGCCGGTTACGACAACACCAGAAATCCAATGCTGGCTTCGGCTCTACAGCACAGGAATACAGCCGTGACCGCCTGAATCCGTCGGTTTTCGCTCATACAACCTCAATCTGCGTAATGCCCACCACCTGCGCCTGCTCCAGAATTTCCTCCGGCGTCGCATCCGCAGGGGGCAGGATCAAGCCATTCTCGGCATCGCCAAAATGCAATTGCAGCAAGTGCAACGCCGCCTCATGCACCGGCAATTCGGGCTGCTTGAATTCGAACACATGGGTGCGCAATTCTTCGTTGAAGCGGTAGTTGAGCGTGTATTGGCGCATCGTGGAGTCCTCATGATGAGAGAAGAGCAGCTGATTAACCTGACTCTTTGATCAAGTTTTTAGTTCAATGGATCAGCCTTTCAACGGCCTCAAATCACAGGTACCACTCACTGGCGCAACTCACAGACTGCACTGCCCTTCATCCCCGACGCATGCACGCTCACGTGGCGTACGGTAAACCCTGGTTTCTCGACAAGCTTCTTCTCTTCCCAGACGCCGCCGTTTTCGACTTGATAACCGACAGTGCCATCTGCTTGCCAGGTCAGCCGTAGGGTGTACACGCCGTTATGGTCGGGAGCTCGATGGAAGAAGGTATCGATGATTGGCTTTGCCTTGTTGAAAGTGCGCAGCTGGAATAGCCGCACGTCGCTGTCGGCGGGCGTATAGCTGGACAGGAACAGCGTATCGTCTTGCGCAGCATCCTCGGCGGCCGCAAGAATGACCGAAGGCACCCACTTTGCGCCACGGTCCTGGGTGTCGGTGGCGACCTTGCAGGTCAACTGGCCTTTGCCCGTGACGTCTTGGCGCAAGGCAGTCTCGTAATAGCCGTAGGGCACGTCGAAGCGCAGTGTCTTCTCGGTGACTTGCTCACAGCCGGCCAGCAAATAAAGCGCCGATAACCCGATGAGTCCTTGAAGAACCTTCACGTGCTTTCCTTGGCTTGAATGGGGGAGCGAAAGGTTATCCGGACGAAGGAAGATTGAGTACTCCCCCGCCCATTCTTTGACTGATCCACTGGCGGCTATAGGCAAGTACACCCTGCGCCATCACCAACGGAAAATGGATAAAACCATGGGCCGACTCCGGTAACAGATGCGCCTCAGCCCCGGGCCACTGCTCAGCAATCAACAAGGTGTCATCTTTCAACGGGTCTAACTCCCCGACAAACATCAACGCTGGCGGCAACCCGCCGAAGTCGCCATACAGCGGTGACAACGGCGCCTGCCGACGCTCGCCCTCACTCAACTCTGGCGTCAACATGCGCAGCGCTTCGACCATGCCAGGCCCGTCCAGCAACAAGGTTTCGGGCCCCGCCGCGCGCACGCTGGGGGTGCCGGTCAAATCGTAAACGCCGTAGTACAAAACCGCCCCGCTTACCCGTTTGAGCAAATCGGGCCACTGTTTCAACGCTAGCAGTGTCGCCGCCGCCAGATGCCCGCCCGCCGATTCGCCGACGACGAACACCGGCAACTCGGCAAACTCATCCGTGGTCAGCAACCAACGCGCGGCCGCGAGGCAGTCGTCCATCAGCCCTTCGACCGGCGTGTCGACCGCCAGCCGATAATCCACCGACACCACCGCCACGTCGCACGCGTTGACCATGCCCAGATTGAGGTCGTCGTCCATCTGCGCATTGCCAATCACCCAGCCACCACCGTGGATATCCAGTACCACGCCTTTGGGTTTGCCGCTCGGCCGCAGGATGCGCACAGGCACTGAGTCGACCACCTTGCACTCCGCATCCGGCCCTTTCCTGACCTTTTGGCTGACGCGCAACAGCGCCTGAATCAGACGCGGTGTAACCCGATTGCGGATTTTAAAGCGCGGCATCCACGCGAGCTTTTGATTGAAGCGGCGCATCTCGGCCAGTTCAGGTTCACTGGCGGGCCAGAGCTTGTGGGTCATCAGCGGTTATTCCGCAGGATCGAGAAATTCAACGCCGCCGCGACACACAGCCACGCCAGGTAGGGGAACAGGATCAAGCCGGTGATCAGGTCCAGGCGCACGGCGAGCACTACCATCGTGGCCACGGTGACCCACAGCAACGCGATAATCACCATGCTGGCGAAAATCCGATGCGCGCCGAAGAATACCGGGGTCCACAGCGTGTTAAGCGCAATCTGCGCCGCCCACAACGCCAGCACGATTTCGCTGCCCGGGATCAGGCTCAAGCGGTAGCCGGCCCAGGCCAGCAGCAGATAGATAATCGTCCAGGCCACGGGGAACAGCCAGTTTGGCGGGGTGAAGCTGGGCTTTACGAGGGATTCGTACCAGGCGCCTGGTTTGAAAATGATGCCGGTGCTGGCAGCCGCCGCGCAGGCCAGCAGGAAAATAAAAAAGGTCATCGTCTGTCCTTGCTGTCGTCAGTGTTAGTGATGGGAAGGCTTTCTGCGTGCATCCTTCAATGACTCAAATGCCCGCGCAAAAATTCCATCACGCGTTGCAATTGGCGTAAACAGAGGCCTCTTCTTCACGTCATCAAAATTCGCTAAGGTGGCACAACACCTCATGAGACCTCGCCCCTTGGCCCACTCCTGTGCTGATCATCCCGGCAGCCCCTGGTCGGTATTCCTGATCTTCCTGCGCCTGGGCCTCACCTCGTTCGGCGGCCCGATTGCGCACCTGGGTTATTTTCGCGAGGAGTTCGTCACACGGCGACGCTGGCTGAGCGAGCGCAGTTACGCGGAATTGGTTGCGTTGTGCCAATTCCTTCCTGGCCCGGCCAGCAGCCAGGTCGGCATCGCGCTGGGCCTGTCCCGCGCCGGTTACGCTGGCGCCGCTGCTGCCTGGGCCGGGTTTACACTGCCGTCAGCCATCGCGCTGATTCTGTTCGCCCTGGGCCTTTCCCACTATGGCAGCGCCCTCCCCGACGGCGCGCTGCATGGCCTCAAAGTCGTCGCCGTGGCCGTGGTCGCCCAAGCCGTCTGGGGCATGGCGCGCGCCCTGTGCCAAGGCCTGGCGCGTGTGATGCTGATGCTGATTGCGGCGTGTATGGTGCTGCTGGAACCGTCCGCCTGGGCCCAGGTCGGGGTGATTTGCGCCGCAGGCGTGGCCGGTCTGCTGCTGTTCAAACATGAGCCGAGCGCCGAGCCTGACACGCTGCCGGTCGCCATCAGCCGCCGCTCGGGCGCCCTGTGGCTGGGGCTGTTCCTCGTGTTGCTGGCGGGCCTGCCGATGCTGGCCGGCTGGCTGCCCAATCCCACGCTGGCCTTGGTAGATGCCTTTTACCGCACCGGCTCGCTGGTGTTCGGCGGCGGCCATGTGGTGCTGCCGTTGCTGCAAGCCGAAGTGGTGCCACCGCACTGGGTGAACAATGACGTATTCCTCGCGGGCTACGGCGCCACGCAAGCCGTGCCCGGCCCGCTGTTCACCTTTGCCGCGTTCCTTGGCGCCTCGATGAACCATGCCCCGAACGGCTGGATGGGAGGTGTGATCGCCCTGCTGGCGATCTTTGCCCCGTCATTTTTGCTGGTGATGGGTGCACTGCCGTTCTGGGCAACCCTGCGCCGCAGCCCACGCACCCAGGCTGCGCTGGCCGGCGTGAACGCGGCAGTGGTGGGGTTATTGCTGGCGGCGCTGTATCAGCCGGTGTGGACCAGTGCGATCTTCACTGCGCTGGACTTCAGCTTGGCACTGGTCGCGTTGGTGGCGCTGATGTTCTGGAAGCTGCCGCCCTGGTTGGTGGTGGCCGCCAGCGCCGTGCTGGGAGGGTTACTGGGCTGAACCCGGCGCCACAATCTTCAGCCACGGCCAACGCGCTTGATAACGCTTGGCCTTGTGCATGAACAACGCCGGCTCCGCATGCAGCGGGTTGATGCGCAGCACGCCGTGTTCCACGTCATCCAACCCATAGGGCGCGTACACCTCACCCGTCGCGACATCCAAGCCGATGCACGTACCTGCCACCAGGTAACGATCCACGCCCTGCTTGGCCGAGTGCAACTGCGGATAGGGCCGACCAAACCGCTCGCCGTACCAAAGGTGCACCCGCGCCTGGTTCTTCACCTCCACATTCACGCCCAGGTCCTGGAACAGCGCCTCGGCAGAACGAATCACCGCATCTTCCGCCTCGTAGGACACGTCTGTGTCGAAGTAAAAAACGTCGTAGTCTTTCACGCCCTGAGCGGCGGGAAGATTCACTTGATGGTTCCACACTGCCTGGAACAGACAGCCGGCGGTGAGCATGCATTGGTCCACGCCGAGGTCGGGCAGGCGTGCGGTGATTTCGGCGTTGATGGGGTTGGCCATGGCCAGTTGGAGTAGGGTCTCGACCGTCAATGTCATGCTCAATCCTTCGTTGTGAGGCCAGTTCCAGGAGGCAATTCTATAGCGTATTGGATGGCGGTCTGCTCGCCAAAAGCGATAAGACTTACAGCCTCACCGACCCTGGCCGCGCTGCTTACGTGGAACAAGCACCTGGCTTTTGTTACTCACAAGGCTATGAAACCGCCAAAATCGAGGCCATCTCCCCCAACACCGGCGCAATGGGCGCCGCCGTGGATAAATCCTGGATCGTGACGGTGGACATCCGCCAGAAACCCATCGCCGCCAGGGCCAAACCCCAGCGATAGAAAAGCTGGCGCGCAACCCGGAAAACCTCTCCGACGTGCCGAAGACCTGCCACGTGACCGTGGGCCGGGGTGGCCGTCTCTAAGGTTGCCTGGTCGCCGACTTCTCGGGGATCGGGTTTAGTAGCCTGAGTTGGGTATTGAAAGTGCATGAGCTTCATCAGTCAGACATTGCGTCTGAGCTTGATGGTGGCTGTGCGTAGGGCGCCTTCGGGCGCGCCGGCTTTGATATCCACCGGTCTACTAACCTGCGTACAGCTGCCACCTTTTTGTTTAGTCGCGACGAGGTGACGGCCCTAATCTGGATATCGTCATGTCTCAGGCAAAACCTGATCCATCCGCCCTATTCAGCGTCGCCCTGGCTATCCACCAACTGAGCGAACTGGGCGTGTTGCTCACGACCAAACTCCTTGACCGCGAAGCACCCTACCCCGGCTGATTGTTAGCCCTTCAACTCACCCGCCCGATTACTCGCCGCGTCGTCGTAGGCCACATACAACGACTCGGCGATTTGGCTCTTGATGGTTTTGGTGGACTCAAGCCCCAACACAAACCCCTCAGCCTTACCGCCGGCGCGGTTGAGTTCTTCATGGGTTGAAGCGCCGGTGATGGCTTCGAGGAGCTTGATGGCGTGAGGGCCTAAGCCTTTGGGAAGGGAGATTTGGTCGATGGACATTGCGGTACCTTTTAAGAATGGGGTCGGTAGCGCGTTAACCACTGCCGGGGGTTGGCATGGTAGACCGGTTGTGAAAGAAAGGGGGCGCTTTCGGCCGAAATAGCCATTGGAACATACCAATTACGGTTTCCCCGCGTTGCCCGGCGAGGGCAGTTTGAAGATAGCCACGGCGCAGTACCACACTTCGTCAACGCCCGAGACACTCGACCGCACAGTCTCGCCTGCGCAAGAGCGCGAGATATACGAACAACAGGTGCAGGGCCGTCTCTGCGGGGTGACGGCCAAGGTGGTCAAGTCGGCGGTGTGCGCCTACACCGTGACGCCGGACCACCATTTCATCATCGACCAGCCCCCCACGTTGCAGCACACCCTGGTGGTGTCGCCGTGTTCGGGGCATGGCTTCAAGCATTCGGCGGCGCTGGGGGAGGCGTTTGCGCAGTGGTGCATCCGGGGGGCGAGCGAGCTGGATTTATCGTCGTTTTCGTTGAGGCGTTTCGAAGGTCAATAACTGCAAAGAATGGGGGCAAAGCTGCCCCCCTAAGCCACGCTATTTCGCGAACGCGTACTCCCCGCCCTGCTCCACCGCTTTGCGATACGCAGGCCGCGCCTGGAATTTTTCCACCCACGCGGCCAGGTTCGGGTAGGCCTGCAATTTGCCTTGGGCGCCGGCGACTTCACCGATAAAGCTCATCTGGATATCCGCGCCGCTCAATTCATCGCCGACCAGGTAAGGCGTCTGCCCCAGTACATCGTTCAAGTAACCCAAATAATTGGCCACCTCCGATTCGATACGCGGGTGCAACGGCGCGCCTGCTTCGCCGAGGCGGCCGACATAGAGGTTGAGCATCAACGGCAGCATGGCCGAGCCTTCGGCGAAATGCAGCCATTGCACGTAGCTGTCGTAGGTGGCGCTGGCGGGATCAGGCTGCAGACGGCCCTGGCCGTGGCGGCGGATCAGGTAGTCAATGATGGCGGCAGATTCGATCAACACCTGGCCACCGTCTTCGATTACCGGAGATTTGCCCAGTGGGTGGATGGCCTTGAGTTCAGGCGGCGCGAGGTTGGTTTTTGGGTCGCGCTGGTAACGCTTGATTTCGTAGGGCAGGCCGAGTTCTTCGAGCAGCCACAGGATGCGTTGCGAGCGTGAGTTGTTGAGGTGGTGGACGATGATCATTGAATGCTCCGCTGGGCGACAGGGGTGTCTTGCAAACAGACTACGCCAGCGCCCAGGAGTGCAGACAATTAAATTTCTACCGATTGTGGAGG
The DNA here is from genome assembly GCF_963970525.1 of Pseudomonas sp. EA_65y_Pfl1_P113. Taxonomy (NCBI): domain Bacteria; kingdom Pseudomonadati; phylum Pseudomonadota; class Gammaproteobacteria; order Pseudomonadales; family Pseudomonadaceae; genus Pseudomonas; species Pseudomonas sp. EA_65y_Pfl1_P113. The sequence continues at coordinate 56,945 of NZ_CAXAQM010000005.1, forward strand.
CGTTTGGCTGATTTGAACACTACGTGGCCTGATCTGCCAGCGCAGCAAAAAAAGTAGCACGCTACGCTGTCGTATTGGCCTTGAACAATTCGCTCATGAGGTCCGTCGCCGCGCCGTGTCCGAACACATGGGCAGAATCCTGCTGTGTCGGGGACAGTGTTCCCTTGTTTCTGATGCTTTGTCCCGTGTACACCAGCGTACCTTCGAGCACCTCGACCGCACTGTGATAACCCAACCCCACTAAGAAGGCACTTGCACCCGCGGCACGGGCATAGCGCTGTTCTTGCTGCGCTGACATCAAACCTGGCGACTCCCCGCCCTCTGGACGAATCGGGTGACCGCGCAGTGCTCCCACGTACTGGTCTTTCGCTTTGACACCACGCAACATATCCCAGGTTTGAAGTATCTCGGCCGGAGAAGCCGACATGTGCCCGACAAAGGGTTCGGTGGTTTCTTTGATACGAGGCGTACTGATATCGAAGACTGCCCAGCGATTGGCGGGGATACGTTTGGCTGCATCGATATTCAGCAATTCGTCGGCAACCGAGCCCGTATTGTGTACTCCGGCGCGGAAGGGAATGTGTTTTGGTGACTCAAAGGAGCGGACTTTCCGCTCCGCCCTTTTGTCCGGGCCAACAGCAGTAGAACCGCCCGTGTCCCGCATAGCCTGTACGGATGCCGGGGACGGTATCTGCACGCCATGTGCCTCCAACTGATCATTCAGCGCCGTCATCATCTCCACACTTGCATTGGCAGGGGTGGTGTAAAAACCGCCGATATCACCCATCAGTGCAATCACCACAGCCCTGTCCGTAGCACTTACCTCCACGCCAGCCGGCAAAAGCTCAGGCGCGCTGACTCGTTGTAACGCTGCCAGCAAATCGGCGGTTGTTCCCCCCTCCAATAATCTGCCCTCGCCTAATAAATGAGCACCGAGCGTTTTCTGGTGCTCGGGACTGAGATTCGAGACAACCTTATGCAGTAGCTTGGCAGCAGCCCCCAATTCCTTAATCAGGACGTCTGCGGGGTGATAAAGCACACCTCGGGCGGATGCCGTTTGCTTCAATGCCAACGTTTTAGTTTGCGCACGAGTGGTTAACCCGGCCGGATCGGTATGGGTTATTTTTTGATGGGCGTGATCTTTGACCTGTAGTGCATGGCTGAACGTGGCGGCATCATTGGCGGCTTTCTCCAAAGCGCCGTAGTTCATGAAAATTTTGGTGCCCACCTTGTCGAATCCATCTCGACCTCCAAACGCTTCTTGCAGTTTTTCTCGCGCACTCCCCTGCTTCAGCGCATAGGCGATTTCATCCATTGAGTGCCCGCCATCAATATAGATAAATAACAGGGCTTGAATAGCCAGGTAAGTTTCTATGTCATCAGCACTCGCCTGTGCATGGGCATCTTTGCACGCGCGTAAAGCGCCATGCTCGATCAAAATAGAGCCCGAAGGACCATTGACATAGGTCCCTGTACCTTTTCCAAAAAAGTCTTTTAAATAAGAGCCAGGCTTGAATGCATCCGGATGATTGGGATCTTGCATTTCAAGCCTGTCCGGGCAGCGCGTACTGGCGCTGGCTAATAACTGATTTTTGTAATCGCTTTCGTATTTAATATAATGAGGTTCATTAAGCCGCAAGTCCCTGGGCGTGGCGTCAATGTTCCTCATAATCCCAACATTGAAACTGTCTGCCTGCCTGAACAAGTTACCCTCTTTGGCGTTGAGTTCCACGCGCCCTTTACCAGGCGCCTTGATCGGATCAAACACGCCGTCCCAATGCCCCACTGGAAGTTTCGCTTCGGCCTCGGGCTCATTCTTCAGCGCATAACTCATGTAACGATGTTTGTAGATATCGAATATTGCCTGCTGCGCCGACGGTGTCACCTCCAGCGTTTCGAGGGTTTTCTTGGCACGCGTATAGAAGCCTTGCAACTGATCCAAACCGACAATGGCGGTGTCAAAACTTTCATTGCGCCAGGCAGCTTCATACTTTTCGACTAAGGCGGCAGGGATGAGATGTTGTTTAAGATAATCAACTTGGCGAGTGGAGATATCTGAAAATTTCTGGTACTTCTCTGGGCTACTGAAATAATCTTGCAAGGCGTGCTTAGCGTAATAGCTCTCGAACGCCCGCCTGACCGGATCGTTGACCATGGTAAGCCTCATCGCCCCCTCCACACTGTGAGTGCCTTGGTCGTTGACGAGTTTGGAAAGCTCAGCCATGCGGGCCTCCGGGTCCTTGATATGCTGGAGTCCCGCCAGGATTTTTTGGGTTTCCGTTTGAGTGGGGCCCGTAATCCTGAACCGATTCAACCCCAGACTCAACGCGCCATCCTTGATGGATGCCTTGCCCGGCACGACATTGTCTTGAGAGTATTTTTCAACAATTTCACTGTCAATCACAGCATTGTAGACGGCACCATTTCTGACTTGCGCAACATACGCACCATCATCAAGAAAATGAACCGGCTGTTCTTTGCCTCCGTTTTTCATGGTCAACGTAGGCAGTGTGTTGGAGGAAACCTCAATAGCCTTATTCTTGATGTAATCAAAGTTTTTGACAAATTCCGTCTTTCTCAGGCCATTATCCCCAACCCGCTGCCCCGTAGGCGTCTGCTGCACGGGTGCAGTGCCAGTTTCAATTACCATTATTTATCTCTCATAAAAAAGTGGAGTGCGGGTGAGTATTCAATTGAGTGCGTTATTGATTGATACCATCAGACGGTAAAACCCATCCAATGCTCCCTGCTTTTTTTCAGGCGATACAATGCAATCTACCGCTAACAACGCTTTGATTTCGTAGCCCGCTCGTCCCTTGCCAAAGACCGCCTGCCCCGTCACGACCCAGGGCAATGCGTGTTGCAGTAGAACAAGTAACTTCTGTGCATGAACATCAACATTGAAGTGACTGTTCAACCGACTCCACATCCACACCCTGTCATTTTCAACAGTAAAAATAATCGGACTGATCGTTTTGAAGTTAATCTCAATAGACGAATGAAGATCGAAAGCGCCAATGTGCTCCTTGGAAATTCCGATAGTTAGCAGAGTCGCACGCAAAGTACTCGAGATATCAAAGTTCATACCTGTAATCCCGTGAGATCGAAGGGCGTTGTTGTTGGCCGTGTTCCTTGGGGACCTGGATGCTGGCGTCACTTATCGGGTGCGCCAGGGTTCGGACAATAAGTGGTCAGTCGCGACGAAAGGGTTCCGCTCGCCAGCCTCGGCGCTTACGCCAATCGAAACCGTGCAGTGTTGTCACTCAGTGCCTGGCTGCCCTTGCTCAGCGTGTCGGCCGCCTGGTTCACCGCGCGCGCGCCGTCGAGCAGGCGCCCGGCGGCCTGGTCGACCTGCTGGATATTGCCGCTCACTTCATCCGCCGTCGTGGCCTGTTCCTCCACTGCCGTGGCGATTTGCGCCAAGGTGTCGGTAACGTTCTGCACCGCGCCGGCGATCTCGCCCAATCGAACGCCAAGCCCGGTGACCGATTGCGCATCCGTCAGTGCTTGTTCGCAGGCGGCGCCCATCAGGGTAACTGCCTGACTGACCGTCGCGCGCAGGCTGTCCACAGTGTCGGCGATCTGTGCGGTCGAGGCCTGTGTGCGTTGTGACAGACTGCGCACTTCATCAGCGACCACGGCAAACCCCCGGCCCTGCTCGCCGGCGCGGGCGGCTTCGATGGCGGCGTTGAGTGCCAGCAGATTGGTCTGTTCGGCGATGCCCCGAATGGTATCGACCACCGATTGAATCTGCTGGCCCTGCTGGTTGACTTGCTCCAGCGCATTGGCGGTGTCAGTCAGGCGTTGATTGAGCTGCTGGATGCTGGCCGTGGTGCGCTGGCTGTCGCGACTACTGTCCTCGGCAATGCGCCGGGTTTGTTGGGCGCTGCTCGAGGCTTGTTCGCAACTGCGGGCAACGCCCATGGAGGTGGCGGCCAATTGGGTAGCAGCGGCGGCAATCTGGCTGATCTGGTGTTGCTGGTCTTCGACCTCGTTGAGGGTACTGCCCGATTGCGAGTTGAGGGTCTGTACCGCTGAGCCAAGCTGCTGGGTTTCGTGATTGACACCTAACAGACTGGTGCGCAACTGCACCACTGCGACGTTCAAGGCAGCGCTGATCGCGGCGAGCTCGTCGCGCCCCTCAACGGCCACTTCCACACACAGATTGCCGTCTCGCAAGGATTCGGCCAAGGTGGTGATACCGCTGGCGCTACGCCGGATCGAGGCTTGCAGGCAAATGAACAGATACAACGCTGCCAACGCCAGCAGGCTGAACGTCGCCGCCAACGGGACAAATTGCTGCATGGAACGCGTGTGGTAATAGCTCAAGCGCGCATCCAGCGACGTCAGCGACTGGTTACGCAGTGCGGCCAAACCGTCGAGCATGCCGTCGACACTGGTTTCGAAGGCCGCCGTATCGAGCTTGATGGTGCCGCCGAACACGCCCTCGTCGAGCACTTTGAGTTCGTTGTCCAGCCGTTGCAGGCTGTTGTCGTACTGCGTGGTCCAGGGACCTAGCCCCACGTATTGCTTGGCTCTAAGGGGGGCAGCGGCCTTAACCAACTGGTCCCGTGCATCGCCAATGCGGCTGCGCAGGTCACGCATCTGCAAACGGCTTTGCAGGGTGAACTGCCCCGAGGCGATGGATGACTGACCCACACTGGCCATGCGGCCGATCCGCTCAATCAGGTCAGGCGTTTGCTGGGTGGAAATCTGCATCAACAGGTAGGTTTCCAACCACGGGTCCAGGATCAAGCCGGTATCCTGGGTGATCTGCTCGCGCAGGGTTTGCATCGCGGTCAGGGCCAAGGTGAAGCGGTCGTAGCCGTCCGGCCACCAGCCCACGGTGCGCAGGGATTGGGAATCCATGCCCTTGACTGTGGCCTGTAACGCTTCGAAGCGGGCCAGGATATCGGCGCTGGCGTTCTGGGACTTTAGTGAATCGCCCAACGCTTGCAGGCTTTGCAGGATCACTGGGAAATTCGCATCCACCTTGTCCATCGCCGCCTTCGCCGCCGGCGTCGGAGCGTGCAGTATATCTGCCGCTTTCCACCGCGCGGCCAGGTTGCGCTGGGCCGTCAATTGGTCATCCAACGCGTCCAAGGCGATTAATTGCCGAACGCCGGACTGCTCGCTCGATATCACGGTTAATTTGTCGCGATAGTCCGAGCCAATCGTCCATAGGCTACCCGCCAGGGGCAGCATGAACAGCAAGAACAGGATCTGGAACTTGCGCGCAAAGCCGAAACGACCCAGCAGGCGGATACCCGGTGATAAAAGGCTGTGCATGTCCGACCACTCTCCAAAAACGACCCACGCGGTGCACCGCTGGGTGAAGCCTTGAAATGACTAACGGCAAAATGCCATGTCATTGATTGAGAAGCCACAAGCAAAAAATGGGCCGATGAAGGAACGCCCCGAAATAGGCGGGCTCGCACCAAATAAACAACGAGAAACGCACGAAAATGGGGCAGAAACACTCACCCCCAGAGCGCCCCTGTAACTAATGGCGCAAACACCCGGCACAACCCCCATCCCTGTGGGGGCTGGAGAATTTGAATGAACGTGTGTCAAGCCAGTAGCGCGGCAATCCACCTGGCCTGCTGGGAAATCTCCTGCCGCGTCTCTTCAGGCACCGCCTGCCGCGCGCGCTCCAGGCTGGCCAGAGTCTTTTGCTTTTGATGCAACATGCGCTGCCACTTGGCCAGGAACGCAGGACTGCGCGCCTGCATCTGCAGCGGGCCGAAGTACAGCTGTTCGGCGCTATAAGCCACCGGCCCAGCGCGCTCGGCGACGATGATTTCGTAGTAGAAGCGGTTCTCCCACAGCAGTTCTTCACTGAGAATGGAATAACCGTTATCCATCAGCCATTGGCGCACGGGTTGCTCGCCGCCGTTGGGTTGCAGGATCAGCCGTTCCTGGCCACTCAAGTAAGACTTGCCGTTTTCGAGAATGTCGCGAATCGTCTCGCCACCCATGCCGCAAACGCTGATCGCGGTGATGCCGTCACGGGGTTCGATGGCGGCCAAGCCATCGGCCAGGCGCACCGTAATCTGCTGCTCCAGGCCATTGGAGCGTACGGTGCGCTGCGCCGCATGGAATGGCGTAGCAGCCACCTCCCCCGCTACCGCCGCCACGATCAAACCACGGCGCATCAAGGCCACCGGCAAATAGCCGTGGTCGGAGCCAATATCCGCCAGGCGCGCGCCAGTCGGTACGTTCGCCCCCACGCGCTCCAGGCGCATGGATAAAGTGTGTTCGTTCAACGGCCCTGCTCCCCCGAAAAACGGTCCCGGCTGTTGGTCAGGTGCAGCACCATGGCGGCGCGTGAGGCGTCAGGGTCCTGGCGTTTGATCGCGTTGAAGATCGCCTCGTGCTCCAGGTTCGCCAGTTGCCCCAATTGGGCAAAGTCGGCGCCGCCACGCTCGTCACCCTTGAGCTGGGTGCGCGGAATCATCGCGCTCCCCAGGTGCAGCATGATCTCGGTAAAAAACGTGTTGCCGGTGGCCTCGGCGATCAGTTGGTGAAAGCGTTTGTCTTCTTCCACACAAGTGTCGTTGTTGGCCAGGGACGCCTGGTAATCGTCGAGCGCCTGGCGCATGTGGGCCAGTTGAACGTCGGTTCGACGCACCGCTGCCAGCGCTACGGCCTGTACCTCCAGGCCCAGACGCAACTCGAGCATATTGCGCACGCTGGCCACCGTGTCCACATGCAGGCGCAAACCCTGCTGGGCGTGCAGCGCCAATACAAAGGTGCCGATGCCGTGACGGGTTTCCACCAGGCCAGACGCCTGCAGTTTCGAGAGCGCTTCGCGCACGACGGTTCGGCTCACGCCATGCTCAAGCACGATGGTGGATTCCGATGGCAATTTCTCACCGGGCTTCAACTGGCCAAGCAGGATGCGCTGGGTCAGCGCATCGACCACGCCTTGGGCAAGGTTGGTGGAGCGTCTGCGCAGGGGGGTTCCACTTTCAATGGGCATTGCTACAAGTCCACGGGGCTGAGCTGGAGGGAGCTTAACACCCCGCCCGGCGACGGGCCCGGCTTGATTAAAAAAACCATCAACTTGTATGACAACCAATCATACCGCTCACGTTTTTCACTCGAACCATTGCGACTCTCCCAAACAATCAGACCATTCAAAACCTGCATAAAACCAAGTGAAACCTATAACAAAAACCAAAAAACCTGATCTACACAGGGCGTTATAAGCACAAAAACACGCACCACTGCATTGCGATCTCACGAAACCTACTTGTATGATGTCTATCAACAAAACACGCAAACCCGCATAAAAATAATCAGGGGGAGTTTTGAATTGTGAACAATTCAAGCCATGCATCTGCCGCACCAGAAAGCGATTCGGTCCTCGCACGCGCCGTGAGCAAAGTGAAGGGCCATGTGCTCCCACTGTTCGTGATCATGTTCATCCTCAACTACATCGACCGGGTCAATATCGGCTTTGTGCGCACGCACATGGAGCATGACCTGGGCATTGGCGCCGCCGCCTATGGATTCGGCGCCGGACTGTTCTTCATCGGCTACGCCCTGTTCGAAGTGCCCTCCAATATGCTGCTGCAGAAGGTCGGGGCGCGAATCTGGCTGACCCGCATCATGTTCACCTGGGGCATCGTCGCGACGATGATGGCGTTCATCCAGAACGAAACCCACTTCTACATCCTGCGCTTCCTGCTGGGCGTGGCCGAAGCCGGCTTCTTCCCTGGGGTGATCTACTACTTCACCCGCTGGCTGCCCGGCGTGGAGCGTGGTAAAGCCATCGCGATTTTCCTCAGCGGCTCGGCGGTCGCCTCACTGATTTCCGGTCCTCTCTCAGGCGCACTGTTGCAGATCGAAGGGTTTGGCTTCCACGGCTGGCAGTGGATGTTTGCCATTGAAGGCCTGGCCGGCACCTCGGTGCTCGCTGCGATCCTGGTATTTTTTGCCAAGACGTCGCCCTCCGCCGTGCTGGCGCCAACTGTGCCTACGGGCGCCGCCCTCAGCAAACCTCTTTGAGCCCATTTAGGAACTTGCCATGAACACTCCCGTCGTTACCCACTTCCAGGTCATCCCCGTCGCCGGCCACGACAGCATGCTGCTCAACCTCAGCGGCGCCCATGGGCCTTACTTCACGCGCAATATCGTCATTCTCAAAGACAGCGCCGGCAATACCGGCGTGGGCGAAGTACCCGGTGGCGAGCGCATCCGCGAGACCCTGGAAGACGCCCGCAGCCTGGTGATCGGCCAGCCCATTGGTCAGCACCAGCGCGTGCTCAACCAGATGCGCAGCACCTTTGCTTGCCGCGACGCGGCCGGGCGCGGCCTGCAGACGTTTGACCTGCGCATTACGATCCACGCCGTCACCGCCATGGAAGCCGCCCTGCTCGACCTGCTGGGTCAATTCCTCGACGTCCCGGTGGCCGCCTTGCTCGGCGAAGGGCAGCAGCGCGATGCCGTGAAGATGCTCGGTTACCTGTTCTACGTCGGCGACCGCAGCGCTACCAACCTCGCTTACCGCGACGAGGCCGACAGCGACGATGAATGGTTCCGCCTGCGCCACGAAAAAGCCCTGACGGCCGACGCCGTGGTGCGCCTCGCTGAGGCTGCCAAAGCCAAATACGGCTTCAACGACTTCAAGCTCAAAGGCGGCGTGCTCAGTGGCGATGCCGAAATCGAAGCCGTCACGGCCTTGGCCGAACGTTTCCCGGATGCCCGCATCACCCTAGACCCGAATGGCGCCTGGTCATTGAAAGAAGCCATCCGCCTGTGCCGAGACCAGCACCACGTACTGGCCTATGCCGAAGACCCCTGCGGTGCCGAAAACGGCTACTCAGGCCGCGAAGTCATGGCCGAATTCCGCCGCGCCACGGGGCTGAAAACCGCCACTAACATGATCGCCACCGACTGGCGCGAAATGGGCCACGCCATCCAGCTGCAATCCGTCGATATTCCTCTTGCCGACCCACACTTCTGGACGATGCAGGGCTCGGTGCGCGTCGCACAGATGTGCCATGAATGGGGCCTGACTTGGGGCTCGCACTCCAACAACCACTTCGATATTTCCCTGGCGATGTTCACCCAGGTAGCCGCCGCCGCGCCGGGCGACATTACCGCCATCGACACCCATTGGATCTGGCAGGACGGTCAACGCCTGACCAAGGCGCCACTGAAAATCGAAGGCGGCTACGTGAAAGTGCCGAGCAAGCCAGGCCTGGGTGTAGAGATCGATATGAACGCCGTGGCCAAGGCCCATGAAGTGTACAAAGGCATGGGCCTCGGGGCGCGGGATGACAGCGTGGCGATGCAATTCCTGATTCCGGGATGGCGCTTCAACAACAAGCAGCCGTGCCTGGTGCGGTAAGGCCAAAAACACGCAAATAAATATGGGAGCTGGCTTGCCTGCTCCCAGACTCGAACTGCTTCGTGCTGAAGTGCGCGTTTTCGTATTAAGGTTTGCGGACGACTGCCGGTGTTTTTTGGATCGCAATCGGCTGCACAGTCAGCTCAACCCCTAACGCCATCATCAGCTTCTGGATCGTCTCATAGCGCGTTTTTGATCCGCCTTTCAGCGTTTTGTAAAGACTCTCGCGATTAACCCCCGCCGCCTCGGCCACCTTGTTCACGCCCTGGGCTTTGGTGACCTCCGCAAGTGCCTTCATCAGTACCTGTGGGTCTTGAGACCTCATGCTTTGCGCCAGATACGCACTGATGGTGTCCGGGCTGTCGAGGAAGCGCGAAGCTTCATAGACGCGGGTACCGGACGTATCAAGATCGAGGATCGGCATATCCTCGGGTTTGAATTTCGATTCGCTCATTTCATCTACCTCTCAGGGCATCAAGAATCTCTTTCGCCCGCTTGATTCCTCTCTTCTGGTCGGTTTACCGCTTCCCCACAGCATCAGGTAAGCGGTGATACCCGTACGCACGAAATAAATCCTGTAACCGGGCCCGACAAACACACGCATTTCACTCAAGCCGTCGCCTACCGATTCACAATCTCCAAAATTGTTTTCTCCAGCTCGGTCCAGGCGGGTCAGCACCGCCGCTTTCCCCCAAATATCCCTCATACCGTCGAGCCATGTATCAAACTCCGGCGTCCTGCCGACTAAATTGGTCACAGCATCAAGTGTAGCCTACTGGCTACTCCTTGCCGATGCCAGTGGAATTTTGTTTCCGGTGAGCTCCGGAAGAAAAATCCTAGTCCAGCACCTGAACAAACATCCGGTGGATACTATGAGCGCACATTTCCTCTGCGTTTAAAGCACCCGATCAAACAACGGCGCCACGTCATACCGCTGCTTCAACATCTGCGCATCCACCAGGAAATCCGGCGTGGCCTGGGCCTCGCTGACAATCGTTGGCGAGATCGGCAGCACTTTGATCGCATCGCGCTTGAACCACACTTTGGCGATTTCCGGCGCCGATTGGTTGGCCTTGCACCACGCCTCGGCGTACTCATCGACGTGCATGCTGCTCCACGCCCGAGCACGGGTGAGGCGCGCAATGAAGTCTGCGATGATCGCGCTTTTTTGCGCCAGGGCCGGCTCGTACGCCACGATATAGGTCGGCGCGCTCATCAGGCCCATAGCGTTGCGGATCAAGGTACTGCCCTCTTTTTCCTGCAGCGACACGTAGGGTTCCCAGGTACCGAAGGCCATCATCACGCACGCTTCGGCAGCTTCCAGTTCGGACGCACGAAGTGGCAGGTATACCCATTCGGTATCCGCTCCAGATAATCCTGATGCTCAAGCTCCGCCTCCCAAAATGGCCCCGCCGGCTCAATTTCAGTTACCACACGCCCCGGCCATAACTTAGAAGCATCAACGTCTGCTGCTGTATCTTCGGCAATGCCCCTCTGCGCTTCGCTGAGGTAATAAATTGCCGAACGATAGCTGGGCCCAAGGTCATTCCCCTGCCGATTAGGCGTGCTCGGGTCATGTATCTGGAAAAAGAACTCGAGAATCTTCCGATACGTAATCACAGCCGGGTCAAAAACGATCTCAATCGCTTCGGCATGGTTACCGTGGTTGCGATAAGTAGCATTCGGCACATCGCCGCCGGTGTAGCCGACGCGCGTATGTAGCACGCCGGGATAGCGTCGGAGCAGGTCTTGCATGCCCCAGAAGCAGCCGCCGGCGAGGATGGCGGTTTCGGTTTGGTTGGTCATGGTCTGCCCCTTAAGCTCAATGGATACAGGGGTAGTTATGGGGTTGTGTTGGCCAATACCAAGGTTGAGCGGCAGATTATCCCGGTTTTAAAACCACTGCTCTCGAAGGTCACGCACTATTGGCAGGCCCAGCGGCTTCACATACTTCTCACTGAGATCAGTGTCGGGTGGATCGGTACGACGCATCTCTCACGTGCGTCACCCACTCATCAAGATCTACAGGGCTAGTCATAGGCTTCCAGGCAAGGCCCCTGCCGTAGCTCACGCGCATCCCGCGCAGGCCAAATGCGGCCATCTGTCGCATCCCGCCAACCTCCCCTCCTGCCCTCCCCCCTCCCGCCGATAACCTTATTAACCGCATGCCAATACCCTGCGCCCCCTCCCGATTGAGCCCCCACCATGAACCCACTCGCCCTTCTCAAAAAAGCCCGGCCCGACCGTCAAGGCACCACCACGCTCACCTGCACCGCCAACGAACTGGAGCCGTCTTTAGCCACCCTGCGCATCAGCCCGACGCTTATCACCGGCTTCATCTCCCCGCATCTGGACATCGACCAAATAGCCGCCAAGCTCAAGCGGCGCTTTCCCCAAAGCACCATCAGCCTGTGCACCACTGCCGGCGAGTTGTGCAACGCAGCCAAGACGCTTTACTGCGCCACTGGCGAACGCTGGGACCGGATTGTGCTGCAGTTGTTCGACGACAGCGTGATCGCTGCCGCCGAGGTGGTGATGGTGCCGTTGGAGTGTGAGGACATTCGCAGTGGCGGCAAGCGCCTGGGGATGCAGGAGCGGATTGCCAAGCTGGTAAGCAATATCAAAGGGGTGCAGGTGCATACGCAGATCGATCATCGCGATACGTTGGCCTATGTCGTGTTTGACGGGTTGTCGGCGTCGGAGTCGTTTTTCATGGAGGCGCTGTATGAGTCCGGGCGTTTTCCGTGTTTATTCGTGGGCGGGTCGGCCGGGGGCAAGTCGGACTTCCAGAAGACGCTGATTCACGACGGCCAGCGCAGTTATCAGAACCATGCGCAGATTGTGTTCCTGAAGACGGCAGCCCAAGTGCGCTTTGGCGTGTTCAAGAGCCAGAATTTCAAGCCGGCGGATTTGACCTTCAGTGTGCTGACCGCGTCGGTAGAGGACCGCACGATTGACCAGGTGATCGACAGCAGCGGCAACATCAAGAGCATGGTGCAAGCGCTGTGCGATGCGTTCAACTGCACGCCCCAGGCGCTGGAATCGAAGCTGGCGGACTACTCGTTTGCCATCCGCGTGGGCAGTGAGTTGTTCGTGCGCTCCATCGCGCGTATCGACTATGAGCAGCAGATCGTGCAGCTGTTTTGCGACGTGGCACCCGGTGAAGAGTTGGTGATGGTGCGGCGTACGCCGTTGCGTGAGGCAACGCGTTTGGACTACGAGCAATTTTTGCGCGGCAAGGGTGGCCAGCCGGTGGCGGGTATTCTAAATGACTGCATTTTGCGCCGGCTGAACAACGGCGCCGAACTGGGCAGCATGGCCGGCACGTTTGGGGATGTGCCGCTGGCGGGGTTTTCGACCTTTGGTGAAATCCTGGGGCTGAACCTGAACCAGACGCTGACCGCGATTTTCTTCTTTCGGGTGGCCAAAGGCGTCAGTTTCAATGACGAGTACGTCGACAATTTCATCGCCCATTATGGCGAGTTCAAGGCGTTTTTCCTGCGCCGGCAGGTGAAGAAACTGGCGGGCTTGAACCATGTGGTGGTCAAGCAAATTAACGCGTTCAAGAACAAAGACTTCACCGACACCCTGAATACCCGTGGGCTGGACCGCAATATCCTGCCGGTGTTCGAAGGCCTGGCAGACTTGGGCCAAGTGTTGGCGCAAGCCGAGCGGCAGCAGGAGGACATTGCTTCGCAGCTCAAGCATTACTCGGGTGAGTTGCATGCGTCGATGGATGATCTGGTGGGCACCATTGACCGGCAGAACAGCGTGTCTGCCCAGGCTGGAGCGACGGTGGAGGGGCTGTCGAGCCAGGCAGATGTCGCAGTGGAAGGTGCACGCACCCTGGCGGGTTCAAGTTTGCGTATCCAGTCGATTGTGCAAGTGATCCAGCAAATCGCCGGGCAGACCAACCTGCTGGCGCTCAACGCCGCCATCGAGGCGGCGCGCGCGGGCGACCTCGGCCGGGGCTTTGCAGTGGTGGCGGACGAAGTGCGCAAACTGGCAGAGATCACGCGTAAGAATGCGGCGGAGATTGGTGTGGATATCGACCTGCTGTCGAGCGAGATCCAGCGTGTTGCCCAGCAGATTGAGGACCAGTCCACCGGGGTGGGCGCGCTGCGCGAAATGCTCGACGCACTGGAGGCGTCAAGCCGTGCGACTGAGGGGACAGCGCAACGCACGAAGACCCTTGCGGATACGTTGACGGGGCTTACGCACGCGTAGGCCTTAAGCGGAAGGCGCGGGGGTCTGAGTCGGCTGGGCTGCAATGCGCATCAGCAAAATGCGCTTGCAGTGGCTGGTGGACAGTGGCGCTTCAGGGTTTGAAGTTTTTCATCAGTTTGAACAGATGGCCGGGCCAGATCCAACGTGTTGTTGGCTGCTCGCGGGTGTCTGCCAGGGCGTCGAGCAAGGTGTTGTTGGGCGCTTCGCCAGCAGGAATATTCAAGGGCGAGCGCTGTTGCACTTGATCGCTTAGAGGATCAGTGGGCTTGTACAGCCTACCGGTGGACTTATCCATCAAATAGCCAGCGGTCTTGCCGTGTTCGGTGAGGTGCCAGACACCATTCACGGTTTCGGTAAGTGCCTTGAAGGGCGCGAGCCTTATGTTCTTGTCCGTGGTTTGAACGACATGGTCCTCGCGCTTGGCTCTTTTGAAGGTGGCGAACTCGCTGCCCAGTGGAGGTTGATCAGCGCCTTCACTGGAGAATTTTTTTACCATCCGCTCCAGGAAGGGTATGCCCCCAATATTGGAGAACGTTCCCTGGCTCGGACTCAGGATGTATCGTAAAAAGCCCTGGTCGAGACGGGTGCTGTTGATCGCCGAGCCCTCCAGGATTCTTGACGCGTTTGCGGCGTCCTCTGGCTTGTAGTCGAACGTCACCTGGAACCCGTCCCAGTCATAGCGAACGTTGCTCCCCCCAAGTTGAAGGCCGTCACTGTAATGACGGTAGGTGCCGAGTTCTATGGCCACTCGATCTACGAAATACAGGTCCGCACCTTCCGCTTTTGCATAGGCGTACATATCCGAGATCAAGGCACGGTCATCACGGTTGAGGAAATCGGCGTGGTTTTGAGTGCCGTTGTAGACAGTGGCCGGTGGCTTGGCAACGGGGGGTTCATTGCCGTTGTACAAGCGCGAAATCATGAGGTCGCGGCCGTTAACGGAAGCTGGGGCCGACTGGGTGGCGACCTTGGGCGCCGTTGATGCCAGCGCTTCCCACGCTGCACGTCGTTCATTGACGGTGAAGGAGCCACCGTCATCCCCGACAATCAGGCTGAGCTGATTGCGCGCGAGTTCTTTAAACGGGTTGCTGTCCGTACCGTTGACGAAACCAGTGGCGTGCCGCGCCCGTGCCAGGAGCTCCGGGTTTTCGGTGCTGGGGGTTTCCGTATCGTGCTGGGCTTTATTGGCGAGGTAATGGTCACCCGTAATCGAATGGAGTGGGTTGGCGCTCATCTGGCCGGCCCGGGTTTCAGCCCGTGTTGCGGCTTCGCTCAGCTGACGAGCCAGGATTGAGACGGTGCTGCTAGTAACGTCACGGATCGTAGCTGACGCCACAGCCGTCTGATCGTTAGCGTGTGGAACCGTAGACAACGGAACGGCACTGACGGAACTACTTGTTGTCATGCGCCCGTAGGATGCGGATGCCTGAGGTTGAACAGTGATCATGGATGTTCTCCCAGCCCAGGAGCAAACCGAAGCTACCCGGCATTAGATATACGTTGGTTATCTATTTAAAAATAAACTCGAAGCAACTTAATCCCCAGCAGCTTCCACTGAGTTAGTACCTGTATTTAAATACCACTGAGTCTGCACCCGCAGGCCGAGTATAGCGGGGCGTCCCCCCGTATACATCATGATAGATTCTGACACGCGAGCCATTACCGAACGACTGAACATTGAAGTCCGACAGTGTTCCGGAAGAGTTTGGAAGAATTTTCCTGCAGTCCTCTTGAGAACTGAAGGGGCGCGAGTAGCACAACTTCACATCCTCCATGATACTTTCAGGATAGTAAGTCGTATTCCATTGCACTTCCACTAACTGTTTGGGGTCAACGAGAGTCCCCGGTGGAAAATCAGAGCTCACAATACTGAAACTTGCGAACCCTACACCGGGACTGGTATCGGAATTAGATAACACGAGCACGGGGCCGGGCGCCTCAGACTTAGGAATAGACCTTTCCTGCGCCTGCACGACTTCGTTAATGAAAATCACCAAAGCAGCAACCAATGCGAGCAGATATTTGCTTGGGCCTGAACTACGAACAAACACAATCAAGCTTTTCATAATTATCACCATAGAGTCAGGAGTTAACACGTAAGGTTCAAATCAATCCAACTGTAAGATTCACACCCGCACCATTGCACGATTAATTAACCGAATAAAGCCACCCACTTCCTAAAATAACGAAGGACAACGCCGTCATACTTAAAAGTAGGAATACGTCAGCAACTTCCTAATCCCGCCTCACCTCTATTAAAACTCCTTGTTTCAAGGCATGATGCGGCCCTCACATCAAGGACGATAAAAACTGTGAAAACCACCCTCACCGCACTGCTGCTGATTATCCTGGCAGCGCCTGTATTCGCCGAAACCACACCTATCGGCTTCAAAAACGTCACCGTCCCTGATACGCAGCGCCCATTGCAAATGGTCGTCTGGTACCCCACCGCCGCCGCCACTACACCCGAGCTGATCCGTGACGACGCAGTGTTCTTCGGCGCCCTCGCGGTGCCCGACGCGCCTGCGCAAAGCGGCGAACACCCGCTGGTGGTGCTCTCCCATGGTTACGGCGGTAACTGGGGCAACCAGGTGTGGCTGGCCAGCGCCTTGGCCCATCAGGGTTACATCGTGGCGGCGGTCAACCATCCCGGCACCACCAGCAAGGACCGCAGCCCGCAGGCTGCCGCACAGTTATGGCAACGGACCAAAGACCTGAGCCGGGCCATCGATGCGGTGATCGCTCAGCCTAAGCAGTTCGGCGCGGTGGCGAAAAACCGGATCGCCGTGGTGGGTCACTCTATTGGGGGATGGACTGCCATGGAAATTGCCGGTGCACGCTTCGACCCGGACCTCTTCGCCCGCGACTGCAATGCACACCCGAAGTTGGGCGGCTGCATCGGCTACCAGCAGATCAAACCGGCCGAGACACCGGCTGCGAAGGCCCAACTGGCCGCGACCCTGCGCGACCCACGCGTCGGCGCCGTGGTGACATTGGACCTGGGCCTGTCGCGCGGCTTCACCGACGCCAGCCTGGCCGCACTGCCGGTGCCGGCACTGGTAATTGCGGGGGGCGTGCCAACGGAGGATATGGACCCCAACCTGGAGTCCACCGATATGGTCAAGCGGTTGCCTGAAGCATCAACACACTACGTAGAGATCGCAGACGCCACTCACTTCAGCTTTATGTCGACCTGCAAGCCGGGCGGTATGGCGTTGATCGAAGAGGACTCGCCAGGCGATGGCATGATTTGCCGCGATGGTGAAGGGGCCCGACCCAGAGTAGAGATCCAACAACAGGTGGTAGGACTGATTACTACGTTTCTGCGGCAATCGTTCAGCAAATAATTAAAATTCGAACCCTTACTCACCCACGGAGTGCAACATGCAAGAGAGCAAAGAGTTGAGAGGGTTAGGAGGCTGGCTCGTGCTCGTTGGAATAGGCCTGTTTATATCGGTTATCCGCCTGAGCTATAACGTTCTCGCCGTGTATTACCCCATCTTCGCAAATGGCACTTTTACTGCTGTGACCACGCAGGGATCGTCCTTGTATAACCCGCTATGGGCGCCGATTCTGATTTCAGAAACAGTCGTCAACGTACTACTGGCTGCTACCTATGCTTATTTGGTCTACCTGTTCCTCAGGAAGCATTACGTGTTCCCCAAGGTTTATATCGCCACGGTCGTTTTTTCGGTGATTTTCATTCCGCTCGATGCCTGGATCTGCTCGTTTGTCCTGGTGAATCAGCCGCTGTTCGATGGCAACACACTAAAAGAAATGGTCCGGGCATTGTTTGGCTTGTTTATCTGGGTGCCTTACATGCTGGTATCCAAGCGGGTACAGGCAACGTTTGTAGAGCATAAGCCTGAGAGCGCTGACACTCGCACCGTCGTCAACCTTTAACAGAGCACGCTGCCCCTTGCTCCCTGCAATGGCGAGTCATGCGGCGCAAAGGGTTATGGATACACCTAAAGACGCCCCGTTCGCCTATCAAGCGGTGTACCGCTACCTCGTCGAGTTGATTGAGGCAAGCCCTTCGCAAGGCGACCACAAGTTGCCGTCGCTGCGCCAGTTGGCGCAGCGCCTCGGCGTATCGGTGTCGACCACCAAGTACGCCTACGCGCTCCTTGAGGATGAAGGACGGGTATACGCCAGGCCCAAGTTCGGTTACTTCACCCGTCTGCAGCCGACGGCTGTCTCAACTGAGCGCGCACCCAGCCTGCTCGATCAGGTCTTTGCCAATGCCCGCCAGCCGGGCATGCTGGCCCTGAGCAGCGACGCACCGGCCATGCTGATGTCGCTGGAAAACCCACTGCTGATGATTGAGCGGGAGATTGCCCGCCAATACCCGCGCTCACTGACACCGTTGTACCTGCCCTTTGGCGAACCGGAGCTGCGCGCTGCATTGGCCGAGCGCTACACCTGCTCCACTGACAACTACTGGCAGGCCGATCAGGTCTATGTCGGCGCGGACCTGCATAGCGTGCTGGCGTTGTCGCTGAACGCCCTGGGCTTGGCGGGCACAGTGGCGTTGGTGGAGTCTCCGTGCTCGTGGGCGATCCTGCGCCAGCTTAAAGCCGCGAACATCCGCGTAATCGAACTGCACCTTGACGCCGACGGGCGCTTCGACCTGCCTGCGCTTAATCAACTGCTCAAGCACGCGCCCATTCGCCTGGCGGTGCTGTCATCCACCGTGAACATTCCCCACGGCAGCCGCATGCCGGCTGAGGATAAACAGCAGATCTGCCAATGGCTGGCGCAGCGGGATATCTGGTTGTTCGAAAACGACACCTACGGCGAGTTGTATTTCGCGCCCCGGCCGGCCCGCTATCGCGACGTTGCCGACCCGCAGAAACTGCTGGTGTTTTCGACCTTAGACAAGGTGATCGGCTCGGAGGCACCCTACGGCTATGTGCTGTGCCGTGGGTGTGGGGCGCAGTTGCAGCAGGCGTTCCTGGCGCGGGCATTTCGTCTGTCGCCGATCCGCCAGAAGGCGATTGCCAAGCTATTCACTTCCAAGCGCATCGACCCGCATCTGCACACGCTGCGGGCCTTGTTGCAGGACTGTATGACCCGGCTGAAAGGCCTGCTGGACGAACACGGCAAGGGTGCCTTTGAAGTGCAGATCCCGCAGGGTGGCGCGTGTTTTTGGCTGGAAGCCACGCGTCTGGTCGACATGCAGAGCGTGTTCGATTGCCTGCTGGCGGAACGCATCGTCATCGCCCCCGGCGAACTGTTCAGCCAGCAAGGTGCCTGGAAACAGCATGTGCGCCTGAGCTTTACCCTCGATTGGAGCAAAGACATCGCCCAGGCCGTGGAGCAACTGGCCCGGGCAATTCGTCAAAGTCCGTAGCAGTGCCGCGCCTCAGGGAAACGACCGTGACGCACGTCTTCGGCAAACCGTTCGCAGGCATCGCGGATCACCGCGCCCACGTCCGCGTATTGTTTGACGAAACGCGGCATCTGCTCGCCGCCCAGGCCCAGCACATCCTCAGTCACCAGCACCTGGCCGTCGCAGGCCGGTGAAGCGCCGATGCCGATGGTGGGCATTGCCGAGTCGAGGGTGATCTGCCGGGCCACGCCCTCTGCCACCCCTTCGAGCAACAGGCTGAACGCACCCGCCTGCAGATTGGCCCGTGCATCCTTGGCAATTCGCGCGCCGGTTTCGGCGGTGAGCCCCTGAGCCTTGAAGCCGCCCATCACGTTGACGAACTGCGGCATCAGCCCCACATGCGCCATCACCGGAACACCGCGCGCCACCAGAAACTCGACGGTGCCGGCTAACGCCTGGTTGGCTTCCAGCTTGACGGCGTCGCAGCCGGTGCGCGCCAGCACCTGGGCGCAATTGCGGAAGGCCTGTTCATTGGATTCCTGATAACTGCCAAACGGCATGTCGGCAATCACACAGGCCAAGCGCGTGCTATCGACCACGGCCCGGGTGTGGCCGATGATTTCTTCAAGTTGCATGCTCAAGGTCGAGGGGCGGCCGTACCCGACCATGGCCGTGGAATCACCGACCAGGATGAAATCGACCAAAGGATCGATCAGCTTGGCGATGGCGCTGGAGTAAGCCGTCAGGGAGACGATTTTCTGCTGGCCCTTCATGGCGACCAGTTGCGGGACGGTCATGCGTTTGGTGCGGGTGTGGATGCTCATCAGTGTCGTCCGTTGTGCGCTGGAGGACCCGATTATTGGCAAAAGGGAGGGCGATTCAATACACAGATTGGCGCTAAAAAGCGACTCAGGGAATGGCGTCGGTTTTTAAGCTGGTATCATCCCGAGCCTGTACAGCCTGGGTAGAAAGACATGAACCGCCAGAAAAAACTCAAGCAGCTCTTCAAGGCCAAGGCCAAAAAGGCCAGCGCCAAATTGGCGCCGAAGAAAAAAGATACGTACGTCAGCAAGGCAGACCGGGAAAAGCTGGCGGCTGAAGCGGTTCAAGCGTTGGAGCAAGATTGAAAAACCTGCTATTCATCTGCAGCCGCAACAAATGGCGCAGCCCGACGGCAGAAGTGATTTGGCGCCGTCGCCCCGGCTTCAATGTGCGCTCGGCAGGCACCAGCCCAAACGCACGCAAAACCGTCGGCCCGGCGGACATCCAGTGGGCCGACGTGATCTTCGTCATGGAGCGCAAACACCAGCAGCGCCTACAGGCCGACTACGCCCGTCTGCTGGAGCATAAGCCGTTGCACTGCCTGGATATTCCCGACGATTTTCGCTACATGGACCTGGAACTAGTGAGTCTGCTGGAAGATGTGGTGGAGCCTTACCTCGCGACATGACAAGGAAGATCAATGAACGACAGTTACCAGCAAATCATCACTTGGCGCCGACTGACTGATACCGCGGCAGTGCGGTATGTGTGCTTTATGAACCTTAAAACAGCCCTGTACACGGTGCAGAGTACGGATTTCTTTCGCCTGCCCATGACGACCGCCAACCAAGCTTTCTTTGATAAACAACTGATACAACTGCTGATTGAGATGTCACCCAGTGAACGTAGCCAATCGTACGCAAGCCTGATAGAAGCAATGGACGCTCACGATGAGTTGTTCGGAGCGCCTGAAGACAACTGCGATGCCTTCAAGTCTTAGCAACTGCTCAACGCCACCTGCTAACGCTCACCTACGAAGAAAAGCGGCCGCAACCGCACCCCACGCTGTTGCCGATTAACGCCACCACCGACCATACCCAGCCATACAGGCTGCCCAAGACGATGCCGCTGGAAGTAACAGCCGTAGGCCAGGCGCGAACCGTAGCCGAGCAGCAGGCCGCCGATCCCTTTGCGAGAGTGTTGGGTCCAGGCGAAAAAATATGTCGGCATTACCTCCGCCTTCGCAGCCTCGCTGGGGCTCGACAGCTCCCACATTTGAGCTTTATCGCTGCTGAAATTGCGCTCGTAGCCAAGGCCGGAATTCAACCAACACCGCCGATCCCCGTGGGAGCTGTCGAGCTTTAGCGAGGCTGCGAAAGCGGTGGGTCAGGTGCTGAAAATGCTGGCAGTGCCGCCGCCTTGGCAACCTCGCTAGGGCTCGACAGCTCTTATCAAACAAAAAATAACTCATTGTTTTTGCTCTTAAAATTTAAGCCGCTTTAACCAGCTGCAATCCAAGTTTGCGTGCCTTGCGTTCCAAGGCGCGCATCTGCCGATCACGGCTTCTTTCTTCAAATGCTTCTATCCCTTTCTCAACGTAAGGCTGACCTGTAGTGGTCTGCTGGTCCCGGACATCGATTTAGGCGATTGTCCTCACCATTAGCGAGGCGTCCGATGGGTAAGCAATGACTTCCGCTTTCTGCCGAATTGAAACGGCCAATACCAGCCATTTGGTGACCAGAAAAATCGAAGATGAGCCACAAAGGCCTGCGGTGACTAAGCCCGATCTATTCGCCCGGAGTAGCAACCCTGCTTGGCATTGTGAACGTGTATGTAATTAACCTCTGGATTGGCAAACATCCGGGTAACGACAGGTTCTATTGCTATTCCATCAGCGACGTCGGCGTCGAGCATCATCCCATCATCAGTGAAAGCGCGAAGTGATAGCAGGCGGATTCGCATAGACTCGGGTACCAGCTGTCAAATTGAGATCATTTTTTGGGAAGTACCACGCGCTGTGACTTTCGGGCTCACCGGGATCAATCTCCGGCAGATCATCACGACGCACCCACTCCCCCAGATCGAACGCCTGATAAAGCTGGAAGCAGGCTGCATGAGCGTCCTTTTCGGCAAAGAAGTGAATCAGGGGCCGTCCACACGGCCCCCCCAAACCCATTCAGCGATAAACCGGATAACGCCGGCACAGTGCGACAACCTGTTCGCGCACGTGGTGGCCGACCTTGTCACTGTCGCCATATTCCAGGGCGTCGAGTACGTCGCACAACCACCCTGCCACTTGCTCGCAGGCCTCGACACCGAAGCCCCGCGTCGTCACCGCCGGGCTGCCGATGCGCAAGCCGGAGGTCACGAAGGGTGAGCGTGGGTCATTCGGCACCGAGTTTTTATTCGCGGTGATGTAGGCGCTGCTCAATGCCGCATCGGCGTCCTTGCCGGTGTAGGGCTTGTCGGACAGGTCGATCAGCATCATGTGGTTGTCGGTTCCGCCCGAGACGATCTTGTAGCCGCGCTTTTGCAGCACCGCCGCCATGGCGCGGGCGTTGATCACCACTTGGGTCTGGTAGACGCGGAACTCGGGCGTCAGCGCTTCCTTGAACGCCACGGCCTTGGCTGCAATCTGGTGCATAAGCGGGCCGCCCTGCACGCCGGGAAACACTGCCGAATCGAGTTTCTTGTAGAAGGCTTCGTCCTGGCCCTTCGACAGAATCAAACCGCCCCGTGGGCCGCGCAGGGTTTTGTGCGTGGTGCTGGTGACCACATGCGCATGGGGCAGCGGGTCCGGGTATTCGCCGGCGGCGACCAGCCCGGCGACGTGGGCCATGTCGACCCAGAATATGGCGCCGACCTTGTCGGCGATGGTGCGCATGCGTGCCCAGTCCTTGTAGCGCGAGTACGCCGAGAAGCCGCCGATCAACATTTTCGGGCGCGTCTGCAGGGCAATTCGTTCCATCTCGTCGTAGTCGAGAAAACCGGTTTTCGGGTCCAGCCCGTAGGGCACGATCTTGTAATGCCGGCCCGAAAAGTTCGCCGGGTTACCGTGGGTCAGGTGGCCGCCCTGGGCCAGGTTCATGCCCATCACCGTGTCACCGGGGTTGATCAACGCGAGGAACACCGCCGCGTTGGCCTGCGCACCCGCGTGAGGCTGCACGTTGGCGTAGTCGCAGTTGAACAGGGTCTTGACCCGCTCAATCGCCAGCCGCTCGGCCACATCAACGTATTCACAACCACTGTAGTAGCGCTTGCCGGGATAGCCCTCGGCGTACTTGTTGGTGAGTACCGTGCTCTGGGTCTGCATGACCAGCGGGCTGGCGTAGTTCTCCGACGCGATCAGCTCAATGTGGTCTTCCTGGCGATGCGCTTCGTTATGAATCGCCTCACGCAGTTCAGGGTCGAAAGCATCCAGGGTGAGCGTTGAGTCGTACATGGTGGGGGCGTCCTTGGTTAACAAATTCAAACAGCGGGCGACAGCAGGCGAATGACACGTGCGGCGATCTCGTCGATCTGTGTGTCATCGCAGATCAGTGCGGGCAACAGGCGCACGGTGGTGCCACGGGTGACGGTGATCAGCAGGCGTTGTTCTTCACGGGCGCGGTCGACCAGCTCGCCGCACGGGCGGTTGAGTTCAACGCCGACCATCAAGCCGATACCACGAATGGCCACCACCTCGGGATGGTTGCCCAGCGCCAGCTTGAGCGCGGCCAGCAGGCGTCGGCCGCTGGCGGCGGCGCGTTGTGGCAGGTGCTCACGCTGCATGATGTCCAGCACCGTGCACCCCACGCGGCAGGCCAGCGGGTTACCGCCAAACGTGGACGCATGGTGACCGGGGGAAAACAGCTCGGCGGCCTTGCCCCGCGCCAGGCATGCGCCTATCGGGTAGCCGTTGCCAAGTGCCTTGGCCAGGGTGATGACATCCGGCTCGATGCCCGCGTGTTGAAAGCCAAACCAGGCGCCGGTGCGGCCCATGCCGGTTTGCACTTCATCAATCATCATCAGCCAGTCGTGTTCATCGCACAGGGCGCGCAACCCTTGCAGGTAGCCCGCGAACGCCGCATGCACCCCACCCTCGCCCTGCACCGGTTCGACCAGCACTGCAACGATGTTGGGTGACCGCGCCGCGACCGCCCGAATCGCCTCGATGTCGTTGTACGGCACGCGCACAAAGCCGGGCATCAACGGTTCGAAACCGACGTGCACCGCCGGGTTGCCGGTGGCCGCCAGCGTGGCGAGGGTGCGCCCGTGGAAGCTGTTGTCCATCACCAGCACCTGCGGCTGGGCCACGCCTCGGGCATGGGCGTGCAACCGCGCCAGTTTCAGCGCGGCTTCATTGGCCTCGGCGCCGGAGTTGCAGAAAAACGCGCGCTCCATGCCGGACAACAGGCACAACCGCTCGCCCAGTTGCTCCTGCCACGGGATGCGAAACATGTTGGTGGTGTGCAGCAACTGCGTGGACTGCTCGGCGATGGCGGCGGCAATTTCCGGGTTGGCGTGGCCCAGGCTCGTCACGGCCACGCCGGCGATGGCATCCAGGTATTCAACGCCGTCGGTGTCCCACAGGCGGGCGCCCAGGCCTCGGCTGAACGAAACCGGCTGACGGGACGAGGTGTGCATCAGGTAAGCGGGTGCAGCGGACATTGCAGGCCTCCTATAAAGATCAATCAACGTTAAGGGGCGAGCGCCGGCAACTCGTCGTCGTTGCGCGGTCTGGCGTCGGCCGTGGGCCAGTAATAGGCATCGGGCATGGCGCGGGCACCGAAGATGGCTTGGCCGACGCGTACCACGGTTGCACCCTCTTCAATGGCAATTTCAAAGTCGCCCGACATGCCCATCGATAACTCCTGCAGCGACACGCCCTCGGGCACCTGTGCGAGCAAGCGGTCGCGCAATTCACGCAAGCGCACGAAGCAGGGGCGTACCCGCACCACGTCGGCGCAAAACAGCGCCAGGGTCATCAGCCCGCGAACCCGCAGCGCCGGGAATGCCGGCAGCGCCGCGATGAACGCCGCCACATCCTCGGGAGCCAGGCCGTACTTGCTGGCTTCACCCGAGGTGTTGACCTGCACGAACACATCCATCTGCCGACCTTCGAGCTGCAGCCGATGGTTCAGCACTTCGGCCACGCGCAGGCTGTCGAGCGCCTGGAATTCGCTGGCAAAACGCGCAACCTGCTTGGCCTTGTTGGTTTGCAGGTGGCCGATGACTGACCATTGCAGGTCGTGCAGGTCGCTCATGGCTTGCGCCTTGCGCTGGGCCTCCTGCACCTTGTTTTCGCCGAGCAGGCGGCAACCGGCGGCATAGGCCAGGCGCAGATGGGCTTCGTCGAAGGTCTTGCTGACCGGCAGCAACCGCACGGTGGCCGGGTCACGCCCGACACGGTGGCAAGCATCGATGATGCGTTGCTGCACAGCGGCAAGGTTGCGACGAAAGTCCTCGACGCTGACCGCCTGCGGATAGCGACCATGGTCGGCGTGGAGCGTGGTGAGGTGTTCGGCTTGCCCAGTCATCAGCGGGTCGCTCCCTTGGTGGTCACCGCAGTGGTTTTTTCACGACGTGGCAGTTGCCCATTGAGTACCGCATACGCCGCGAGGCCGATGAGCAAGCCCCAGAACGCGCCGCCAATGCCAAGCAAGGTGATGTTGGCGGCGCACGCCAGAAAGGTGATCAGCGAGGCTTCACGGGATTTGACGTCCGCCATGGCATTGGCCAGGCTGCCGCCGATGGTGCCGAGCAGCGCCAGCCCGGCCAGGGTGGTAATGAACGTCGCCGGAAAGGCCATGAACACCGCCGCCAGGGTTACGCCAAAAATCCCCACCAGGATGTAGAACACCCCTGCCGCAACCCCGGCGATCCAGCGTTTGGAAGGGTCTTCGGACGCTTCCTTGCCGGTGCAGATCGCCGCCGTGATTGCCGCGATATTGAACGCATGGGAGCCGAACGGCGCCATCAGCAGCGAACCCAGCCCGGTCACGCTGAGAATCGGGTTGGCGCTGGTCTTGAAGCCGTCATTGCGCAGCACCAGCATGCCCGGCATGTACTGCCCTGTGAGGGTAATCAGAAACAGCGGCAACGCCACGCTCAGCAACGCATTGAGCGAGAACTCGGGCCGCGTGAATACCGGTGTGGCGAACGCCAGCGCCAGTCCGGAAAAATCCACTCGCCCCTGCATCAGCAAAAAGCCCAGCCCCAGCACCAGAATGCCGACCACCGCGTAGCGTGCGCTCAAGCGTTTGAACACGATGTAGGCGCCGATCAGCAGCCCCACCAACAGCGGGTCGACCGTCATGCTCGCGAATGCACCGATGCCGAACTGCAAGAGAATGCCGCCCAGCAGGCCCGCCGCAACGCCAGGCGGGATCAGGCGCACAGCCCTTTCAAAATAGCCGGATACACCCAGCAGCACGAACGCCGCCGCTGAAATCAAATACGCACCAATCGCCTCGGCGTAGGGCGTGGTCGCCAGGGCAACGATCAAGAACGCCGCCGCCGGGGTCGACCAGGCGGTGATGATCGGCTCGCGGCTCACCCAACTGAGGAACAACCCGGTCACACCGACGCCAATCGACACCGACCAGACCCACGACGCCGTCAGCTCAGGGCTGAGGCCGGCAACCTTGGCGGCCTGGAACACCAGAATGAAGGTGCCGCCGTAATTGACGATCACCGAAATCAGCCCGGCAACCACCGGGTGCAGCACATCCCGCAGACGCAGGGACGACTGGGATTGAGTAGAGGGCATAAGTCTTGGCTCCTTGCTGGACAATGGATCAGGCCGTGGCCAGGCGGTCATTTATAGCCGTTGAATGGCGGGGTTTGCCCCTACGCTTGTGCGCAGCAGACCAGACCACTTTTTCGCGCAGGGGCGGTTACCCATGTGCGCGTGCGAAGTCAGCCATAAAGTCAGTCAGCGCCTCGACTGCGGTTAACGAGACGGCGTTGTAGAGGCTGGCGCGCAGGCCGCCGACACTGGCGTGGCCTTTCAAGCCGTTAAGGCCGGCGTCTTCGGCGCGGCGCAGGAAGGTCTTCTCCAGCGTCGAATCCGCCAGCACGAACGGCACGTTGTTGATCGAGCGGTACGCCGGCTGCACCCGATTGCGGTAGAAACCGCCGCTCTCGTCAATGACGCGATAGAGCCGGCGTGCCTTGGTCTGGTTACGCTCATGCAAGGCCGGCAGACCGCCGTTGTGCTTGATCCACTTGAGCGTCAGGCCGGTGAGGTACCAGGGAAACGTCGCCGGGGTATTGAGCATCGACTGCGCATCGCTGATGTGGGCGTAGTTGAGAATGTCCGGAGTGAAGGCATGGGAGCGTTCCAATAATGCGGGGTCGACGATGACCACCGTCAACCCGGCCACCCCCATGTTTTTCTGGGCGGCGGCATACACCAGGTCATGCCGGGCGACGTCCATCGGCTTGGACAAAAGGCTTGAACAGGCATCACACACCAGCGGCGCGGCGCTGTTGGGCGGGGCGATGAATTGCACGCCGTGGACCGTCTCATTCTCGGTGTAATGCAGGTAGGCAGCGTCAGGATTGAGGTGCCAGCTCGCTGCGTCAGGCACGCAGTCGAAGCCGGTTGCGCGGGCACTGGCCGCGATTCGCACATCGCAATAACGCCGCGCCGCTTCAATCGCCTTACCCGACCAGAGGCCGGTGTGCAGGTAGTCCGCCGTGCCTTTGTCGCCCAACAGGTTCATCGGCACCTGGGCGAACTGCAGCGAGGCGCCGCCTTGCAAAAACAGCACTTTGTACGCGTCCGGCACGCCGAGAATGTCACGCAGGTCTTGCTCCGCCTGGCGGGCCACGTCCATGAACACGCGGGAGCGATGGCTGATCTCCATCACCGACATACCGGTGCCGGCAAAATCAAAAAATTCTTCGTGTGCCTGGGTGAGCACTTCCAGCGGCACCGCCGTGGGGCCGGCGCTGAAGTTGTGGGATCTGGCCATCGTCGCGTAACTCCTGTTCAAGAACACTCGCATCGTGCGGGCTCGCCACGCGCCGGGGCCGGGCTGGCGAGGGCTGGATTCTACGGATAGACTGGCCTGCCATTACAGGCCAATTCCAAAGGACTGAGCAGACCGCATGGCAAAAACCTTTGAGCTCGAAACCCTGAAAATGCGCCTCAACGACGTGGAGTTTCAGCTGCTGGACTTGCACCAGCGCATCCAGCGGGCGTTGCGCGCACTGATCCTCGACGGCGCCCTCGGCCCCGGCCTGAAACTGCCTGCCACACGGGTGTTGGCAAAGTCGCTGGGGTGCGCCCGCGACACCGTCGAGAACGCCTACGTGCAGTTGCATCGGGACGGGTTTATCGTGCGCCGCGAGGGTGCCGGCAGTTACGTCTGCGACACGGTCGGCGTCGAATTGCGCGGCGCCACACGCCGGCGCATCAAGGCCCAGGAAGTGCGCAGCAACGCCGCCGCACCCGGCGCCGAGCTGAGCCAGCGCGGGCGGATGATCTTCGAAACGGGCGGCGTCAGCGACCAGCAAGTCATCAAGGCCTTCGCCACCGGTTTGCCGGAAACCCGCAGTTTCCCCACGGATGTCTGGGAACGTCTGCAACGCCAGGTGATGAAGGACTATCGCGCCAACGTGCTCTTGCACGGCGACCCTCAAGGCGCCGAGCCGCTGCGCAAGGCGATTGCCACCTACCTGAACCTAGAGCGCGGGGCCAAGTGTTCGCCCGATCAGGTGCTGGTGCTGAGCAGCACGCGCCAGGCCTTGTACCTCTGCGCGCAGTTGCTGGTGGATGCCGGCAACCCGATCTTGCTCGAAAACCCTGGCTATTACGGCGCACGCAAAGCCTTCGAGATCGCTGAAGCCAAGGTGCTGCCCATCGATGTCGATGAACGCGGCATCCGCACCGACCTGCTGTACGCCGACCGCAGCGGCGCCAACTGCGTGTACGTCACACCGTCGCACCAATACCCCACCGGCGTGACGCTGCCGCTGGAACGGCGCCTTGAGTTGATCAACTGGGCGGCAGAAAAAGGCAAGTGGCTGATCGAGGACGACTACGACAGCGAGTTCCATTACGACGGACAACCCACCGCCTGCGTGCAGGGGCTGGACAAGTATCAGCGCACGCTCTATATCGGCACGTTCAGCAAGACGCTCTACCCCGGCTTGCGCATGGGCTACATGGTGCTGCCCCACGAACTGGTCAAGCCCTTTGCCTACGCGCGCAGCATGATGGACGGGCATACGCCGCAAGTGCTGCAACTGACCCTGGCGCGGTTTATGGAAGACGGTCATTACAACGCCCACGTGCGGGCCATGCGCAAGCTGTATGCCGGGCGACGCTCGATCATGCATGACGCCATTGGCAAGTACCTGGGCGAGGTCGTCACCGCCCAGTTGCCACCGGGCGGCTTGCAGATTCCGTGTCTGCTGAAAGCGGGCTGGAGCGAAGAAAAAACCATTCGCCAGGCGGCCACCGCCGGCGTGCAATTGTCCGGACTCAGCAAGCTGTACGCAGGCGAACCGCAGCAATACGGCTGGCTGCTGGGCTACTCGTCGTTGACCGCGTATGAAATCGAAGCCGCCATGCTGCGCCTGGCCAATGCGCTGAAAATCTAGAGGCAGCCGCTCAGTAAGGCAGCTTGAAACGCTTGGTCAGTTCGCCGATGCCTTCGCGAATCGAGCGCTCGGTGCGACTGTCGAGGGCGCCGCTGCGCACGCCGCCGAGCATGGCGAGGATCATGTCGCCGATCTCGCGAAATTCATCCACGCCCATGCCCCGCGACGTGCAGGCCGCGCTGCCGATGCGAATGCCGGAGGTGACACTGGGTTTGACCTCGTCGCCCGGCACGATATTTTTGTTCACGGTAATCCCGATCGCTTCCAGCGCCTGTTCGGCGACATTGCCGACCAGGCCCCACGGCCGCAGGTCAATCACGCCAAGGTGACAGTCGGTGCCGCCCGAGACCACCGACAACCCGCCTTCGGCCAAGCGCCCGCACAAGGCCTGGGCGTTCGCAATCACCGCATGCGCGTAGGTGCTGAACGCCGGTTGCAAGGCTTCGCCGAGCGCCACGGCCTTGGCCGCCAGTGTGTGCATCAGCGGCGCGCCTTGCAGGCCGGGAAACACCGCCGCATTGATTTTCTGCGCAATGCCCGGCTCGTTGCACAGGATCATCCCGCCGCGCGGCCCGCGCAGTGTGGTGTGGGTGCTGATGGTGGTGACGTGGGCGAACGGCACCGGCGACGGGTACGCACCGCCCGCTACCAGTCCGGCGACGTGGGCAATGTCGGCCATCAGGAAGGCCCCGACTTCGTCGGCAATTGCGCGAAAGCGCGCGAAGTCCAGCGCCCGTGAATAGGCCGAAGCGCCGACGATGATCAATCGCGGGCGTTCCTGGCGGGCCATCTGCTCGACCTGGTCCATGTCGACCCGATGGGTCAGCGGATCCACGCCATAACTGAGGGCCTGAAACCAGCGCCCGGACATATTGAACGCCGCGCCGTGGGACAGGTGCCCGCCGGACTTGAGGTCCAGGCCGAGGATCTTGTCGCCCGGTGCCAGCAGCGCCAGAAACACCGCCTGATTGGCCTGGCTGCCCGAGTGGGGTTGCAGGTTGGCGTAGGCACAGTTGAACAACCGCCGGGCGCGCTCGTTGGCCAGCTCTTCTATCGCGTCGACGTTGCAGCAGCCGGCGTAATAACGGCGCCCCGGATACCCTTCGGCATGCTTGTTGGTGAGCACCGAGCCCTGGGCTTCAAGCACTGCACGGCTGACAAAATTCTCGGCAGCAATCAGCTCGATTGACTGCATCTGGCGCTGGCGCTCGGCGTCGATGGCACGCCACACATCCCCGTCCGCCTGGGCCAGTGCGACGCCACTGAGCACCGGCAGCGCGTGCCCGTCTCGATAAGCGAAATGCGGCATGGTCACTCCCTGTGAAAACGTCGATTGGCAAACGGCGTCTACCCTAGCGGCCCACGGCCCGCGCCGGTATACCAGTTTGCGCCAGCGTTGCAGACCACTGCGCGGCGCTGCGCCACGGCGCCAGGCCAGTAACGCTGCAAAGTGGTCTGGTGAACCTTTGAACATTGGACTATCCCGCAAGACCAACGCCTCACTAAGCTCTGCGCCGGTTTTGTCACCCCCCATTCCCCAGGTTCTGCCATGACGTCTTTTCGTATCGGACTGCTGCCGCAGGTCGCAGCCGCGCACTTTGTCAGTCATCTGCACATCATGGTGCTGGCGGCGTTGTTTCCCCTCCTCCCGGCTTTTTTCGACGTCGATTACGTGCAGTTGGGCCTGGCCCTGAGCCTGTTCAACATCGTCACCGCGCTGGTGCAGGCGCCGATGGGGTTTGCCGTGGACCGCTTCGGCGCACGCCGCCTGCTGTTAGCCGCGCTGGCAGTGGGCAGTGGCAGTTTCCTGTTGATTGCACTCGTGCCCAGCTACCTTTGCTTGCTGATCGGCATGGCGCTGGCCGGCGTCGCCAACGCGGTTTACCACCCGGCCGACTATGCCCTGCTGTCCCGCCATATTGACCCTGCCCACATTGGCAAAGCGTTCTCCGTGCACACCTTCGCCGGCTTCCTCGGCGCCGCCGTGGCCCCGGTGTTTTTGTTGAGCATCGCCGTGGCGAGCACGCCGGCCATGGCGTTTGCCGCCGCCGCAGGCGTAGGGTTTGTCGCGCTGGCGGTGTTGTCGATACCTGGCGCGGCACGGGCCCAAGTCAATTATGTGTCGCCAGCGGCCGACCCGGCTCCCTTCGACACGCGTCGGCGCTCGTTGCTTTCGCCCTTGGTGCTGAGCCTGACGTTGTTGTTCGTGCTGCTGAACCTGAGCACCGGCGCAATTGAAAAATTCTCGGTCGCGGCCCTTATGCAAGGCCAGGGCGTGGCCTTGACCTGGGCCAACTCGGCACTCACCGCGTTCCTGTTTGCCAGCGCCTTTGGCGTGCTGGCAGGCGGTGCACTGGCCGACCGCACCCGCCGCCATGGCGTGGTGGCCGCCAGCGCGTTTGCCCTGGCCAGCGGGTTGATACTGTTGGTCGCCACGGCGCACTTGAGCGAGCTGGCACTGCTGCTGGTACTCGGTGTAGCGGGTTTCCTGACCGGGGTGATCGCGCCGTCCCGCGACATGCTGGTGCGCGCAGCGTCGCCGAAAGGCGCCGAAGGCAAGACCTTCGGCATTGTCTCCACCGGCTTCAATATCGGCGGCACCCTCGGCCCGATCGGGTTCGCCTGGCTACTCGACCAAGGCCACCCCAACTCGATTTTCTGGGCCAGTGCTGCCTTTATGGGCCTGACGGTCGCGCTGACCCTGATGCAGGAACGGCACTTGGCCAAAGCCCGGAAAATGCCCGCATCACACCCGCAATTCAGCTGACCTGGAGCAGTATCCCCGGCGTTTTTTTGCCGCAGACTTAAAGGGCAACGTCCCGCATTTATTACGCGGCAACCCGCTTGTGCGGCCCCGTCATGTTTGCACAGGACTGCGCGGTTAACCCGAACACCAATAGTTGTTTTCCTTGGAGTTAAAACATGGACCGTTTGAATTGTGGTACCGATGACGTGGTAAAAAACATGCTCGCCAAGTTGTCCGGGCTCTGGAAAACTCGCGCTGCCGTGAACAACCCACAACCGGATTACTGGGGCCTGGCCTTTGACCCGAAGAAGCAGGATTTCAGCCTGTCGCTGCTGCCGTTCCGTCATCACCAGGCCTGGCTCGAAGCGCCCCAGGACCTGCAATCCAAGTGCCTGTCCTACGCGTGGGGCATCTACAACCTCAAGACGATCTACATCGAATGCGACGTGGTGGTGCCCGCCTGCGAGGACATCATCAAGACCCCGCCACACAGCCACAATCGCGCCCTGCTGCAGGACGTGATGTCCCAGGCACTGCTGGACGAAGCCCTGCACACGCGTATGTCGATCATGGCCTGCAACTACATCTACGATATGCGCAAACTGACCCCGCTGGATTTCAGCGCGTTCAACCTAGTGACCTGGCGCGAAGCCCTGCTGGCCAACTGCACGACCGAATGGGAGCGCCGCCTGACCCGTTTTGGTGTGGCGTGCGCGAGTGAAACGCTGATCACCGATTACCTCAAGACCATGGCCGAAGACATCAGCATCCAGGCGGTGTGCCACGAGGTCACACGCACCCACGCCATCGATGAATGGAGCCATTCCAGCGTGTTCAGTTTTGTCGCCTCCGACATCGTTCATGGCCTGAGTCGCACCGAGCGCGAGTACCTGCGCTCAATCATCCTGCGCACCGTGCAGATGTTCGCCAACAACGAAATGGGCGCATGGGCCAAGGTGTTCTCGATACTGCAGATGCCGCATGCCAGCGAGATCCTGCATGACGTGGGCGACAACAACGAAATCAGCGTATACACCGACTCGCTCCAGGCCCTGATCGACCGTGTCGGCCTGACGGGCAAAGGCCTGAGCAGCGCCGAACACGCCATCGAAACCTTGAGCGAGAAGGCCCGCGCATGAACGCCATGACCCCACTGCAGGCCCGTTGCGAACGCGTGACCATTGAAACCGCTGCGATCAACGTCTTCAGCCTGCGCGCCGTGGGCGCCCACGCCGAGTTCCTCGACCGCCTGGAACCCGGCAAGCACGTGGCGCTGCGCTTTCCGGACGCTACGGGCACGCCGCAGCAACGGCTGTATTCGATCACTCGCAGGCAAGGCGCCGACGGGTTCGAGATTGCGGTCAAGCGCGAAGGCCATGGCGGGGTCTCGGACCAGTTGCACGCTACCTTGCAGGAGGGTTCGCAGGTCGCGGTGGAGTTTGTGGCCGGGGACATCAGCCTGGCGTCGATCATCGGCCGCAAGCACGTCGGCATGCTCGCTGGCGGCATCGGCATCACCTTGCCAATCGCCTTGCTGCGCGGCCTGCTGGAACGCGCACGACGCGGCCTGGCGGTGCCCGAGGTAAGCCTGCTGTTGTGTGTGCCGACGGTGGCCGACATTCCCTTCCTGCATGAGTTGCTGGACCTGGAACTGAACACCCGCTGGTTTTCGCTGCAGGTCTTCATTACCCGCGAAGCTGCACGCAGCAACGGCCATTTCAGGGCCGGCCGCCCCACCGCCGCCGACCTGAACCTGCTGGGTAACCCGGACACGTTGGTGATCTGCGGCAGTCAACGTTTTGCCCAAGGCTTGCGCGACCAAACGCTGGCGCTGTTTCCGGACAGCCAATTGCTGATCGAATCCTTCTCCCCGCCGGTCAGGGCCGCGCAGGCACAACCTGCGACCAGCGATGCGCTGCGCCTGCACATCAGCCACACCGACGAGTTGCTGGAACTGCCCGCCGGCAAGAGCCTGCTGGAGATGCTCGAATCCAGCGGCATTGCAGTGCGCAGCCTGTGCCGCGCCGGGATCTGCGGCCACTGTCGGATCAAATTGTCCGAGGGCGAATACACCCTCGAGCCCGACTTTTGCCTGACCGATAAGGACAAGGGAGAAGGCTTTGCGTTGGCCTGCTGCACCTTCCCGCAATCGGGGACGATCAAGGTCGACCTCAACCCCACTGCATAAACCGTCACGCCCTTATTTCAACCGCTGAGTGTTTCCATGAAAACTGCTATTGCACTGCGCCACATTCATTTTGAAGACGTGGGCACCCTGGATGTGGTGCTGGCCGATGAAGGCTACACCCTGATTTATCTCGACCCCACCGTGGACACCATCTATAGGGAGCAGGTGCTGCAGGCCGACTTGCTGATTGTGCTCGGCGGCCCGATTGGCGCGTATGACGAGGACCTGTACCCGTTTCTGCACGACGAACTGGAGCTGGTGCGCCAGCGCGTGGCGTCCGGCAAACCGTTGTTGGGCATCTGCCTGGGCGCGCAGCTGATCGCCCGCGCCATGCACGCCAAGGTCTACCCGTTGGGCGTCAAGGAGATCGGTTTTTCCGCGTTGACCTTGACTCCGGCCGGCCAGGACTCACCGCTCGCCGCGCTGATGGACACGCCCGTGTTGCACTGGCACGGCGACCAGTTCGATGTGCCCGACGGTGCCGTATTGCTGGCCAGCACACCAGTGGGCGCCCACCAGGCGTTTGCCGTGGGCCGCACGATTCTGGGCCTGCAGTTTCATCTCGAAGCCAACACCACCCACATCGAACAGTGGCTGGTTGGCCACGCCAGCGAACTCGCCCACGCCGGCATCGACCTCGTCGCACTGCGCGCCACGGCCGCTGGCCTGGGCGATCGCCTGACCCGCGCTGCTGGCAACGTGATGCGCGCCTGGCTAAACAACCTGGGCCCCCGTTAACCCACTGACGGCGGGCAACCGCCGCGGTTTAAAACCACCTGAAAAAACCGTCAAGGATGAGGAGTCAATCATGATCGTCGTGTTATTCGAATTGCAGGCACTGCCGGGCCAGGGCGAGACCTATGTGGACCTGGTCAATAAGCTGACCCCGTTGCTGGAACCCATGGACGGGTTTATCTCCGTCGAGTGTTTTCAGAGCACGCTGAACCCCAAGAAGGTGATGTCGGTGACCACCTGGCGCGATGAAGAAGCCGTGGTGCAGTGGCGCAACGTCACCGCGCACCTGTCTGCACAACGTGCCGGGCGCGACAAGATCTTCGACGATTACCGCGTTCGCGTGACTTCGGTCATTCGTGATTACGGCCTGCGGGATCGTGAGCAAGCGCCGTATAACGTCGTTGTTGATGGAGCACACGCCACGGCGTAACGCCATGCTGATCGTTCCCACGCGGTGCTTGGGAACGATCATGGGTTGGGCGCTGGAGGGCTGTCGCCGAGAGAGCGCTGCCGTAAGCATCACAACAAATGTTTGCGCCGCTGCTTCCTGTATGACAGGCATTGGAGCACTAAACCGCGGAGCCCCTGCCACCTTCAACCCATCTGCTCGAACCGCCGCCGCTTTAGGAACAACCCCACCCCCAGTGCAACGGCAAAGATCGACAGCAACCCCAGGTCAAATCCAAGCAAGCGGATGTGGCTCGCCGCAACGCAGCCGACCGCCCCCATCGCCACCAGCAGTACCCCTAACCACTTGCGAAGCGGGTACGACTTAAGAAACCGATCGAGCAGAAAGAACAGCACCAGCGCAGCGACCAGTTGGGTAATGTCAGACATGGGTTTCTCCCGTCAGGTCTTGATGATCAGTGTCGAGGCGGTACGTTGCGGGCCGATACCGCCGTTCACCTGCGCCTCGATGCTCACCAGTATGTCGCCTGCATGATAGGTGGGCAGGGTTTCATTCACGTACATGCGCACACCGGCGCCGACGGGGGGCCCCACGTAGGGGGAGGCAACGTAAGAGGTGACGCCCGCGAAGGACGAGGCCGCCAAGTTGGCGATTCTGGTGCGCTGGGCGTTGAGCACATCGCCCTGCTGCCGAGTCAGCGGCTTGGAGATGCCGATCATCATCAGGCACGGCAGGTTCTCGGCCAGCATCTTGTCGTACACCTCGACGACCTTGCGGTTGACCTCGTAGTGCGCTCTTCGCCTCACCAAAATGCAGCTCGCGCAGCCGCCCGCGTTCGCTGTCGGTGAGGGTGATCTGCGAGACGTTGAACACGATCCCGTGATTGCCCATGTATTGGAAAGTCCCTTCGAACTTCATCGCACGCATCCTTTCAAGCCAAACGCGGGGGTTGTCTAGAAGGCGGGCGCTGGATTCAAATCATTTCACCTGGCTGGCAAGGTGCACAGCGCGGCGTAAGGTGCTGACGGTCATAATAATTGTCGAATTCACTGCTTTCGACGAAAACGAAGCCATGGCGGGTGTAAAACGGTTCGAGGCACTTTCTTTGAGGGGCCAATCATTTCGTAAAGTATCCTCCATGCTTGGCGGGAGCCCGATATAACTATCGGGCACTCGCTGTAATTTCATTTAACAATGATGCCTTCACAGAATCCTCGAAAACTTTGCTTCGACTACCCTCTAAATTTGGCAACCTGCATTGAAAATATAGGGGTTCGCGTCTTGCTTCACCCCGCTAGAAATAAAATGCAATAACCCCCGCATTCTCGCGCTGCCAATCCACGACTTATCTTTCGCCCTCCTATCAATGGATGCAGGCCGCTAGGCTTCCCCTATCAGGACGATAATCGATGCGCTTGATTCACTGGCACGACCGCGAGCGTTTAGGAATAACCTTCAAACAAATCGAGTCGCCTTTTTTTGCGGCCTCCGACGTGAGAAGCGCATTTGAGGGACGGTCATTCTCAACCATCAGCGGGCTTGATGTTCTTACGTTCGGTAGAGCCTGGGGCCAGCAAGTGTAGTGATCTAATTTCCCCGGACACCCCGATAGGTGGAAAATGCACCTATTGAGGAGTTCTCCATGACCGGCAAACGCAAAGTATTCGACGACAGCTTCAAGCTGGAAGTTGTAAAGATGATCAAGGACCAAGGCCTGAGTGTTTCACAGGTTTGTCGTGATCTTGATATTGGTGATACGGCCGTTCGACGCCGGGTACAACAGTATGAGGCCGAGAAGTTGGGGCAAGCCGGGATCGGCAAGCCACTGACCTCTGAGCAACAGCGTATTCGCCAGTTGGAGCAAGAAAACCGTCAGCTCAAGATGGATAACGATGTATTAAAAAAAGCCACCGCCTTCTTTGCCCGCGAGCTGAAGTAACGTACCGCTTGGTTCGGCAGCTGCAACAGAAGGCTTATTCGGTGGCGTATGTGTGCCGTTTGTTGGGGGTTAGTCGATCCGCCTTCTACGAGGCCAACAAGCGCGCTGAGGCTCCTGCATCGATCTGCCCCGTTGCTCTGCAACTCAAGGCGTCGTTTGCTGAAAGTGGCGGCGTTATGGCAGTCGCCCATTGCGTAAAGCGTTAAGCGCAAAGGGTATGGAAGTAGGCATTTACAAGATTCGCCGCATGATGCGCGTCAACGGCCTGCGTTCGGCCTGGAAGCGTAAATTTGTGCACACCACCGACAGCAAACATGACCTGCCGATTGCTGAAAATGTATTGAACCGCCAATTTGAACCCGAGGCGGCGAACAAGGCCTGGGTAGCAGACATTACCTACATCCGAACCCGTAGTGGCTGGTTGTATCTGGCTGTGGTGCTGGACTTGTTCTCACGCAAGGTAGTGGGCTGGTCAATGGCGCCGAACATGCCCGCTGAACTGGTGTGCAGTGCAATGCAGCTGGCGGTTGCTCAACGTCAACCGCCACCCGGCTTGATCGCCCACTCGGATCGCGGCAGCCAGTACGCGAGTGCGAGCTACAGAGCGCTACTGGCCAGAAGTGACATGCAGCAAAGCATGAGCCGTAAAGGTAACTGCTGGGATAACGCAGTGATGGAGCGCTTCTTCCTGAGCTTGAAAATGGAGCGGGTATGGCGACGTGATTACGCCAACCATGCCGAGGCGATACGCGACATCACTGAGTACATCGTTGGGTTTTACAACAACGAACGGCTGCACTCGAAACTGGGATATCTGCCACCGACCGTTTACGAACGGGCAATGGCGTCAAAATCACCTATCGAGGTGTCCGGAATTAGGAAGAAATAGGGGTCAGACCACCATTCTCAAGACCACCATTCTCATTTTTTTAAAGAGCAATGTTGCTGACCTTTGTAAAAACGTGGTCTGACCCCGATTTCTCCCACCACCCAATGCTCCGAACGAGCGAGTATGGGCATCAAACAACATC
This sequence comes from Pseudomonas sp. EA_65y_Pfl1_P113, assembly GCF_963970525.1. Classification (NCBI taxonomy): domain Bacteria; kingdom Pseudomonadati; phylum Pseudomonadota; class Gammaproteobacteria; order Pseudomonadales; family Pseudomonadaceae; genus Pseudomonas; species Pseudomonas sp. EA_65y_Pfl1_P113. Next base: position 95,266 of record NZ_CAXAQM010000005.1, read on the forward strand.
TCGTGACCTTGGCTGGGGTAGGCAACCAGCCAAAATGCACGGCTGGCACAGAGCTTCATGTGGGAGACCTGGATCCGCCTGAACAGCCCGCCGATCAGCAGACCTTCTTCACTCCAGTCGAACTGGAAAGCCTCGCCCAACGCGAACGTCAACGGCACAAAGGCTCGCAAGGATTTTCCTTGCTCGCCGCGCCACGCGCGGATAAAGGCGGTCAGCTGGCTGTAACCGCCGTCGTAGCCCTCGGCTTTGATCTGCTCGAAGAGAGCCTTTGCGGTTCTGCGGTTGTGTTTTGCCCGAAGCGAATCGGCTTTGAGTGCCTGCTCCAGCGTTTCGTGGAAAGGACTGAGCTTGTTGAAAGCGGCTTGCCGCTGGTACACCGGCTGTTTGGCTTCGGGGGCTCTGATCCACTTTCGGATGGTGTTTCTGGATAGCCCGGTACGCTTGGCTATTTGGTGCAGCGAGAGCTTGTCGCGGAAGTACATCCGCCGAATTTTTCCCATCATTTCCATGCTGATCACCTGGTATTCTCCTGCTCGGAAAGTGAGCAGAAGCAATTGAACACCTGGGTCAGTTTTCAGTCGGCAGAACAGCCTTTAATGGGTCAGTTTTCGGTCAGCGGCAACACAGTATCCTTTTCCACTTTCATTTTAATCTTGCATGGGCAGCGTACGGGTCCTGTGCGACCGTACCAATTATATAATTAGAAAAACGCTCAATCATTTTATTCAATTCAACATCAAACTTTAATGGCAGTAAATCCAAGATATCGTCCAACTCACAACAGTCCATAATAATTCCACACAGCTCTGAAGAAATGCCTTTTTCACCCAGCACCCTTACAGTTCTAGGCGAAAACAATAAACGTTCAGCTTCGGCAAGTGTCATGACTTTATCACTAATCGACTTCAACAACCCGATAGATGTGGCAGCTAAAAATCGAGCAGCCTCCTCTGGCTCATATAGCTCTACGACTAAAACTGGATTTTCCATCAATAATTACTCCAACCTGGCTTAAGTTTCACATTAAAAACTTTCCCACTTTCACTTTGAAAGTAATGAATCGACACTTTATTTCCGACCGCATCATAACCGTCCTTGTAAATCTTAGTCCATTTTCCTGCTTCTACCTGCCGAAGATCGCTTAGCAGTTCGCTATTGTTTACCGCATTTTTGGTTGTTGATCCCGCCCGCTCCCTAAAACCTGCGGGAAACTCAGGTGCTTTACGAATGGAATCGTATACGTTCTGAACACCTCGATTCTTCCCGACATCACCAACGATGCCCGTTTTGATCCCAGCTCCAGCAGCTCCAGTTTTACCCGCTGTTGAGGAAAAAAGATCCATCCCCGGGTTTAAAGCGTCCATAACAGACGCAGCGGCATTTCCAACAATATCACCACTCTTAACCCGGATGCTTTCGGCAATATTTATATTGATAGCTTCCTGATTCCTGTCCATCGCTGTCAGGAGTGCTATGGCGCGCCCAGTTACATTGTCTACACCAGACTTTCTCAGCTCCTCCACTAAAGCCCAGTTTGAGGGAGTTTCATTTTTAAGCCGTTCATAAACTTGCTCGCACATCGTCGGATTATCACGACATAAACTTGGAAAGCCTTTATTCCTAGTTGCATCCAAGTCATTGTAATAATCGCGAACTTTTTGACAGGCATCTTCAGTCGCGCACGTATTAAGCTTCCGTTCTTTCTCAACAAGTTCCTCATGAAAAAGATAATTAAATGTAGTGGCCTTTTGAGCGATCACTGAACCAGTGTTGAGGTCTCCCCCGACAGCAGCAGCTCCCACCAGACCAGTGAGCTGGGAAAAAACCAACTGCAGCTGTTCATTTTTACCAGCCGCACCGGCCATGACGTCAATCAAGGCCTCGTTCAATCCCGCAGCAGCTGCACCAGTTTTGAAGTCACTCCCCGTCAGCTCTGCCAATAGGCCACCCATGATGGCGTGGGCAGCAATTTTCTGGACACTTCCGTTTGGAAAGGTGATTTGGTCCCCAACCCAATTGAAGCCGGTGGCCATGGCCATGTTGCCGGCCTCGCCCAGCAGCGCTGCGTTGAAATTGCTACTGAAACTGCCACCACCAATCGCAGTGGATACACCACTGCTGATAACTGCTCGCGTTACTGTACGAGTCGCCGCATCAGTCGCATTGCTCCAACGGAAGATATCTTTGGAAGGGTTAGCTGCGCTTACAGCAGCACCATCGGTGGGTTGAATACCCTGTGTGGCGGACCCTGCACCATCGGCTGCCGTAAACCATTTATCGTCGGCGTAATCAAGAAACCCAGCAGTAAACCCTGCAATCGCAGCGTTCTTCAGGCTACCCGCGCTGAACGTATCTTTAATCGCCAGACCAAGATTGCCCTTGTTATCAATGGTGCTTGTGACTGCAGTAGTGCTCAAGCTGGCCGCGACGGCCAAGTTAGTTCCACTCAACCCAAGACCCGCAGGGCCAAGTATGAAAGACATCAGAATTGCGATGGCAATCTTGGCGCCGGCTCCCAGCCCGGACGATTCATACTTGAAGCTGTCGTGAATTTCTTTTACTTGGCGCCAAACGATATCGCCCCGAGCTTCCGCCTGCTTCATCCAAGCAAGGTTCGGATCAGCTTGAACCATCGCGTCGATGGTTTGGCTAACGCTCTGTTGATCGACCTGTTCAAGAAATAGGGGTCAGACCTCCATTCTCAAGACCACCATTCTCATTTTTTTAAAGAGCAATGTTGCTGACCTTTGTAAAAACGTGGTCTGACCCCGATTTCTCCGATACGAGACTTTTACAGATAAATCAACATCAGCACGACAATACCAATGTGATACTACCTCAAGAACATATCGATATCGTCTAGAGCATCCGCAATTTGCCCTGAGATGATGTTGTCATCTAGATGTTCACGAAGAGCAATGAGTACTTTTTCTTTATCAAGCTGGCGGTGAATCCTTGCTATATGTCCAAGACAAGTTGCTGCAAGCCCTCTAACATCAGGGCTTTCGTTGCTGAGGAATTCTAAGCATTTATTCTGTGCCCATCTCCAATCAGAATCATTTAAAGCAACGGAGACAAGTGCCTCACAAATGCTCTTAACATCCCTCGAAGCAAAAGCTTTTTCTAAAGTTAGCTTATTATAAGATTGGAAATCTTGATAGTTCATTATCGCTTCCCACCAGTAAGAATATTACCTTTACGATCAGCCATACCTGCCTGTTGCAGGGCTTTTTGCATGTCTGGATGCAAATCACTCCAAGAGCGGACATGGCCGTGATAAGTCGTATCTAGCGTTTTGTCAAAAACAACAAAATCTTTAGAATCGTAGTCAATTCCGACTCGGCGAGGGGATGTCGGTTTAACTTGAATCGAAAAATCTAGCGCTTCTTGACCATTAACCGGAGCACGACTCTTAACTGCATTATCGACTTTCCCGTGGTAGGGAGCAGCTTCATAGTCCAATCGGCGCATGGCGCCTGCACTTTCACCGGCAGCTCCTGTCGCTTTTGGACCACTTCCACTTGCCGACCCCACACCCGCCGACGGCTTCGGAGCACCACCACCTCCGAGCGCAGCGTAGGCCGCCATGTTGATACCATCCCCTATCGTTTTTTTCAATGCGGCTTCTAGCCACTCACACTTGCCCCCGCAATTGTCGATGATCTCTGCATAAAATTCGGCAGACTGTTCGTAGGCACCACCGACCATAACGTCGTGGGCCTTGAGCTTCGTGTAAGCGTTTCTGTCGGTTTCAATCTGCTCGCGCATCTTGGCTAGGTGACGCTCAAAACTATAAACATACACCGCACAGCGAAACGGTTGTCGCTGTTACCTACCAACCTCCAGCGCCCCTCCTCTCCAAAGATGAGCAGCAAAAGTTGGAGGAAAGCTCCGTAATGCTCCGGGACATGAGTGTTGTCTCATGGGCCACCAAATCATTGGAAGCCAGCGCGGTCGGTAAAGACTTTACCATCAGCCAGGCTGCTGCCTACGCGAAGAGCCTTGACGTCAAACATGCCTTTGCGACGTTGGAGGGGTCGATGTCGCCGCAGTGCGTCATCGCTAATGTGGCGGCTTGTGTCATTCGGTTTTGCAATACCCATGACGACTACTACAAATGGGCCTGGGAAGTGATGTCCAAGGTCGAAGCCATGAAGCCTTCTGAAGGCACGCACCCCGGCTCCAAAATCCCGTGGCATCCCGCTACTCGCCTGATAATTTCACTGCATCACGACCGGCGATCCGACTCACCGCGAGCAGATAGCGCAGAGCGCCTGCTCAACCTCGTCTTGCATCCGCTCGACATCGTGAGCGAATTGGCTCTAGATGCCCTTTTCATGGACAGAGACGAACATCTTCGTTGGTGTGTAGGCTGCTTATCAGTGAATCTCTCCGTCATGCACGAAGGAAAACTCCACAAGCATCAGTGGGACTATTCATCCGATCACAAAGCCCGGCATGGACATCTAGCCAGTGCGATCAAGACGTTTAATAAGCAGACTCTCAGCCCTATGCCCGCGCTACCACTGGCGTGGACCCAAACAGATGCGAAACGACGCGGGCGTGATCCTGAAGATCTCTGGCAACAGCCAAGCATTTTTTTTGAACCTAAAACCGCATCGACTCTACTATCGAAAATGCCGGTTGAGGCGTGGATGACATCGAGCGTGTACCGCCCACTGTTAGAGCCGCTGATATTCGAGTTAGTGACCTGGACCTCTGAAAGGATTACGCCACCGTGGCAGACCGACCACAGAAGGCGCGACAGGGATTCAGACCTGTTTGAATGGAATCGCGCACTCGGAGATTTGCTCGCAAGGACCGCGCCCTTCTTCGCGCTAGATCAGGCACGCGACAAGTTACTCAAGCCGTTCATGAGGAACGACGACAATTCGTTAGCAATCATCGCACGCTTCGCGGACATGGCCGTCCGTAGGCATATCTGTGACAACAAGCAGATACCGGAAAACGCTATTTCACTACTTGATGACTGCGTATCTCGCGTGATAAACGACAAAATCTTTGATCCTGGAAGCTGGCAACCAGGTCAGGTAAATGGCCATGGAATGCCAGAATTGATCAACGCACTTTTATTCGTAAATGTTGAAAAAAACGCGCCCGGTGCGTGTCGATTTGCCAATGGCGACTGGTCTCAAATTGCGACAGTGATGCCGATCATAGACCGGTTGGTCCGGCACGTCGGATGGTCGAGCTACTTGATGGGAAGGTATCTCGAATTGTGTATTCGGGCCGGTGCCGCATTCCCGGTTTCCTATTTCGGCCAACAAGCAACAGCGGCGCTCCGCTGCATCGACAACGCAGAAGAAAGATGGATCGGAACCTCACTCCCCGCTCGGCTGGCCGGGGTTATACAGCGTCAGGCCGATTGGAATTTTCCTTTAAAACAGGACGATGCCCAAGCTCTATTGAACGCGCTTGACGTCCTTATAGACCAAGGTGACAGACGTGCGGCTGCTCTGGAGCAAACTGAAGCGTTCAAGGGTGTGCAGGCATGAGTTGCGCCAGGCGGTACTTCAAGGCTTTGCGCTCCCTCCCCCCGCTGTGGCAAAGGTTGCAGAGTCTTGGATGGTTCCAAGCTTGCGTTCCTGTCTTTTGGAGCGACTGTCAGCTACAAGGACCAGAAGCCTTCACCAAAGAAAACTAACACAGGCGCCTGGGCGCGTAGTCAGATATACGACTGCGATCACACACCCAGCACCAACAATCGGGAGTACTAACGGATACGCAGCCAGAGCCTTGGCAATTGCCCCCGTGATGGTTGGTGGAGAATTGCATTCCACTTGACCACCCGCTTGCATTGCCACTGACCACCCATTTGCATTCGACTTGACCAGTTATCTGCATCGGATCTGACCAGCTCACTGGGTGCGCCTTCACCGGCGTAAACAGACCCCTAGCTCAGGGTGGTGACAGGCAGAAATCGGCCGATTCTGCTGAAAAAGTCGGCCATAGTTTCCGCGGCAGAAAAGTAAGCGCTTGAGATTGAAATCTTTACTTTGTGCAGAGGATTTCGGGCTCAGATTTCGCGTAGCTGCGCGCAAAAAATGCATTTTGAGCAGTCAGTACGCGGGCAGTCTGGAAGTACCGACTTTTTCAACACAATCGGCCAATAGCTGCCTGTCGTAATCGACCCAATGCTATCGTTCTCGGTGGGCAGCTCAAGACCAGCAATAGCCAATCGGAGCGAAACATTCTGGCATACGCGTGGGGCCAGCAGTCCCGCGCTTATATTAGCCTGCTAGGCTCAAAACACCTTTATGCATGTAATCCCGGTTGTTTGCTGACTAACACTAGATCCCGCATCAGGCCACTCACGACTGCTGTGCCTATGTTTTTCAGACATGCTCTTCCACGCGCTCAACCCTTTGCTTTTCTTCGCGCCATTGCATCGCGTCCGCGCAACAGAAGGCGTGTCGCCCGTTGATTTCTAGCGCAGAGGTGAAGAAGAACTGCCCCACGGTTAGCTCACCGACCGCATAAATCTGCCGTGCCGAGCCCGTCCGGCCCTGAATGCGGTAGGTATCCGGGTCGACGCAGATGCCACCCATATGATGACAGGTGGCCGTGCCGTTCTTGATCAGCGAGCCCAGCAAGGTTGACTCAATGAGGTTCGCATCTCGAGGAAAGCCAGTTGCGTATATCACCCGATCATAGACATGCTCCCAGCCAGCCCCGCGAATGCTCAGCCCCGGTACATCAACCGGCTCGGGCGCGGCGAACGCACCGGGGACGAACTCCAGCTGGCCTCTTCGCAGGTAACCGAGGATCTTGCGTGCATTTTCCGCCGGGATGGAGACGCGGTAGGCCATGAAGAAGCTGAAATACTCTCTCATGAACCTGGCTTGTGCAGTGTCGTCCAGTGCCTGCCAAAGGTGTTCGATGAAACCGTTGGTTGCATAGAGGATGGCCTGCCAGATACGCGGAGCTTGCGAGACATTGATCTCGTTCTCGATGAAGCTAATGACGTCGGCCGGCGGTGCTGGCAGAGGGATCACCGCACTCGTCGAGGCCGGGTCGTGGGCGGCCAGTTCCTTGTGAAACAGTGCGACCAGATCACTGATCTGCAACGGCCCGTTTTGCGCGACCAGCGCGCGAACACCCTCGAGGGTCAGGTGCTTGAGCTCGACGCGCTCCTGGGTTCCGCGAACCACGGGGAAGTAGCCGCTACGCGAATGCATGCGAATCAACTCACGATGCCCGCCTTCAATCAGCGCGATCACCGTGTCGATGGCGCTCAACCGCGCACCGATTACGGCCACCCGCTCGTCCGGGGAAATTGTCTTCAGCAGGCGCGCAACCGGATAGGGTGTCGCCAGGACGCGCTCGTCATGCTTGTCAGAATCAATTTTTTTGGCCAACGGCCCGCAGAACAGCAAGACCTTGTGCGTGACGAAACTCAGCCCGCATCGCGTCCGCACGGTCTCCATCCCGTCAATCAGATCGATAGCGCAGACCTCGGCATTCATCAGCACCAATTGGCAGCCGAGCGAGGCGCCACGCAATACGATCTTCTTGATCTGGTTCTGCAGGTAAACGCCGAACAAGGCCCTCGGAGCAAAGCTCTCCGGGGTCGGACGAAACTCGGGAAAGGCATGCTGCCACGCCCCGGGATGGTCCTCCAACCAGCGCTGGAAATGACCAGGGAGATGCGGATAGGGCGTAATGAAACCTGTTTTGGTATTGAGGATGTTGCTCTGCAGATCAGCCTGATAAGCCGCGCCGCGCCCGAAGTCTTCGCGTTTTTCGAAGAGGTAAATGGTCCCGGCCGGTGCGGTGCGTGCAGCGACGCGATCCAGGTGACGCTGCAGGAATGCGATAGCCGTCGCGCCGCAGCCTACGATTGCAAAGGCATTTTTCATCAAGGTATTTCCTTATATTAAACGGTTTCCCTTACGTGTGTTTCGGCCCGGCAGCAGACGTGACTTAGCCAGCCACTCCCAGTACCAGAGGAACGTAGAGCAGCTCGCGGTTAGCCGATTCATGACACTTCAGCGGCGCCAAACCTAGCCCCTGCCAGACCGGTATCACGAAATGGCAGACAGGAACTCTCTCAAGCGCGCGGCCCCGGACCTGACCTGCTCGGCATCGCCGGAGTACGACAATCTCGCATGACCCGGTGCACCAAAAAAGCTGCCGGGAATCAGCGCGACGCCGTATTCCTCCAGCAGCAAGGCGCAAAATGCCTCGTCATCGGCGATCAATCTGCCATGCAGGGATTTGCCCAGGGTCTGGCTGATATCCATGAACAGATAAAACGCCCCCGATGGTGGGCAGAACCTAAGGTGTGGCGCACCCTGCAAGTCAGCAAGCAATGCCTGGCGCTGGCTGTACAAGCGGTCTCTTGCTGCGTAGGAGAATGCCTGGTCACCGCTGAAGGCCACCGCTGCCGCAGCCGCCGGGATCGGTGGGATATTCGAGATCGAGTTAGAATTGAGCGTGGTGACCGCCGCGGCAATCCGCTCAGTGGCCGCCAACAGCCCGACCCGCCAACCCGGCATCCCATAGAGCTTGGATACGCTATCGATCTTGATGATACGGTCACTCAGGTCCGGTGCGACCGAAAGCAGACTGGGGCAGCTATCCATGTCGTAGACGAATCGCTGATATACGTCATCCGAAATGATCCAGATATCCTGTTTACGCAGCACCTCTGCCAACGCAGCGAGTTCCTCGGCGGAATACACGGCGCCGGTAGGGTTGCCCGGCGAGTTCAGCATGACCACCCGCACCTTGTCGGACAAGGCATCTTCAAGGGCTTGCGCCGTCATCTTGAAATCGGTTTGCGCCGAGCAGGTGACGTTGACCACGCCCGCTCCGACTAGATCGGCAATGTCGAAATAGGTCGGCCAGCAAGGGGTAGACACGAGGATCTCGTCGCCGGGGCGGATGATCGCGCGTAGCACACTGAACAACAGGTGCTTGGCGCCGAGGCCAGCCACCAGATTCTGCTCGCGATAGTAGGTGAACCCCTGTTCGTGCAGATAACCCAGATACGCCGCCAGCAGCGCTTCATCTCCGCGGCTCGATCCATACCCCCCGGAGTGTTCGCAGGCAGCCTTGACGGCCGCCTCGACGATATGCGGCGCCGGAAGAAAACCCGGCACACCGACACCGAGATCGATCACTGGATGCAGCGTTTCCCTTACCTTCTGAACGACACCCAGGATCGGGCAAAATCTTGCAAATTCGATATCTGGCGAAAGAGTAGGCATAAAAGTCTCCCCGTTACGCTGAGTCAGGCTGCGCGTTCGGTCACGCGGCCTCGGGCCATGAGCGCGGCCATGTGGGTTGCGGTCGCAGTGATGATGTCGAGGTTGCCGGCGCTTGGATCGAGAAAATCCCCTGCTCCTTCAACGCGTACCATGGTGAACAAACGTCCCTCGCTGTAATGTAGATCGACGATCACCTGATACCCAGGCACAGCAGACTGCACCTGGGTCACGGCACGTTCCACTTCACGGCGGGTGGAGGCCAGATCAGCCGTCTCGATCAGCGCCGAAACCGCGGTCTGCATAAAGACATTCGGCTTGGCCGGATTGATGTTGAGGATCGCCTTGACGTCCTTGCAACCGGTGAAATGGCTCAGCGCATTCTCGGTGGTAGTGATGTAGTTGCTTAGGTTTCGCCGAGTAGCCGGGCCGGCGCTTTCGGCGCTGATCGATGACACCACCTCGATGTAGCGCACGCCTGGATTAGCCCGGGCGATCGCGGCCGCAAGCGGGATGGAAGCCTGACCACCACAGGTGATCATGTTGATATTGCTCGCCTCGGTCAGCTCGACGCCGTTGAGGGATGGCACGCACAACGAGCCCAGAGAGGCCGGGGTCAGGTTGATGATCGCTTTCCCGGCCTCGATAAGGCGCGGTGCGTGGGCTTCATGGTCGGCCGCCGAGGTGGCATCGAACACCAGATCAAATTCGTTTATCCGGGCAAACAGGCCGTCGATGCCGTCCGCGGTGGTGGTGACCCCGCGCTCACGGGCAAACGCAAGGCCGGAGGAGTGCAGGGAGCGACCGGCAACCAGCGTGCAATTCAGATCAGGATGGGCAAGCACCTTACACAAAATGTCGCAGCCGATATTGCCACTGCCGATGATGGCGGTTTTCAAAGTCATTTTTTTAGCTCCAGAATCAGGCGACGAAGGGTTGAGAAAGGCGGCTGGCGACCGAGATGATTAGATCTTCCTGGCCGGCAACGGCGTTGCATCGCGCAAGCTCTTCATAGATTTTTCGCGGCTCGACGCGAAATTCCGCCGCCGCGCGCGCGACGTGCTTCTCGAACCCGCTGCAAACGCCGTAGAGGCCGCTGATCAGATTGGCAGTCTTCACCACCGTGGGAGTCCTGACCGGAGCGAAATCCTCAAGGCTCTCGACAGCGCGGCAAAGGTCAAAGACCTTCACTCCGGTCTCGAACTTGTAGCGCTCAAGCACCGCGCACAGCACTTCCAGCTGAGTATTGCCTGCACCCGCGCCGAATCCGCGCATGCAGCCGTCAATGATGGTCGCCCCGGCCTGGGCGGCAGCCAGCGAGTTGGCTACCGCCAAGCCAAGATTGTTGTGGCCATGGAAGCCCACGGGAATAGCAAGCTCCCTGACAAGCAGGCCGATTTTTTCGCGGGTGCTGTCCGGGTCAAAGTGCCCCGCCGAATCCATCAGAACCAGGGCATTGGCGCCATAGCCCTGCTGCTTCAATGCTTCTTCAAGCAGCGTTTCGGGGCTGGCCATGTGGGTCATCATCAGCACACCCTGGACATACGCGCCCTTGGACCGCGCATGTTCGATGTAGCTCTCAGTCAGGCTGGCCTCGGTACAATGGGACGCGATGCGCAGCACGTCGACGCCGATCTGCAGTGCGGTATCAATGTCGCTCAGCCTGGCAAACCCGGGAATCATGTGGATGCCGAGTCTGGAGTGCGTCAGGTTGGCTCGCGCCGTTTCGAGCATCTCGCTGTCTTTGTAGCGCGCAAGTCCGAGTTGCAGGGAGGACGCACCCAGACCATTTCCGTGGCCGACTTCTACAACGCTGAGGCCGCAGCCATCGACAGCGCGGCAGTAGGAGGCAATATCCTCCAGGCTCAGGGTATGGGAGACAGCATGGTTTCCGTCGCGCAACGTTGGGTCGTGAATAGCAATACTCATAAAGATCAAATCCTTGTCATTCAAGTTTTTTGCATCAATTACTGTTCAGGCTGAGGGTTTTCCTGCAGCAGCCGTTTGGGCAGGAACGCTGGCGAAATATGGATGATCGACATCCGCACCACGTGATTGAGCATCACGAAGGCAGGATCGAGCTTGAGTAGCAAAGCCGCTGCGGTCATCACCTCAACACCGCCAGGAACCCACGACATGAATAGCGAAAGGAACGGCTTGCCTGTCAGCTTGCTGAACGCGAAGGCAACCAGAAGTGTCGTGCAGAACGTCAGGGCGGTGACCATCAGACCGGCGCGGATGTAGCGCACGAAATCCTTGAGCGTGATGTCCTTGAGGCGAATGCCGATCAGGCCGCCTAGCAGGATCAGCGCAACGACCGCCAGCGGATCAGGAACATGCAGATGGACTTGAGGAAAACCGACGTTGACCGTGGCGCTGCAAATCAGCCCGGTCAACATGTAAGGCGCAGGAACATCGAAGCGCTCCAGCAGATAACCGGCGACCACAGCCGCGATCGCCGGAGGGATCACGCCAAGGTAATTATCAAACGAGCCCAGCACCGGCGCCGCGCTTTCGGCGTGCCCACCGGCAATGATCGTCACCACCAGCAACAGCGCGAGCAAACGGACAATGTGCACGAACGCGATGCGCCCGGAGGCCGGGCCATCCTCTCCCGAGACCGTCATCACCGCCGCCATTGCGCCAGGAATGGACCCGAGCAGGCTTTCTATATGCCCCCACCGCTCCATGCGCCGTAGCCAGTTGTAGCCGACGAAAATCTGTGTAGTCATGCAGATGAGCAGACCGACCAGAATGCTGAAATCCGTCAGCTCATGCATCATCGAGGCGGTGACGATGGAGCCGACACTGATCCCGAGCAGCAACTGCACGGTGGCCACGAACGGATACGGCATGCGCATGCGAACGCCCATTTTACTGAGCGCCGTGACCAGACAGATCGCGCCGATCAGTTCACCAAGCGGAAGCCCGGTCATGTAACCGAGAAATGCGCCCAGGGCCGCCACGGGAATCGGGATAAGGCTTTCGAACACAGTCTTCATTGGATATCCACTTTTCTGCAGGCGTGACGATTCCGTCCAGCTCAGGAAGGTCAGCTCAATTAATGTCGAAGGAGTCTGGCGTAAGGTCTATATCGCGGCGGCGATTTCGCTGCCCGACCAGTCGCAACTCTCGTGGAACCAGGCTTCGACCTGATGCAGCTTATTGCGCAACTCGGCCTCATCCTGGCCTGCCACAATGGCGTTGAGGATTTCCGAGTTGGTGAATTCCATACCGCCATAAGAGGTCATCTTCCTGGCGGAAATTCGGTACTCCAGGACACCGTCGAGAGGGCAGGTTTGCGGGACGTCGCGCAGCAGACCGACCCGCGGCGGGATGCTGATATGCCCAACCATCCGCAGCGGCGCGGCCATTGGCTCAGGGCGGTAGAACGGATCATGCAGCGCGCGCAGGAAGCTCATCCGCGGATCAAGGCCCCAGGCGTGGGTCAGCTCCTGATTGAAGAACACCCCACCCAACCGCGAGGCGATTTCGCAAAGGACGATCTCGTCATGTCCATCCACGAATAGTTCGAGATGAAACAGCATGGTCGGGTCGGATTGCAGCACATCTTCGACTAGCGAACGCGCATAGCGAACCAGCCTGTCGCGCATCGGGTTGTCGGCGTCGAGCATGTGCAGGTCATGTGATTTGCCGCCGAGGAAATCCAGCGCCGAAGTCATAACCCGAACCGGTGAAACCAGGATCGGACGGCCATCGATGTACAGGCCATTGACGATGTAATGGCTGCCACGTACATAGCTTTCGATCATTAGGTTGTGGAACGTGCTTGAAGTGCGCCCGGCCAGCCACTCCCGCAACTGCTGCGCGTCGTCAAGCACCTCCACGCCGTTCGAGCCGCGGCCATCGCGAGGTTTGATGACCACCGGGAAACCGAAGCGCTCGCTGAAGTGAACCGCTTCCGTGGCATTGCTGATCGATGCCATTTCGGCGATGGCAAACCCGCAGTCCCTGGCACGTTGCTTCATCAGGAACTTGTCTCGGTAAAACGAAGCGCGATCCTCGGCATCCAGCGTAATCCCGAGCCGATCATTGATGCGCGCCACCCGCAGTACATCGATCTCGGCCAGCGCCACACACAAAGGCGCATGGAGCTCCCGTGCAAGCTCATAAACATCGATCTCGACCAGCGCGCTGTCGTTAAAGTTGTCGAAGAGCTGGAAGCGGACGGTATGGCCCAGATGCGCCGCAATCTCTTCATATCGCGAGGCACAGCTCAACAGCATGCCTCCCTTGCCAAGAGCGGCAGACCAGCTCGCGGCAGAGTGCTGGAGAAGAATTTTCGGCGGGCAAAAAACAATGAGCTGCATACGGCTTTCCTTGCAATCGTCCATAGTTTGTAAATCTCCAACTTCAGGCACATCAAATCCACGCCTGATCCGAAACGTCAGTATCTTGATCAAAACCTGAAGTACGGGCCAATACCGATTCCGTCATTATTGATACTTTCCCAAGCGCTGTTCGGGTCGTTGTCTATCAGCCCAGGTATTGGCCGCACTCACGCATCACCGCAGCCTTGCGCTGCAGGTATTGGCAGAAGACTTCCTGGGCGGCGGACTTGACCACCGCGATGCTCATGACATCAACGAACTCCTCGACCGCTGCAACCGCATGGGCGAAGTGATTACTTTCAGTGCCGCCGGTGTGCACGGTGACCCAGGCAACCGTGGCCCGTACCTGCGCGGGCGGCACGCCCATGTCGCGCTCGAACCATTGCTTGAACAGCGGATGAATGACCTCCACTTCACCGTGGGTGTAGACCTCGTGAACCAGGGTGACCAGCAGCCCCTGTAACAGGTCTCGGTCACGCAGGCGTCGCGCGTCCGTCCAGTCTTTGAAGGCCTGCGCAGACGGCATGCAGCTGTCTTTCAGCAGCCACTGATCGTCACCGCAGATCGGCGTTGCCATGTTGTAAAAAAGCTCGGAATGCAGCGTATTGCTCAGTGCGCCGAGGTCCTCGTCGGTGATCCGTTGCAGGCTGCCGCAGACCCGGTAGAGCCGTTGCGCCGCTTCGCCCCACTGCTCGGAGCGCGCCAGCAGCGTGATGCGGTTGGCCAGGCCGGACACACTGGCGGCCGAGTTGTTGGTTTTCGACCAACTGCCAAAGAACTTGCGCAACTGCGGCACAGCATGGCGACGCGAGGTAAGCGTCTGGAACGTACGTTCGATGTCCAGCAGTTCCGATTCCTGACTGCGAAACGCATCCACCAACGCTTGCTTCAGAACCCCGGCCGGCATCAGTTCCAGCACCGGGTCTATCACGGTCAACAGCTGGCTTTGCAGCGTCAGCAGGTTACTCACGGTCATCTATCTTTTTCCTTGTTGGATGATGATTTCAGGCACATTCAAGGGCGCGGGAGCGCCGAGGATGGCAACGGGGAATACTTCCAGCCACTCCGCACGATCAGCAGCGGCAGCAACTGGAAAACCGCGATCAACGCGATACAGCCAGGCCAGCCCCATCGCTCCCACAGCACGCCAGGCACAAACGCGCCGAAGCTGCCGCCCACGTAGTAGCAGGTTAGATATACGCCCACGGCGCCGGCCTTGTTTTGCCGGGCATGGGCGGTGATAAAGGAGTTGGCCGCAGACTGGGCGAGGAACACGCCGGTGCAACTGAGCGCCAGACCGACAACGATCAGCCACAACGATGACCACAGGGTCAGCACCGAGCCGCTGACGCCCAGCCATGCCGCAACCCTCACCAATTCACTACGAGGCAGGTTCTTGCTCATGCGCCCGGCGATCGGCACCACCACCAGTGCCAGCAGGAACACCGCATAAATTGAACCGAGCGCAGCGCTGCCCAGCGCAAACGGCGCCCGACTCAGGTGTAAGCCGACATATGTAAACATCGCGACTTGGGCGAACAGCACGCAGAACCCCACGGCATAGGTGGTCAGCAATGGTCTGCTTAGCAATTCGCTGCGCATTGCCTCGCGATCGGTAGGCGTTTGTACGGGTGACCGAAGGTTACGCGGCAACAGCAGGAAAACCCCCAAACCTATGATCAGATTCAAAGTGGCCAGCACTGTCAGCGCTAGGCGCCAGTCATCGCACTCGGCCACTAGGCCAGACAAAAAGCGTCCGCTAAAGCCGCCCAGAACCGTACCGGCGATATACAGGCTGGTCATTTCCGTAACGGCCCCGCCGCTCCAGCGCACGCCGATGTAGGCAACGCTGGTGGCAAACACCACCGGAATCAACATGCCTTGCACCGCTCGCCATAGCAGCAGCTCGCTGAAACTGCCCGAGCAGGCCACCATCACCGCAGGCAGTGCCAGCCATATCGCGGCCACGGCGATGACCCGGTGCTGCTCGCCCCACGCTGTCAACCGGCCGACAAAGGGGGCGGTGATTGCCACGGCCAGGGTGGTGACGGTAATGCTCCAGCTCGCTTGCAGGGTGGAAATGTGAAACGTCGCGGCCAACTCGGAGAGCAGCCCTTGAGTGGCATAAAGGTTGATAAAAGCGGCGCACCCAGCCAGAAACAAGGCAACTCGAGGACAACTCACGCGACGATTCCTAAGATTACGTGTGATGATTTCTTACAATTTTATAATGTAGGCTGTCGAAAGGATCCAATACCTATTTCTGACCAATTGATACCTCAAGGATGACGATGATTTACCTCCGCCGCCTGCGCTACTTCCTGATCCTCAGCGACGAGTTGCACTTTGGCCGTGCCGCGGCACGTCTGCACATTGCCCAGCCGCCACTGACGCGGCAGATTTCGGCACTGGAGGCGGAACTGGGCTTTCGCCTGTTTGATCGCAGTACCCGCAACGTCACGCTCACCTCGGAGGGCAGGCACTTTCTACCCTACGCCCGGGCGGTGCTGGAGCAAGTCGATCTGACGGCAAGCATTACCAGCAAGCTGGCGGCGGGTTCCGCTGGTCATCTGGCGGTGGGGTACGCCAGTTCGATTGCGCTGTCGGACATCTTCAGCCAGACCATTCAGGCCTTCGGCTCGGCATATCCGGATGTGCAACTGACCGTGGAAGAAGGTGCGTCCAGCACCCAATGGTCGCAACTTATCGAGGGCCGTCTGGATATTGGCATGAGTCGTATGCAGCCGCCCGCCGAAGATGTTGAGATTCAAGCCATCTGCCTGGACAACGAGCAGTTGATCGCAGCCATTGCCAGTGACAGCCCGCTCGCCCAGCAAGAACAGGTGACACTCACTGAGCTGAGCGCCTACCCATTGATCGCCTTCCCGACCGACTACGGTTCCGGACTGAACGAGATTATCGAGGCGCTATATCGGCGCCACGCACTGAGACCCCTACCCGCGCCGAAGGGAAAGCAGATCACCTCGATCATCGCCTTGGTCGCCGCAGGCCGTGGCGTCGCCTTGGTGCCTCAGTGCACCCAGACCCTGGTCAAGCACGGCGTGACCTACCGGCCCTTGGCCGAACCCGGGGCCACGGCCCCCTTGCTGGTATTGACGCGCAAACTCGAGCGCAGCCCGCTGGTCAAGGCATTTGTCGAAATCATCGAGCAGATCCTACGAGCGAGGTGAATAATTTGAGGGGCTGGATGGGCGGAGTGACAAACAATCACTACCACTGGAGATATGCGCTCACCGGACAAAATTGCCATCTGTAAGATTTAGAAATAAATGCGGCAGCCTTCACTGTGGCCGAGAGCTTGGGAGGCAGTCCTCAACTCGAAGGGTTCAGAGCGTAATCTCTGAGATCTGAGATGATAACTGGCCGACTGCTGCCCTCGTGAGGGGCGCAGACCGCCCAGAGTGTGTAAAAACAGTTCGCCAAAACTTGAATCGCCCCGAGTTTCGTACACACCCGACGGCCGCTTCTGGCCGAGGCTGCGGATTCCACGACATTTGGACACCCAGTCCACGATCATTTGGACACTCGTTCCACGCTCACTTGGACACCTGATCCACGCCCATTTGGACAGGCAGTCGGAGCGCAGCGACGCAGGTTTGCATTGTTATTCTGAAGTCCCTGTTGCCGTCAATTTCGTTGCGCGTCTGCGCATCGATTCGCCCTTTAGTTCGATTCGATAAGCGTTGTGCACCAGCCGGTCGAGGATCGCATCGCCCAAGGTCGGGTCGCCGATCAGCGCATGCCATTTGTCCACCGGCATCTGGCTGGTGAGCAGCGTCGAGCGGTTGCCGTAACGGTCGTCCAGCAGTTCCAACATGTCGCGCCTTTGCGCAGCGGTAAACGGCGCTAGGCCCCAGTCGTCCAAGATCAGCAGGTCGGTCTTGGCATAACCCGCCATCAGTTTCGCGAAGCGGCCGTCTCCGTGGGCCAGGCCCAGCTCTTCCATCAAGCGCAGGTAGCGCACGCTGTAGCCGTCCCGGCAGGCCTTGTGGGCCAGCGCGCAGGCGAGCCAGGTTTTGCCTACACCGGTCGGGCCGCCGATGATCAGATTCAAGCCATCGCGCAGCCACTGGCCGCTTCCCAGTTGCAGGATCATGGACTTGTCCAGGCCACGCGGGCTGCGGTAATCGATGTCTTCCAGGCAAGCGTTGTGGCGCAGTCGTGCCAGTTTCAGGCGGCTGCTCAGACGCGTGTTTTCACGTTCAGTCAGCTCGCGGTCGACCATCAGACCGAGGCGTTCGTCGAAGCTGAGATCGTTGATGTCAGGCGTTGCATCTTGTTCGCCAAGCGCCTTGATCATGCCGTGCAGGCGCAGGGTTTGCAGCTTGTCGAGTGTCGGGTTGGGTAGCATTTTGGTGATCCTTTTTCAGGTCAGTGGTAGTAGCCGGGGCCACGCAGGTTGATGTGTTCGTCGGGCAGCAGCGGCAGGTTTTGCTGGGCCAGCGGCAGGCGTTCAAGGCCTTGGCGCAAGATCGATTCCAGGCTTTTGTAACTGCATGCACCCAGTGCCAGCGCACGCTGGCACGCGGCTTCCAGCCGCTCTTCGCTGTACTGTTTGCCCAAGCGCAGGATCCCCAGGCAGGCGCGGAAACCGTGCTGCGGATGGATTCGGCGTTCGAGGATATGAGCGATGACACCAGCGGTGTTCGGCCCGGTCTGCTCAGCCCAGTGGATCAGTCGCTGCGGCGTCCATTCGGCATGTTCGCGGTGACTTTTGGGCATGTGCTCGGTTTGGGTGGTGTGGCGGCCTTTGTGCGGCGAGCGCAGATGGCTGGCCACCCGCTGGTTGGCGTGGAAGCACTCGACGGTCTTAGCGGTTAGCCGCGCTTCGAGTTGGTGCTTCACCAGCTGGTACGGCACCGAGTAGTAATGGCCGTCGACCTCGACGTGGTAGTCGATGTGGACGCGTACTTTTTTCCATTCGGCGTAGACGTACGGATGCTCCGGTAACGGTTGCAGCGCCGGTTGGTCAAGGGTCTCGAAGGCTGACCGGCGTGAGCCGGGCAGCTTCTTGAAGGGCTTTTGATTGAGGCGTTCGAGCAGCAGGCTGATTGCCGTGTTGAGTTCTCCGAGCGAGAAGAACTGGCGGTTGCGCAGCACTGCCAGGATCCAGCGCTCGACCACTTGCACACCCACTTCAACCTTGGCTTTGTCCTTGGGTTTACGCGAACGCGCGGGCAGTACGGCTACGCCGTAATGCTCGGCGAGATCGCGGTAACTGGGGTTGATGTCCGGCTCGTAGCGATGCGCCTTGGTGACGCCACTGCGCAGATTATCGGGCACCAGGATCTGCGATGTGCCGCCGAAAAAAGCAAAACAGCGGGCGTGCGAGCCCAGCCAGTCGGGCAGTTTCTGCGACCAAGTGGCTTCGGCAAAGGTGTAGCTGGACGCGCCTAGGACGGCGACGAAGATCTGGGCCTGACGGATTTCACCGGTCTGTCGGTCGATGATGGGCGCGGTCTGTCCGGAGTAATCGACGAACAGCTTTTCGCCGGCACGGTGCTCCTGGCGCATGACAACATCGACCTTGGCGGCCCAGAGGCGGTAGTGCTCGCAGAACCAGCTGTATTGGAAGCCTTGCGGGTGAGCGAGTCGGTACTCTTGCCAAAGCAGGGCCAGAGTTACGCCGGGGCGGCGCAACTCGGCATGCGCCCAAGCCCAGTCAGGCATCGGACGTTGATCGCTGGAAACTGTTGGTGCTGGAGGGAACAGGCATCGCTCCAGTTCGGAGTCCGATAACAATGTCGGCCAACTCAGCCCGCAAGCGTTAAAGCGGTGCAAGTAGTTGCCCGCACTGCCGCTACTGATGCGCAGGCTGGCGGCGATCTTGCGCACGGACAGGCCGGCGTCGAACTTTAGGCGTAGTACCTCTCGGATTTTACGCATGGATAAGATTTGCATCATTGGTTGCATCCAGTTTGTTGATCACGATGTTCAACACCGGTGTCACTGCACCCAATGCAGCCAAAGGCTCCAGGTCTCGATAGAGCTGGAGCATCCCACGCTGAAACTCTCGAGCCGTCAACATATCGGGCGTGATGGGAGAAATAGCCACTTGAGAACCCAGCAAGGCCATCTCTAGCACGATGGAGCGAGCGCCCTGGGTATCGATCAAAATCAGATCAAAGTCTTGCGCAAAGGCCGGCATTAAATTCTTGAGACGAAGGCGTCCGTCAGCAGCGTGCAGTAACAAATTACTCAATAAATTGAAGGGATCATTTGACTTGATCAGCGACAGATTGGGGATGCAGGTTTGAGAAATGATTTGATCAGGCCGAGTCTCATTACTCGTGATCAACTGATAGGTACCGCCAGGTGCCTCATGCGACAGGTTGTAAAACGAGGACAGTGACGGCTGATTATCAAGGTCAATGAGCAGGGTCCGAACACCTGCATCGGCGCAGAACGCACCTAAATTGGCGCCGACCGTGGTTTTACCCGGCCCGCCTTTGGTTGAAACGACTGCAGCGACTTTCATGGGGCTTCCCTCTGAATCGTAGGATTAGAGACGGCTTCATGCTGGTCACGCTGTGCGCTTTGATCACCTCGGAGAAATCCAAGGCAAAAAAAAGCCTGCATCTCTGCAGGCTTTCTCTATCTGGCTCCACGACCTGGACTCGAACCAGGGACCCAATGATTAACAGTCATTTGCTCTACCAACTGAGCTATCGCGGAATGCGCCGTATGTTACTGATTGAAAAGGAGAAGTCAAGCTTTCTATGGCACTTGCTGAGATTAAAACGGATGGCCGGTTGAGTCTGCGTGCTCGCTGGCCATCTCCAGCCAGGCCAGGGCGGCGGGTGGTAAGTGGGCGCTGGCTCGCCAGGCCAAGGCGATGTGCCAGTCGGTGTGGGGTTCGTCCAAGGGGATCAGGGCGATGCCCGCGTGTTGATGTTTGTGCGCCAGCATGCGCGGCAGGAAAGCCACGCCCAAACCGGCGGCGACCAGGTCGACGATGAAGTCGATCTGGCCGCTGCGCGCCGTCACCTTGGGGGTGACGCCTTTGCGTTCGCACGCGGCGAGAATTTTGGCGTTCAGGGCGAAGCCGGCTTCAAACAGGATGAAGGGTGAATCCGCCAAGTCGGTGAAGTCGATGCGTTTGCGCAGGGCCAATGGGTGGCTGATGGGCAACACCGCGATCAGTGGTTCATTGCGCACGGGTTGGTAATCGAAGCCTTCATCCACCGGCAGCAGCAGCGCCGCCAGGTCGACCTCCCCCGCTTCCAGGCACTCGCGCAGTTTTTTGCTGCCGTATTCGGTGAGTTCGATGTCGATGTCCGGATAGCGACTGCGGTAGGTGGCAAACATCGTCGCGAACAACACGCCGCAGCCCACAGGCGGCAAGCCGATGCGTAGCACGCCACGCTTGAGGCCGCGCAGGTCGTTGATCTCCGCCACCAGGTCGTTGTGCTCGGCGAGCAGCACCAAGGCGCGGCGGTAGGCAATTTCGCCGGCGGCGGTGAGTTCGTTGCGGTGGCCGAGACGGTTGAGCAACGGCGTGCCCAGCTCGTCTTCGAGGGTCTTGATCGCCTTGCTCACGGTGGATTGAGTCAGGGACACCACCTCGGCAGCCTGGGAAAAGCCACCTTGGCGCACCACTTCGACAAAGGTACGCAGTGTTCTCAGGTTCATCGGTATTCCTTTGGCGACTGGCTAGCAGTGATAAAAGTTGTTTTTATCATGCCAGATATTTGCCTATCCTGATCCGCCCTGGCTTGTGGAGACACTGTTCATGATCATCTCGTCTGCCTCCGACTACCGCGCAGCCGCCAAGCGCAAGCTGCCGCGCTTCCTGTTCGACTACATTGACGGCGGCGCCTACGCCGAACACACGATGCGCGCGAACAGTTCGGACCTGGCCGAGATCAGCCTGCGCCAGCGCGTCCTGCGCAATGTGGATAACCTGAGCCTGAAGACCACGGTGTTCGGCCAGACACTGGACATGCCGGTGATCCTCAGCCCGGTGGGCCTGACCGGCATGTATGCGCGACGCGGCGAAGTGCAGGCCGCCAAGGCAGCGGAGAACAAAGGCATCCCGTTCTGCCTGTCGACGGTATCGGTGTGCCCAATTGAAGAGGTGGCGTCGCAAAGTGCGCGGGCGATCTGGTTCCAACTGTATGTGCTCAAGGACCGTGGCTTCATGCGCAACGCACTGGAACGAGCGCAGGCGGCCGGCGTCACGACGCTGGTATTCACTGTGGATATGCCCACGCCCGGCGCGCGCTACCGCGATGCCCACTCGGGCATGTCCGGGCCCTTCGCAGCACAGCGACGCATGTTGCAAGCTGTCACCAAGCCGCAATGGGCCTTTGATGTGGGGTTGATGGGCCGCCCGCACGACCTTGGCAATATCTCCAAGTACCTAGGCAAACCCACCCACTTGGAAGATTACATCGGCTGGCTGGCCAACAACTTCGACCCGTCGATCAGTTGGAAAGACCTGGAGTGGATCCGCGAATTCTGGAAGGGCCCGATGATCATCAAGGGCATCCTCGACCCACAGGATGCCAAGGACGCGGTGAGTTTCGGCGCCGATGGCATCGTGGTTTCCAACCATGGTGGTCGTCAATTGGATGGCGTGCTGTCCACCGCTAAAGCCTTGCCACCGATTGCCGATGCGGTGGGCGACGACCTTACGGTGCTGGTCGACTCCGGCATCCGTTCCGGGCTGGACGTGGTGCGCATGCTCGCCCTGGGTGCCAAAGCCTGCCTGCTGGGTCGCGCCAGTGCCTACGCGCTGGCCGCCGATGGCCAGCACGGCGTGGAAAACCTGCTGGACATCTTCGCCAAGGAAATGCGCGTGGCCATGACCCTCACGGGCGTGACGTCGATTGACCAGATTGACCAAACCACCTTGGTTGGCCAACACCTTTAAAACGGGTACCCATCAGCCAAATAACCGGCGTGATTATTCAACGACTGTTTCTACCGATAGGAATAGTCGTTGTTTTATAAGAACATTTAATAATGTTAAACCATTTGGCACGAATATCGCTCTAACCTCTCCAAGCAGGTTAAGCGATGACAAGACGTGCGGTGGTTCCCCGGGGTTATAACCCAGTAAAAAGCGGTCTAAACTGTAACCAATGTTTTACGGAACTGAAGGAACAGTTAGACGCTTGGCACTCGCCACTCTCATCGAGCCTGTAAGACAGCTAAGAGCTTAGAGGCCGATTGCTCATGAAAACACCTACCCAGACCAACGCAATTGACTTCGACAGTGCCAAATTGCAGCGCCTGGGGTTTGGTCAGCCATCCCTCGTCCCACACCGTCCCAC
Organism: Pseudomonas sp. EA_65y_Pfl1_P113; assembly: GCF_963970525.1. Lineage (NCBI taxonomy): Bacteria > Pseudomonadati > Pseudomonadota > Gammaproteobacteria > Pseudomonadales > Pseudomonadaceae > Pseudomonas > Pseudomonas sp. EA_65y_Pfl1_P113. Next base: position 118,147 of record NZ_CAXAQM010000005.1, read on the forward strand.
CACTATCAGCCAACTTCGCCAGCAACTGGGCCTGCAACTGCAAACCAGCCTGGAGCCGGAGCGCATCCTCGGTGTTTTCTTCCGAGAGATCCAACGCCTGGTGCCTCTGGACGCCCTGCAATACCGCCATCAAGCCAGCGACCTGCGCCTGGAGTTCGGCCATCGCGGTCACCATACGGTGAGCTATAGCCTGAGCCATGAAGGCGAGCACCTCGGTGAATTAATCTTTCGCCGCAACCAGCGCCTGGTGGAAGAAGAACTGGGCCAGCTCGAATCCCTGCTGGCCACCCTGCTCTACCCGATGCGCAACGCTCTGCTCTACCGTGCCGCCACCCGCAGCGCACTGCGCGACCCGTTGACCGACACCGGCAACCGCATTGCCATGGACCAGACCTTGCAACGGGAAATCGACATGGCGCGCCGGCACCTGAACCCGCTGTCCTTGCTGATGCTCGACATCGACCACTTCAAGGTCATCAACGATACCCACGGCCACACCGCCGGCGATACCGTGCTGCGCGCCGTCGCCGCAGCGATAAAGAGTCAATTGCGCAACGTGGACATGGTGTTTCGATTTGGCGGGGAAGAGTTTCTGATCCTGCTGTCCAACACCGGCCGAGACGCGGCGGCAATGGTCGGCGAACGCCTGCGCCAAGCGGCACAGACCCAGGATTACCGGGTGGATGGAGAGCGGATCGAATTGACGGTGAGCCTCGGTTGTTCGACCTTGCTGGCGGCAGAATCTGCCGAAAGCCTGCTGCGCCGAGCTGACAGCGCGTTGTACGTGGCCAAGCGCGAAGGCCGCAACCGCTTAGCGATGGCGGGGTAAGCCCTAACCGTTAAAGTCGAATGACATAACTGTGGCGAGGGAGCTTGCTCCCTCGCCACATTACCTACTGCATCAGGCTTCGCTGGCGACCCGCGCCTGGCGCTCACGCACCAAGGCTGGCGCCTTCTCTTTCTCCAGGCGCATGCAACTTTCCAAGAAGAGATACATGTAGTCGTAGCTCTTGCACACGGCTTGGCGCAGCTCTACCTGCAATTGCTGGGTCGGGTTCATGCCGGCCAGGGTGCAGATGATTTCCAGCGCTTCCCACGGGTGGGCGTCATCGTACTGGGCGTGCATCTTCAGCCACTTCATCGCGCGCTTGCGCTCTTCCTCTGGGAACGCCGCTGCGTAGACGCCGGTAGAACACACCACCGCAGACCATTCCCCCGTTGCCCCCTCGATTGCGTAGTTGGTCGCGGCAATCGCCACGATCAGCGAATCGGCAGAGCTAGTGTGCCAGCACCAATGGCTCAGTGCGTGCAGCTCCGGCGGCACATTCTGGGCCTGCAAGTCTTCCAGGCTCACGCCGTGAGCACGGGCCCAATGCATCCAATAGTCGGCATGGTTGAGTTCCACGCGAATATTGCGCATCAGCCAGCGGCGCGCCATGTCCTCCCCCGGATGGCGGGCAAATTTGGTCTTGGTGAGGTTCTGTGCCATGTACAAGGCAAACTGTTCCACCACAGGCCAGCCACCGATCAGGTAGTGGCGCATGGTCTTGGCGCTGAGCGTGTTATCGCGCATGCGCTGGTACAGTTCGTGTTCGACAACGCGACGCTTGCTCTCGCTACAGTCCTGGATCAGTTTTTGTGCCCAGGCGGGATAACTCGAGGCTTCCATAAGCGGGCCGGTTCTGTTGAATGTGTCGATCACTGTTTAAGGCTCCTTTTTAAGTGTGATTGTACAGACCAGCGAATGTTTCAGCGGAATGTGCCAGGCGCCTTGAATAACAGGGGCTGCGGCCGCACAGGTCGACACTGCAAGCTATCAAAGGTAAACAATTGCGGTCGTTCAATCAGGTAGCCCTGAGCGTAATCAACACCAATGTCGAGTAGTGCCTGTTCGATTTGCGGTGTCTCGACAAATTCTGCAATTGTGCGCTTACCCATGACATGGCCGATGTGATTGATCACTTCGACCATCGCGCGGTTAATCGGGTCGTCCAGCATATCCTTTACGAAACTTCCATCGATCTTCAGGAAGTCTACAGGTAAATGTTTGAGATAAGCGAATGAGGACATTCCGGCACAAAAGTCATCCAGCGAGAACTGACAACCTAAGGCTTTGAGTTCATTAATAAAGCGGATTGCACTGCCCAGATTAGCGATTGCACTGGTTTCGGTAATTTCAAAACAGATCATGCTGGGCGGAATATTGTAAGTATGAAATTTCTCACGTAAAAATCCGAGGAACTCATCATCACCAATAGTTATACCTGACAGATTGATCGCACACACGGCCATAGGGCGGTTCGGACGCTCCTGCAGGCAACGGGCGATGATCTTGAACACATTCTCCACCACCCAACGGTCCAGGGACGTCATCAGACCGTAACGCTCGGCCGCCGGGATAAAGCTGTCAGGCAAGATGATGCGGCCGGCCTCATCATGCAGGCGCAGCAGGATTTCGATATGCCCATTGCCCGCATCGGTCTGTCCCAGGGGCGAGATTTCCTGGGCGTAGAGGCAAAACCGATTCTCTTCCAAGGCCATGTGCAGGCGCTGCACCCAGGCCATCTCGCCAAAACGCAGGGACAATTCCGAATCATCGGCGTGGTACACCTGCACACGGTTGCGACCTTTCTCCTTGGCCATGTAGCACGCCATGTCGGCGGCGCGCAGCGAGGTTTCCAGGGTGGTCGGGGTTTGCCCAAGGTGCACCAGGCCGACGCTGACAGTGGTCATGAACGGCCGGCCCTTCCACACAAAATGCAGGTTCTGCACAGTATGGCGCAGGCTCTCGGCGATTTTTTCGGCCACGACCGCCGGGCAGTTTTCCAGCAAAATGCCGAACTCATCCCCCCCCAGGCGCGCCAGGGTGTCGCCCTCGCGCAGGTCGGACTGCAGCAACGCGCAAATATGTCGCAACAGTTCATCACCTGCCGCATGACCACAGGTGTCGTTGACCAGCTTGAACTGGTCCAGGTCAAGAAACATCAATGCATGCCGCCCGCCGTCCTGCTGCCCTGCTGGGTGCAGCACCTGTTCCAGGCGGAATTCGAATTCGCGGCGGTTGGCCAGGCCAGTCAGGGCGTCATGGGTTGCCTGCCAGGACAGGTTGGCGATGTATTGGCGCTCTTGGGTCATGTCATGCAACACCAGCACCGCCCCCGTGACCTTGCCGTCGCTGCGGATCGGCGCCCCCACCAGGGTTACCGAGACCGTGCTGCCATCCAGCCGCTGGATGGTCTTTGAATGCTCGCTGCCGCCGCTGAGCTGGCCCTTGACGATATGTTCGATCAAGGTAAACCCGTCGGGCTCGGCATCGTCATCCAACAAGTTGAACAGCGCTGCCAGCGGCAGGCCCTGAGCCTGGGCCGAATGCCAGTGGGTCAGCGCCTCGGCTGCCGGGTTCATATAGGTAATGGCGCCGTCGACGTCGGTGGTGATCACTCCATCGCCAATCGACTCCAACGTGATCTGCGCTCGCTCCTTCTCCTGCTGCAGGGCGTTGGCGAAAGCGTGACGCTGGGCCAGCAACTTATGCGTGCGCAACAGCGCCAGCACAATCAGGACAAGGGCCGTGGCCAGGTTGGTGATCAGCAGCAGCCGCAGGATCATCCGCGAGCCTTCGCCCAATGCATCGCTGAAGGCCTTGGCAGCTGGCGTTACGCCTTCATTGATCGCGATGATATGCGCCTTCCATTGCCGCACATCGTTGGCGTTGACTTGGTCGCGGAGGATTGCGCCGTGCATCTCCTGGGCCAAGCCATCGAGTTGCACCAGGTAGCCATCGCCCACAGTCCACAACTCGATGGCTTTTTCCAGGTAGCTGAAGTGACGAAAATTGAGGTACAGCCAGATCAGGCTCGAGACGTCATCCGGGTGGTTGCCTCCCTTGAGAATGCCCAGCCGCGCAGCCGTAAGATCAGGCGTAGGACGATCGAGGGCGATGCGCAGCTCATGCCCGCCCTGGGGCACGGCTATGGCCTGCTGGTATCTGAGGTACGTGGCTTGGTCACGACTGTCAGCGTAGACCGTGAGGTAGTAGATGGCGTCTTTCTGGCCCTTCGACCACAGGCTCTCGCCGGCCACATAGCCGCGCACAGCTGAAAGCATGAAAAGACTGACACTGCCCAACAATGCCTGAAACAGCACCACGGCGATGAAAGGCCACACAATGCCCAATAGCCTTGGCGTTCCGAGAGTACGCTTTTGCTTCATGAAGTCCCTTGCACATGCACTGCTGGATACGCACGCGAAAAACCGCTTCCGATAGCTCAGCTTAGGCTGAATCAACGTACTTGCTGTAAGTGTCCGTAGAGTTTGGCGTACAAGCCGCCATCGGCAATCAATTGCTGATGATCACCGTCCTCAGCAATGTGACCGCCGTCGAACACTAATACTCGGTCGGCTTGCTTAACCGCCGACAGGCGGTGGGCGATGATCAGTGTAGTACGCCCACTGAGAAACCGCGCCAGCGCCTGGTGCAGGCTGTACTCGGTAGCGGCGTCCAGGGCGGAAGTTGCTTCGTCGAGGATCACCACTTTCGGCTCGGCCAACACCATGCGCGCAATCGCCAGGCGTTGACGCTGCCCGCCGGAAAACCTCACTCCGGAGCGCCCCACCACACTGTCCAAGCCCATCGGCAATGCCTTGACGGTAGCATCCAACTGGGCGATTTCCAGTGCCTGCCAGCAGGCCTGGTCGCTGCGCTCGCGACCCATGGTCAGGTTGGCGCGCACGGTATCGTTGAACAGCGCGGGATGTTGCAGCACCACGGCGACGTTTTCGCGGATGGTTTCCAGCCCGATTTCCTGCTGAGTGGCACCACCAAAGCGGATAGTTCCAGCCTGTGGCGTATACAGCCCGAGCAGCAGTTGTACCAAGGTACTTTTACCGCCGCCGCTGGCGCCGACGATTGCCACTTTCTCGCCCGGCGCAATGACCAGGTTCAACTGATCGAGCACCAGGTCTTCGCCGTAGCCGAAGTCCAGGCCGCGCACTTCAATGCCGACGGTCTCACGCCCGATAAACGGGTCCTCACCCCCCGCATACTGCGGTTCGTCGGCACGTGCCAGCAGTTCGTTGATCCGCGTCAGCGCACCGCCCGCCGCGTAATAGGCATATTGCAAGTTCAACAGTTGCTCCACCGGCCCGATCATGAACCACAAGTAACTGAACACCGCGAGCATCTGGCCAATGGAGAGGTCGGAAAACAACACGGTGAGCATGGCGGCCGCACGGAAAATATCGATACCAAACTGGAACAGCAAACCACTGGCGCGGCTGGAAGCGTCGGTTTTCCACTGTGAATGAATGGCAAAGTCACGCACTTCCCGGGCACGCTGGCCCAGGCGCCCGAGGAAAAAGCCCTGGCGGTTGCCGGCGCGCACTTCCTGGATAGCGTCGAGGGTCTCGGTCAAGGCCTGGGTGAAGCGCGAGGTACTGTCGTTTTCCAGCTTCTTCAAGTGTTTGACGCGTTTGCCCAACTGCACCGTGGCGTAGATCACCAGCGGGTTGAACAACAGGATCAGCAGCGCCAATTGCCAATGCATCCACACCAGGATCGCCGAAGTGCCTACCAGCGTGAGCATGGCCACCAGAAAGCGGCTGAGGGTTTCGCCGACGAATCTATCCAGGGTATCCAGGTCGGTGACCAAGTGCGTGGTGACCGTGCCACTGCCCAGGCTTTCGTACTCGCCCAGGGAAATACGCTTGAGCCGCTCGATCAGGCGCACCCGGATGCGGTACACGATGTCCTTCGCCAGCCGCGCAAACAGCCGCGCCTGCACTACGTTGAACACCAGGGCGCCGCAGCGCAGACACAGGGTCACCAGCAGCATGAGGCCGATATACCCGGCCGCTTTCTGCCAACCCAGCGGGAGGGCGTGGTTCATCACTTTGAGGGCAGCATCGCCATGGCCCAGCAGCACTTCGTCCACCAGCAACGGCAGTAGCAAGGGGATCGGTACACTGCACAGGGTTGCCAGCACGGCGACGCCATTGGCGATCCACAGGGATTTCTTGTGACGCAGGGCCAGGCGGCGAATTTCCGCCCAGGTCAGTCGGTCCACACGTTTGCCGGCATCTTTGTCTGGCTGATCATGCACAGGTCGCTCGCTCCAGCCACCGGCCCAACAACGGCGACAGCTCGGACAACGGCTGGTAACCGTTGGTCAGCAGGGCCAACTGGCCATTACGCTCGGCCAACAGCGTCGGGAAGCCGGCGATACCCAAGTCCTGCACCCAAGTGAAGTCGGCAGCCGTGGCAGCATGCTGCTCGGCACGGTCAAAAGCACCGGCGAACTCGATACGCGGAATGCCCGCCTGCTCGGCCAGCTCCACCAGCACGCTGGCAAGGGTCACATCGCGGCCCTCGACATAAAAAGCACGCTGGATCAGCCCCAGCAGTTTCCACGCGCAATCCGGCGCCAAGCTGCGGGCGGTAACGATAGCGCGGCACGCGGGCTCCGTGTCGTACACAAAACCGTCAGGCAATGCGCCTTCGCGTTTGAACGGCTGGCCGGTGGCGTCGGTGACGGCCTGCCAGTGCTCCAGGATGTAGCGGCGGGTCGTCGGCTCCAACGCCGCGCCACTGCCAGTGCGCAGGCCGCCCACCACCAGGTGCAGTTCCACACCGGCCGACTGGGCCTGCTTCACCAACGCCTCGGCCACCGGGGCAAAGCCCCAGCACCAGGAACACATCGGGTCCATTATATAGAGCAGGCGCGCGGACATGGCTCAAGCCTCGGAAGGTGATTGCTTATAGTTGAAGCCAATCGGGTGCGGCATGTTGCGGGCCTTGGCCAGCTCGATCTGCTTTTGCCGATCAATCGCGCTGCGACGGGTCTTCTCGGGCAGCGTATCCCAACAATGCGGGCAGCTGATGCCAGCCACGTAGTGCTCGGATGCACGGTCTTCCACACTCACGGGTGTGCGGCAGGCATGACATTGATCGTAGTCGCCTTCGCTCAAGTCGTGGCGCACGGTCACACGATTGTCGAACACAAAGCAGTCACCCTGCCATTTGGTTTCTGCCTGCGGCACCTCTTCGAGGTACTTCAGGATGCCGCCCTTGAGGTGGTAGACCTCGTCGAAGCCTTCGCTGAGCATATAGCTGGAGGCTTTTTCGCAACGAATGCCGCCGGTGCAGAACATGGCGACTTTCTTGTGCTTGGCGGGGTCGAAGTTGGCTTTGATGTAGTCGGGAAATTCACGAAAACTGGTGGTTTTCGGGTCGATCGCGCCTTCAAAGGTACCAATGGACACTTCGTAGTCGTTACGGGTGTCGATCAGCAGCACTTCCGGATCGCTGATCAGCGCGTTCCAGTCCTGCGGGTCGACGTAAGTACCGACCTTTTTGTTCGGGTCTACGCCTTCGACGCCCAGGGTCACGATCTCCTTCTTGAGTTTGACCTTGGTGCGGTAGAACGGCTGATCGTCGCAGTAGGATTCTTTGTGATCGATGTCGACCATGCGCGGGTCTTTTTTCAGCCAGGCCATCAGGCCATCAATGCCTTCGCGGCTGCCGGAAACGGTGCCGTTGATGCCTTCTTCGGCGATCAGCAAGGTGCCTTTGATGCCGTTGTCGACCATCGCCTCCAGCAATGGCTCGCGCAGGGCGACGTAATCTTCGAGGGTGACGAACTTATACAGTGCCGCCACGACAATCGGTTGAGTCACGGGTGTTCTCTCCAGGTGGCTACCCTCGTAAAGGGTGAACCGGATAGGGGCAGTTGCGAGTTTTCAGCTGCAAGCTACAAGTAAAGGCAAAAGCAAAAAAACGCGCCGACTATGCGGCGCGTTGAGGATTCTAACAAGAAGGAGCTATATGCGGTATGCGAGCTTCAATCTTGCAGCTTGCAGCTAAAAACTTGCCGCAGCTTCACTCTCCTCCTGCGCAGGTCGGCGAGGCCGGAGCTGCGTCGATTTTCGCCCATTCTTCAGGCGTGTAGGTATGCAACGCGAGCGCATGAAACTCGCCCATCAGGTCACCCAGGGTGGCGTAGACCTTCTGGTGGCGCTTGACGCGGTTGAGCCCTTCGAACTGCGGGCTGACCAGCACGGCCTTGAAGTGGGACTGCAGCCCACGGCTGTGCATATGGCTTTCATCCTGCACGCTCAAATAGTCCTGGCCCAGCTCGGCGAGCGCCACTTGGATACGCTGTTGCATGGTCATTGCCGGCTCCACTTACTTCTTGGCAGGGGCGGCAGGTTTCTTCGCCGGTGCCAGTTGGTTGGTCATGTCTTCCAACAGCTTGTTCACCACCGGCACGGCGCTTTCCAGCTTGGCCTGGGTCATTTGGGCCGATTGCTGGGTCAGTTGCGGCATTTTTTCCAGCACTTTCTTACCCAGTGGCGACTGGTAGAAGGCAACCAGGTCCTTGAGTTCGGATTCGCTGAAGTTGGTGGTGTAGAGCTTGACCATGTCCGGTTTCAGCTTCGGCCAGCCGATAGCCTGGTCCAGGGCAGCGTTGGCCTTGGCCTGGTAGCTGTCCAATATGGACTGCTTGGCGGCAGGCGCCTTGGTTTGTTCGAAACGCTGGGCGAACATTTGCTGCACTTGCATGTACACCGGGGTACCCAGCTTGTCAGCGTGGGCCAGGGTAAGGAAGGCTTCGGCACTGGCGTTGTGGCTGGCGGTATCGGCAAAAACCTGGCCGCTGGCGCAAACCAGAGCAACCGCGGTACAGATGGCACGAAGACGAGTCATCGAGTTTCCTTTTCTAGCAGGCGAGGTAGGACCCCAAGGGTGCTCATTCTGCGCCTAAAAAACGCCATGGCTCAACCCCACCCCTTGTCGGGCCTGGATTTGCGGGCAATGAATCCGATGAACAACCTTTTATGGAACCCGCTGGGTCGATCAGGGCCTAAACTGCGCAAACGAACCAGAAGGAGTGTGCCCGATGAGCCGTATCGAAACCGACAGCCTGGGAGAAGTCCAAGTCCCGGATGACGCTTACTGGGGCGCTCAGACCCAACGTTCGCTGGTGAATTTTGCCATTGGCGAGCAACGCATGCCCCTGGCGGTACTGCACGCCCTGGCCCTGATCAAAAAGGCCGCGGCACGGGTCAACGATCGAAATGGCGACCTGCCTGCCGACATCGCCCGCCTGATCGAACAGGCCGCCGACGAAGTACTGGCCGGCCAGCATGACGACCAGTTCCCCCTCGTGGTCTGGCAAACCGGCAGCGGCACCCAAAGCAACATGAACGCCAACGAAGTGATCGCCGGCCGCGCCAATGAACTGGCTGGCAACAAGCGCGGCGGCAAGAGCCCGGTGCACCCCAACGATCACGTCAACCGCTCCCAGAGTTCCAATGACTGCTTCCCCACCGCCATGAGCATCGCAGCGGTACAAGCGATACATGAGCGATTATTGCCGTCGATCGCCACGCTTTCCGGTGGTTTGGCCGAACTGGCCGCACGGCATATGAAACTGGTGAAGACCGGGCGCACCCATATGATGGATGCCACGCCGATCACTTTTGGCCAGGAACTCTCGGCATTTATCGCCCAGCTCGATTACGCCGAACGCGCCGTGCGCAGTGCCCTGCCCGCCGTGTGCGAGCTGGCCCAGGGCGGCACTGCCGTGGGCACGGGGCTGAATGCGCCGCATGGTTTTGGCGAAGCGATTGCCGCCGAACTGGCGGCGCTGTCGGGCTTGCCGTTTGTGACCGCGCCAAATAAATTCGCCGCCCTCTCCGGTCATGAGCCTTTGGTAACCCTGCACGGCGCACTGAAAACCCTGGCCGTGGCCTTGATGAAAATCGCCAACGACCTGCGCCTGCTGGGCTCCGGCCCGCGCGCCGGGTTGGCCGAGGTGAAGTTGCCGGCCAACGAACCGGGCAGTTCGATTATGCCGGGCAAGGTCAACCCCACCCAATGCGAAGCGCTGTCGATGCTGGCCTGCCAGGTCTTGGGCAATGACGTGACCATCGGCATGGCCGCGAGCCAAGGGCACTTGCAGTTAAACGTGTACAAGCCGGTGATCATCCACAACCTGCTGGAGTCGATCCGCCTGCTGGCCGACGGCTGCAACAACTTCCAGGCGCATTGCATTGCCGGTCTCGAGCCCGACGCCGAGCAGATGGGCGCGCACTTGGAGCGTGGGCTGATGCTGGTGACTGCGCTTAATCCGCATATCGGCTACGACAAGTCGGCAGAAATCGCCAAGAAGGCCTACACCGAAGGCCTCACCCTACGGGAAGCTGCACTTGAGCTGGGCTATCTGACGGATGCCGAATTTGATCAGTGGGTTCGCCCGCAAGACATGCTCGGCGCCTAGCAAGCCATGCGCACCCGCCGGGCCTTGAGCCCGGCGAGTAACGACGGCGCCAGCGCAACAGTCGCCGAGCCCAACACCACCACCAACGCCCCGGCATACCCCAGGGCGTTAATCTCTTCGGCCTGCACATACTCAGGCCACAACCACGCCGCCAGGGCGACTGCTACAAAGGTCACCAACGGTGTGAGCGCAAGCGTCGCACTGACCCGCGAGGCTTCCCAATGCGCGAGCGCTTCAGCAAAGGCGCCGTAGGCCACCAGGGTGTTCATGCAGCACGCCAGCAGCAACCAGCCTTGCAGCGGGCTCAGGCCCAACGCCTCCAGCGGGTGCGCCCAAGGCGTGAGTAGCGCGGCGCAGGACAGGTAGATCACCATCATCACTTGCAGCGAATTCCACACTGTGAGCAATTGCTTCTGACCCAGGGCGTAGAACACCCAGATCGACGTAGCGAGCAGAACGGTCAGCACCCCGGCGGTGTAGGTGCCAAGTGACGTCAACAGCTCCAACAGACGTTGGTTGAAGAACAGGCCAAAACCGACCATCAGCACCAACAACCCCAGCACTTGCCCGCGGCTGAAACGCTCCTTGAACACAAACACGCTGGCGACCATCAAGAAGATCGGCCCCATCTGCACCACTAACTGTGCAGTGCCGGGGCTGAGCATTTTCAAGCCCACCAAGTACAGCACGTAATTGCCCACCAGGCCGCACACGGCCATCCCCACCAGCCAGCCACCCTTGGGGCCCAGCACCTTGCGGCTGGGCAAGCGCCGGGTGAGCGCCAGGTAGACGAACAGGCAACCGCCGGCCACCGTCAGGCGAAACCAGGTGACGGTGATAGGGTCCATCACCTGCAACACCTGCTTGAGTTTGATCGGCAGAATGCCCCAGAGCAGCGCGGTCATCAGGGTCAGTAAAAAACCATAGACCCAGCGGCCGGAAGAGATGTGCATGAATGCCCCAGGAGCCAGAGGAAGTGGTGCAGCATTCTAGGGGTAAGTGAAAGGATTGGGCTACGACGCCGTTCAAATGTGGGATCTGGCAAGCCAGCTCCCACATTCGAGCCGGTTTTTTCAGTGGGGTTTAGCGGACGACTTCGAACAGGCCGGTGGCGCCCATGCCGCCGCCGACGCACATCGTGACAATGCCGTAGCGCAAATTGCGCCGCTGCAGCTCACGCACCAAATGCCCTACCTGCCGCGATCCGGTCATGCCGAAGGGGTGCCCGATGGAAATCGAACCACCGTTGACGTTGTACTTCGCGTTATCAATGCCCAGGCGATTGCGCGCATACAGGCACTGCGACGCAAACGCTTCGTTCAGCTCCCACAGGTCGATATCCGCCACTTGCAAGCCCTTGGCCTTGAGCAGCTTGGGCACCGAGAACACCGGGCCGATGCCCATCTCGTCCGGCTCGCAGCCAGCCACGGTAAACCCACGGAAAAAGGCCTTGGGCTTGAGGCCCAACGCCAAGGCTTTTTCCAGGCTCATCACCAGGGTCATCGAAGCCCCGTCGGACAGTTGCGACGAGTTACCCGCCGTCACCGAACCGTCCTCGGCAAATACCGGCTTCAACCCTTGCAGGCTGGCCAAAGTGGTGTCCGGACGGTTGCAATCATCACGATCAACCACGCCATCGAGCACCTGCACTTCACCGGTGTTCTTGTCCTCGACCTTGTACCTGACGGCCATGGGCACGATTTCATCGTTGAACAAGCCGTCAGCCTGAGCCTGGGCGGTACGCTGCTGGCTTTGCAGGGCGTACAGGTCCTGCTCTTCGCGGCTGACAGTGTAGCGACGAGCGACGATTTCAGCGGTCTGGCCCATGGGGAAGTAAATACCCGGCACCTGCTCTTTGAGCAGGGGGTTGATCAGGTTGTCGGTGTTGACGCTTTTCATGGTCAGGCTGATGGACTCGACACCACCGGCGACGATGATGTCGCTGCAACCCGAAGCAATCTGGTTGGCCGCAATCGCTATCGCCTGCAAGCCCGACGAGCAGAAACGATTGAGGGTCATCCCCGCCGTACCGGTGCCCAGTTGCGACAGCACCGCCACATTGCGCCCGATGTTGTAGCCCTGGGCACCCTCGTTGGAACCGGCGCCAACGATGCAATCTTCCACCGTCGCCGGGTCGACGCCGTTGCGGCTGAGCAGCGCATTGACGCAATGGGCCGCCATGTCATCCGGGCGAGTCTGGTTGAACTTGCCGCGAAAGGATTTGGCCAGGCCGGTTCGCACGCTGTCGACGATCACTACTTCACGCATGGGCTACCTCGATCTTGTGGTGGTTGGGAGATGGATCGAGAATAGATCCAGCTCCCATCAACCGCGACGATCATTCACCCTATGGATAGGCCTACTTCTTCTTGCCTTTCTTGCCGTGCTTGTCGGATTGTTCGAATGCCTCCTCCAGCGCCCGGTTGATCGTGCGCAATACCTTGACCCGGGCCCAGCGCTTGTCATTGGCTTCGACCAACGTCCAGGGCGAGACTTCAGTGCTGGTACGGTCGACCATATCGCCGACGGCGGCGCGATAGTCGTCCCATTTGTCGCGGTTGCGCCAATCGTCCTCGGTGATCTTGAAGCGCTTGAAGGGGATTTCCTCGCGAGCCTGGAAACGCTCCAACTGGGTCTGCTTGTCGATGGCCAGCCAGAACTTCACCACGATCACGCCGGCATCGCGCAGTTGCTCTTCGAAGTCATTGATCTCGCCATAGGCGCGCATCCAGTCCGCCGTGGTGCAAAAGCCCTCGATGCGCTCCACGAGTACACGGCCGTACCACGAACGATCAAAGACGGTGAACTTGCCCCGCGCCGGGATTTTCTGCCAGAACCGCCACAAGTACGGCTGGGCGCGTTCGTCTTCGGTGGGCGCGGCAACCGGCACGATATGGTATTGGCGCGGGTCCAGTGCGGCGGCGACACGACGGATCGCCCCGCCCTTGCCCGCCGCATCGTTGCCTTCAAATACCGTGACCAGGGCGTGCTTGCGCATGCGTTTGTCTCGCATCAGGCCGGAGAGGCGCGCCTGCTCAGTAATCAGTTGCTCTTCGTAATCGTCCTTGTCCAGCCGCAGCGTCATGTCGAGGCTATTAAGCAGGCTCATCTGGTCCACCGCCGAGGGTAACGGCGCCGGGTTCATACCACTGGCCTTGCCCTTGGGCAGCTTCAAGGCGTTTTGCAGGCCTTCGAGCAGGATCTTGCCCACGGTCAGCCCACGGTAATGCGCTTCAACGCCTTCGATGACATGCCACGGTGCATAGTCGCGGCTGGTGCGGCGCAGCACACGTTCGCCGAAATGCACGAATTTGTCGTACGTCTCGGACTGCTGCCAATCCAGCGGGCTGATGCGCCAGCTGTGCAGCGGGTCATCGGCCAAGGCCTTGAGCCGCGCCTTCATTTGCTTTTTGGACAGGTGGAACCAGAACTTGAAGATCAGCGCACCTTCATCGCAGAGCATCTTCTCCAGACGCTCGGCGCCGGCGATAGCCTGGTCCAGACGTGCATCCTTGATCTGCCCATGCACGCGGCTTTGCAGCATCTGGCTGTACCAATTGCCGAAAAACACGCCCATGCGGCCTTTGGCTGGCAGTTGACGCCAGTAGCGCCAGGCAGGCGGGCGCGCCAGTTCTTCGTCGGTCTGCTGGTCGAAGGTGCGCACTTCGATCAAGCGCGGGTCCATCCATTCATTGAGCAGTTTGACGGTCTCGCCTTTACCGGCGCCTTCGATGCCATTGATCAGAATGATGACCGGAAAGCGCTTCTGCTGTTGCAGCTCGTACTGCGCTTCCAGCAGGGCTTCACGCAGTGCCGGCACTTCGGCGTCGTAAGTGTCTTTGTCGATGGCGTGGCCGATTTCAGCGGATTCGAACATGGGCAGCTCCGTTTCAAAATGGATCAAGACTAGCGGATTGGGCAGCAGCGCGCGGGAGGAAATTCCATACGCGCTTGCCGTAGGTCAATTCAAAGCTTGTTGATCAGCTAGAATGGCCACCTTGCCTTTGCCTGCTTTTTTATGAGCCGTCCATGACCCCCATCACCCACGCCCAGCTCGACTGGGATGATCAAGGTCGCCCGCACTCGCGGGCGTTTGACGATGTGTACTTTTCCGACAAGTCGGGCCTTGAAGAAACCCGCTATGTATTCCTCGAACAGAACCGTTTGCAGGAACGCTTCGCGGCCCTCCCGGCGGGTGGGCGGCTGGTGATTGGTGAAACCGGCTTCGGCACCGGGTTGAATTTCCTGTGTGCCTGGCAACTGTTCGAACAGCACGCGGTTGCCGGCGCGCACCTGCATTTTGTCAGCGCGGAGAAGTATCCGCTGAGCCACGCCGACCTGCAACGCGCCCTCGCCCTCTGGCCCGAACTGCAGCCCTTCGCCGAGCAACTGCTGGCGCAGTACATCGCTGTCCATCAAGGCTTCCAGCGGCTGGTGCTGGATAACGGCCGCGTGACCCTGACCCTGTTGATCGGCGATGCCCTGGAACAATTGCCACAACTGGATGCGCAGATCGACGCGTGGTTTCTCGACGGCTTCGCCCCGGCGAAAAACCCGGACATGTGGACCGCCGAGCTGTTTGCCGAACTGGCGCGCCTGGCGGCACCCGGCTCAACCATCAGTACCTTTACCAGCACCGGCTGGGTGCGACGGTTGATCAACGCGGCCGGGTTCAAGATGAAGCGCACGCCAGGCATCGGCCACAAGTGGGAGATCCTGCGCGGCGAGTACCTTGGCTGGCCCCATGACACGCCGCGCCCAACGTCAGCCAAACCCTGGTTCGCCCGCCCGCCTGCCCTCGACGGTGAACGCCATGCCATGGTCATCGGCGGCGGCCTGGCCGGTTGCGCCACCGCCGCCAGCCTCGCGGCGCGAGGCTGGCGCGTCAGCCTGCTGGAGCGCCACGCGGCGTTGGCGCAGGAAGCGTCGGGCAACCCCCAAGGCGTGCTGTATCTCAAACTGTCCGCACATGGCACGGCCTTGTCGCAGCTGATCCTCAGCGGTTTCGGCCACACCCGACGGCTGTTGGAGCACTTGCAGCGTGGTGTCGACTGGGACGGCTGCGGCGTGCTGCAACTAGCGTTTGATGCCAAGGAAGGCCAGCGCCAGGTGCAACTCGCCGACGCGTTCGCCCCGGATCTGCTGCACCTGCTGGACCGCGATCAGGCCCAACAACGCGCCGGGATCAGCCTGGCCCAGGGCGGCCTGTTTTTCCCCGAAGGCGGTTGGGTGCACCCGCCGGCGCTGTGCCAGTGGCAGGCGGCACATCCGTTGATTGAGGTCCTCACACACAACGAGGCCGCTGAGCTGCACCGGGTCGATGGCCAGTGGCAAGCCCGCAACGGCGATTGCGTACTGGCGAGCGCCTCGGTGGTGGTGCTGGCGGGCGCTGCTGAAATCAAGCGGTTCGCGTTCAGCGCCGACTTGCCGCTCAAGCGGATTCGTGGGCAGATCAGCCGCCTGGCGCAAACCTCGGCCAGCCAGGCGCTGGGCACGGTGGTGTGCGCCGAAGGCTATGTCGCCCCCGCCCGGCTGGGTGAACACACGCTTGGCGCCAGCTTCGACTTCACCAACGACGACCTCACGGCCACCGCTGCCGAACATGCTGGCAACCTGGAAATGCTGCGCGAGATTTCCACAGACCTGCTGCAGCGCCTGGGCGGAGAACAACTGGCCCCGGAACAGCTGGAGGGGCGTGCCGCATTCCGCTGCACCAGCCCTGATTACCTGCCGATTGTCGGACCGCTGGCGGATGGTACGGCGTTTCAAAGCGTGTATGCCGTGCTCGGCAAAGACGCCCGGCAAGTCCCGGATACGCCGTGCCCGTGGCTACCGGGGGTGTACATCAATAGCGGCCACGGTTCACGCGGGCTGATCACGGCGCCACTGTGCGGCGAACTGATCGCTGCCTGGCTGAGTGACGAACCGCTGCCCGTACCGGCCAATGTGGCCGAAGCTTGCCACCCCAACCGATTTGCCTTGCGGGCATTGATTCGAGGTAAAACAAAGACACCGTAATCAGCGCAAACGAGGGCGTTAACGCCAGTGCGCCTGTTTGCCTTATAACTTATCGGTCTAAAACTCTACGGATAGCACTGGGTCAGTTTCTGGGTACGCGCCCTCAGCGGCGTATTGAGTATTGACCCCTCCCCAACGGAAAAACCGGTAAGGAATTTATGTGCGGATTAGCTGGAGAATTACGTTTCGATGCCCAACCTGCCGACTTGGCGGCCATTGAGCGCATCACCCATCACTTGGCCCCACGTGGCCCGGATGCCTGGGGCTTCCATGCCCAAGGGCCGATTGCCCTGGGCCACAGACGCCTGAAGATCATGGACCTGTCGGACGGCTCGGCCCAACCCATGGTCGATTCACACCTCGGCCTTAGCCTGGCCTTCAACGGTGCGATCTATAACTTCCCGGAATTGCGCAAAGAGCTGGAAGCCTTGGGCTACGCCTTCTATTCCGGGGGCGACACCGAAGTGCTGCTCAAGGGCTACCACGCCTGGGGCGAAGCGCTGCTGCCCAAGCTCAACGGCATGTTTGCCTTCGCCATCTGGGAGCGCGATGCCCAGCGTTTGTTTATCGCACGTGACCGTCTCGGCGTAAAACCGTTGTACCTGTCGCGCACCGGCCAGCGCTTGCGCTTTGCCTCGGCATTGCCTGCGCTGCTCAAGGGCGGCGATATCAACCCGATCCTTGATCCGGTGGCGCTCAACCACTACTTGAACTTCCACGCTGTGGTGCCTGCACCGCGTACCCTGCTGGCAGGCATTGAAAAACTGCCACCGGCGAGCTGGATGCGTGTCGAAGCCAACGGCAAGACCGAGCAGAAAACCTGGTGGACCCTGCCCTACGGTCCGCATGAGGACGAGAAAAACCTCAGCCTGGAAGACTGGACTGATCGCGTGCTCGACAGCACCCGCGAAGCCGTGGCCATCCGCCAACGTGCCGCCGTGGATGTCGGCGTGCTGCTGTCCGGCGGTGTCGATTCGAGCATGCTCGTCGGCCTGCTGCGCGAAGTCGGCGTGCAAGACCTGTCGACCTTCTCCATCGGTTTTGAAGACGCGGGCGGCGAGGCTGGCAACGAGTTCCAGTACTCCGACCTGATCGCCAAGCACTACGGCACCCGTCACCACCAATTGCGCATTGCTGAAAGCGAGATCATCGAGCAACTGCCGGCGGCATTTCGCGCCATGAGCGAGCCAATGGTCAGCCATGACTGCATCGCTTTCTACCTGCTGTCGCGGGAAGTGGCCAAGCATTGCAAGGTGGTGCAGAGCGGCCAGGGCGCCGACGAGCTGTTCGCCGGTTACCACTGGTACCCGCAGGTGGATGGCGCCAGCGATCCTTATGCGGCGTATCGCGATGCGTTTTTCGACCGCAGCTACGAAGATTACGCCGCCACCGTCGCGCCGAAATGGCTGACGGCCAACGACGCTGCCGGTGACTTTGTACGCGAGCATTTCGCCATGCCAGGCGCCGATGCCGCCGTGGACAAGGCACTGCGTCTGGACAGCACAGTGATGCTGGTGGACGACCCGGTCAAACGCGTCGATAACATGACCATGGCCTGGGGCCTGGAGGCGCGTACGCCGTTTCTGGACTACCGTCTGGTGGAGCTGTCGGCCCGTGTACCTGGCAAGTTCAAGTTGCCTGATGGCGGCAAGCAGGTCCTCAAAGAAGCCGCGCGCCGTGTCATCCCAAGCGAAGTCATTGACCGCAAGAAGGGCTACTTTCCAGTGCCGGGCCTCAAGCATTTGCAAGGCGATACCCTGAACTGGGTCCGTGAACTGCTGCTGGACCCCAGCCAGGATCGCGGCCTGTTCAACCCGGCCATGCTCGACCGCCTGCTCACCGACCCGCAGGGCCAACTGACGCCGTTGCGCGGCTCCAAGCTGTGGCAACTGGCGGCGCTGAACCTGTGGCTCAGCGAACAAGGAATCTGATTGATGAAACCTCTTGCAGCGGCTTACAGCCAACGCTTGCTGAAGGGCCAGGCGCCAACCTACGAGCGCCTGCAAGCCCGCCTGGCTGAAGACGGAAGCCCCTTGGCCGCCGAACCGATTGCCGTGCATTGCGGTTGGGGTCGGCTGTTGATCGGCCATACCTTTCCGGACCCTGCCAGCCTCGCCCTGGAGTTGCTCAATGAGCAGGCTGGCGAGCGAGACATCGCCCTGTATGTGGCGGCCCCCCAGCAAATTCTGGGGATCGATCCTCAGCAGTTGTTTCTTGATCCATCCGACACGTTGCGCCTTTGGTTCAGCGACTATCGCCCAGCGACTCGAGTGTTTCGTGGCTTCCGTATTCGCCGCGTGCAGAGCGAGGCGGATTGGCTGGCGGTGAACCGGCTCTATCAAGGGCGCGGCATGTTGCCTGTCGACACCGAACGCCTCACGCCGCGCCATCAAGGTGGCCCGGTGTATTGGCTGGCAGAGGATGAAGACAGCGGCGCGGTGATCGGCAGCGTGATGGGCCTCAATCACCAAAAAGCCTTTCACGACCCGGAAAACGGTTGCAGCCTGTGGTGCCTGGCGGTTGACCCGCAATGCACGCGCCCCGGTGTGGGTGAGGTGCTGGTGCGCCATCTGGTGGAACACTTCATGAGCCGTGGCTTGAGCTATCTGGATTTGTCGGTGCTGCACGATAATCGCCAAGCCAAGAACCTTTACGCCAAGCTCGGTTTTCGCGCGCTGACCACCTTTGCGATCAAGCGTAAAAATGGCATCAACCAGCCTTTGTTTCTCGGCCCCGGCCCGCAGGCGGGGTTCAACCCTTATGCACGAATCATCGTGGAGGAGGCCCACCGCCGAGGTATCGATGTGCAGGTGGATGACGCTGATGCGGGCATGTTCACCTTGAGTCATGGCAGCCGCCGTGTGCGCTGCCGTGAATCCCTGAGCGACCTGACCACCGCCGTCAGCATGACGCTGTGTCAGGATAAAAGCCTGACGCATAAAACCCTGAAAGCCGCAGGGCTGAACGTGCCGTCGCAACAACTCGCGGGCAGCGCCGATGACAACCTGGAGTTCCTCGAGGAACACCAGCGCGTCGTGGTCAAGCCGCTGGATGGCGAGCAAGGCCATGGTGTAGCGGTGGATTTGCAAAGCATCGAAGACGTGCAGCAGGCGATTGAAGCGGCGCGGCAGTTTGACAGTCGGGTATTGTTGGAAAGCTTTCACGAAGGCCTGGATCTGCGCATCCTGGTGATTGGTTTCGAAGTTGTCGCCGCTGCAATCCGACGCCCAGCCGAAGTGACTGGCGACGGTCAGCATTCCATCGGCGCCTTGATAGAAGCCCAGAGCCGCCGCCGCCAGGCCGCCACCGACGGTGAAAGCAAAATCCCGGTCGACGCCGAAACCGAGCGCACCTTGACAGCCGCCGGCTACGACTACAGCAGCATCCTGCCTCGCGGCCAGACCCTGGCCGTGCGCCGTACCGCCAATCTGCACACGGGGGGTTGCCTGGAAGACGTCACCGCGATCCTGCACCCCACGCTGGTGGACGCCGCCGTGCGCGCTGCGCGCGCCCTGGATATTCCCATGGTCGGCCTGGACCTGATGGTGCCTGCCGCCGATCAACCCGAGTACGTGTTTATCGAAGCCAACGAACGCGCCGGCCTGGCCAATCATGAACCGCAACCCACTGCTGAAAAATTTGTCGATTTGTTGTTTCCGTATAGTGGGTAGCGGCAAGCGGCAAGCTTTTAGCTTCAAGCTTCAAGCGAACTCAACAGCCTTACACCACACCGAACTTGCAGCTTGCAGCTTGCAGCTAATAGCTTGCAACTAAAGGACCCCTTTATGCCCCAAACCATCCCCGAACCGGATCTCGCTTACCTGCAAAAAGTGCTGCTGGAAATGCTCGCCATCCCCAGCCCCACCGGGTTTACCGACACCATCGTGCGCTACGTCGCCGAGCGCCTGGAAGAACTGGGCATTCCGTTTGAAATGACGCGGCGCGGCACTATTCGCGCCACCCTCAAGGGCCAGAAGAACAGCCCAGACCGTGCGGTGTCCGCACACTTGGACACCATCGGCGCCGCCGTACGCGCGATCAAGGACAACGGCCGCCTGAGCCTGGCGCCGGTGGGCTGCTGGTCGAGCCGATTTGCCGAAGGCAGCCGCGTCAGCCTGTTTACCGATAACGGTGTGATCCGTGGCAGCGTGCTGCCGTTGATGGCCTCCGGGCACGCGTTCAACACCGCCGTGGACGAAATGCCGGTGAGCTGGGACCACGTGGAGCTGCGCCTGGACGCCTACTGCGCGACCCGCGCCGATTGCGATTCCCTGGGGGTCGGCATCGGTGACTACGTGGCCTTCGACCCGCTGCCCGAATTTACCGAAAGTGGGCACATCAGCGCCCGACACCTTGACGACAAGGCTGGCGTCGCTGCCCTGCTCGCCGCGCTCAAGGCGATTGTCGACAGCGGCGAGCCGTTGCTGATCGACTGCCACCCACTCTTCACTATTACCGAGGAGACCGGCAGCGGCGCAGCGGCCGCCCTGCCCTGGGATGTCAGTGAGTTCGTCGGCATCGATATCGCCCCCGTCGCCCCCGGCCAGCATTCCAGTGAACATGCGGTGAGCGTGGCGATGCAGGATTCGGGTGGGCCGTATGACTATCACCTCTCGCGGCATTTGCTGCGCCTGGCGTCTGACAACGAGTTGCCGGTGCGCCGCGACCTGTTCCGCTACTACTTCAGCGATGCGCACTCGGCCGTGACCGCAGGCCATGATATCCGCACCGCGTTGCTGGCGTTTGGCTGCGACGCGACTCACGGCTACGAACGCACCCATATCGATAGCCTCGCGGCGCTGAGCCGCCTGCTGGGCGCGTATATTCTCAGCCCGCCCGTATTCGCCAGCGACGCACAACCGGCCCAGGGTTCACTGGATCGGTTCAGTCATCAGATTGAACACGATGCACAAATGGAGAGCGACACGCGGGTGCCATCGGTGGAGAGCCTGGTGGGCAACAAGCCCTGAGACTGGCAACTCCGGTCCCGGCGCAGTAGCATCGCCGGGATCCATCACCCGAGGCTTGTATGCTGATTCCCTACGACGCTCTTGAAGTCGACACCCTGACCCGCCTCATCGAAGACTTCGTCACCCGTGACGGCACCGACAATGGCGACGACACGCCCCTGGAGACCCGCGTATTGCGCGTGCGCCAGGCGCTGACCAAGGGCCAGGCGCTGATCGTGTTCGACCCCGAGAGCGAGCAATGCCAGTTGATGCTCAAGCACGACGTGCCCAAGCATCTATTCGACTGAAAATGCGCTAAGGGTTGGGGGCCGCGTGCAGCTCAGCGGCTTGGCGTTCGAGGATTTTCTGGTACACCTCCGCGCGATGAACATGCACCCCGGCCGGCGCTGCAACACCGAACTTCACCTGGTTACCGTTCAACTCGAGGATGTGCACGGCGATGTCATCGCCAATGGAGATGACTTCGCCTACGGCGCGGCTTAAGACCAGCATGGCGGTTGTCCTTTTAGAATGACAGGACCTCGACCATGCGCGCTGGCTGTGGGGCCATCAATGCCTTGCGGTGAAATCAGGCACTCCCTACATACGCAGGTAACTTACCTGACAGACTGCCACCTGATCAGCCTTTAACCGCCTGCGCTTTGGCACGCATCTTGTCGGCCATGGTGGTCATCTCGTCATAGAGCAACTGCGGGTTCTTCTGCTTCAACGCCCACGCCATCCGCCCTTGCTCATGGGGCAGGATCATGAACTCGCCTGCTGCGACGCGCTGATAAATGTAATCGGCAATGTCTGCCGCCGAAATCGGCGAGCTCTCAAGCAGTTTGCCCACTTGGGCCTTCATCGCCGGGGTCGGCCCACGGAACGAGTCGAGCAGGTTGGTCTGGAAGAACGACGGGCAGACCACGTGCACGCCGACTTCCTGCTGCTTTAGCTCCACCAGCAGACTTTCCGACAGCGCCACCACGCCGGCCTTGGCCACGTTGTAGTTGCTCATGGCCGGGCCCTGCATCAATGCCGCCATAGACGCGATGTTGATGATGCGGCCCTTGCTCTTTTCCAGCAGGGGCAGGAACGCCTTGCAGCCCTTGACCACGCCCATCAGGTTGATTGCTATTTGCCAGTCCCAGTCTTCCAGGGACAGTTCGGCGAAGAACCCACCCGAAGCCACGCCTGCATTGTTGACGATCACATCGATGCCACCCAGTTTCACCTCGCAAGCCTGGGCAAATGCGGTGAGCTGGCTGTAATCGCGCACGTCACAGCGCTGCACAAAACCGTCGCCGCCCGCCTCGCGCACGCGCTTGAGGGTTTCCTGCAAGCCCGGCTCGCTGACGTCAGACAAGGCCAATTGCCAACCTTCGCGGGCCCAGCGCAGAGCGATTTCGCGACCCAGGCCAGACCCGGCGCCAGTGATCATCATGCGATTTTGCATAGGAGGTAGCCTTGTGGTTCACGGAAGAAGTGACCGGCAGTGTAGCGAAGGTTTTTCCCACACCCACCCACCATCAGAGTGATGAATGCCCTTGGCAAACCGGCGACTGGGTCGGATGTTTGCCTATTGCCTAAGTTCAATATTTTTCAACTAGCAAAACGAATTTGCGAACGCATTAAAAGAAATAAGCGAGTGCACGAAATGCTTTAAAAAATACTGAATTTTTCGCGAGGGGCAATAGTCGGAGTTATTAAGGCGTCCGTAAGTTAGCTGTCGGGCCTATCGTTAAATAACCGGTCTTTGCAGAAAGACAATAAGGAAAAACCATGAGCCTCATTCTGATCATTATCCTGATCCTCCTGCTGGTCGGTGGTCTGCCAGTGTTCCCTCACTCGCGTAACTGGGGTTACGGCCCGTCGGGTATCCTCGGGGTGGTATTGGTTGTGCTGCTGGTGTTGATGTTGCTTGGCCGGATATAAAGTCCTGGTAGCAAAAAAACAGCAAAAAAAGAGGCCTTGAAAAAGGCCTCTTTTTTATTGCCGGTTAATTAGTCCGGCTTGCCGTCAGCCACACCGGCGGTGTTATCCAACAGGCTCTTGGTCGCCGTCTGTAGGAACGACTCAAGTTTCTGCCTCAATGCCCCCTCGTCCGGCGATTCAGGAATCACTTTACCGGTCGGGTGGGCGCCCAGCTCATATTCCCAGAGCTTGGGTGGCATTTCCTTCGGCAACACCAGAATGCGATCGCCGGTAACCAGCGCCACTGTCTGATCGCTGCCCGACGGTTTGATCACGCCGAAGCCTTTATCGCCTTCCGGCAGGTTCAGCAGGTCGCGCCCCCAGCACTGGTGCAAGGTTTCGCCACCCAGGCGGCCCATGATGGTCGGCACGATGTCGATCTGGGTGCCCACGGTGTGGTCACGCTCGCCGAACTTCTCCTGTATGCCCGGTGCGATCATCAGCATCGGCACGTTAAAGCGACCCAGGTCCATTTCGGTGATCTGCTGTTCGTTGCCAAAGCCGTGGTCGCCGACAATCACGAACAAGGTTTCCTTGAAATACGGCTCCTTACGCGCCTTTTCAAAGAACTGGCCCAACGCCCAGTCGGAGTAGCGCATCGCCGTCAAATGCTCGTCAAGGCTGCCACGACCCGTGACCTTCTCGACCGGCAATGGCGTCGGCAAGGCATACGGCGTGTGGTTGGACAAGGTTTGCAGCAAGGCATAGAACGGCTTGCCGCCTTCGCGGGCTTTCAGCTCTTCCAGGCCACGGTTGAACATGTCCTGATCGGACACGCCCCAGGTCGGGTCGGAGAACACCGGGTCGACGAAGTCGTTGCGACCAATGAAGTGGGTCATGCCCTGGTTGCTGAAGAAGCCCGATTGGTTATCCCAGGCGAAGTCACCGTTGTAGACATACACGTCGTCAAACTTGCGCGCGCTGAGCAACTGGGGCAGGCCCGACAGCTTGTGGCTGCCTTCCGGGGTCTGCATCAGGTATTCGAACGCCGGCAGGTTGGGGAAACACGCCATGGTGGCAAACATCCCCTGGTGAGTGTGAGTGCCGTTGGAGAAGAAGCGGTCGAACAACAGGCCTTCCTTGGACAGTTTGTCGAAGTACGGCGTGATGTTACCCGGACGACCCAGGGCGCCGACCGAGTGACCGGCGAAGCTTTCCATCAGGATCACGACGACGTTCTTGATCGGCAGGGTTTTCTCTGCCGGTGGGGTGAACTCGCGGCGCACGGCGGCGGTGTCGGTATCCACCAGTTTTTCCGTCGGCAGCACCAGCATGTCGCGCACAGTCTGGGTCGCCAACGGCTGTTCCAGCGTCGCCTTCCAAGTGTTGTCACGATGCTCGGAGAACCGTGCCTTGGCCGCGCCGACCAGCGACAACGTGCCATTCAGGCCCAGTTGGTTAGCGAAGTTCGAGTCGGTGGTGTAGACGTCACCCCAACGCAGTGGCGCGCCTTGGCGCAGAGTGCCACGCGCGGCGATGACAGCGACCAACAGGCAGACCACGAACACCGCAATACGCGTGTACCACGGCGCTACTTGGCGAGTGCCGATGCTGCCACCGCTGAACGGCCCGCGTGGGCGCGTTGCACGGTCGGCGCCTTTGAAGGCGATGCTCAGGATCAGCGTGCCCACGGCCCAGGCCAGCAGGTAACGCACCACCGGAAAACCGTACCAGAGCATGCTCATCACGGTTTTCGGGTCTTCCTTCACGTACTGGAACACCAGGCCGTTGAGGCGCTGGTGGAACTCGCGATAGAAGTCCATTTCCATCAGGCCCAGGAACAGGGCGATGCTGGACGCCACGGTCAGCCAGAAACGGAAGAACCCGCGAGCAGCCATCGCCCGTACGCTGAACAACGCCAGCAGCAATGGGATGATCAGGTAAACCACCAGGCGCAGGTCCAGGCGCAGGCCGTTGGCGAACGCTTCAAGGAAGGTCGAGGCCGGCGTGTCGAGGATCATCTCGCGGTTGTACACCAGCAGCGCCAGGCGCAGCAGGGAGAACATCACCATCATGACCAGTGCGCAGAGCAGCGTGTATGCCAGATGGGATTTGACGGTGGGTTGCAGCAGGCGACTTGAAGCTCGCTGATGATTCAGGGCGTCCGGGTTTGCCATGTCGTTTGAGGACCCATTGGAAGTTTAAGTTGCGAAATATTGCTGCGGCATCCTGCCCACGCCCAAGCGTGTAGGAACGGGGGGTAAGCGCGTTGGCGCAAATGGTGCCCGATGAATGCCATCAACGCTATTGATTACTGAGGAAAAACACTTCTTTGTAGGGCTTTCGCCAGCCGGCGACAGAGCCGTCCTACAAGGAAATAGAACGAAGGGAATTGTCCGGAAGGCTGTGTGAAAATTCTGTATAGCGAATATTTCGACACAAAGAAATATGGGAGGGGGATTGCCCCCCTCCCACATTGACTACGGCCATTCAATGTTGAGTGGGCAGTTTTACAGTCATATCCGCACGTTGCCACGCGGCCCGGCGATTGCCCAAATGATCAAGCCCAGCACCGGCAACAACAGGATCAGCAAAATCCACAGCACCTTGGCGCCCGTGCTGGCACCGCTTTTGAACACATTGATGATCGCCCAGATATCCAGCGCCAGGATGATCAGCCCGATCAGGCCATTGAAAGTCGAACCCATGGTGTCGCTCCTAAGTGAGGGCATGCACTTGTAGGATAGTCAGCACTGGCCGGGGTTCCGTTCTATTTCAGACGTGCACAGCGATCTTCAGCGCTTCCAGGGACGGTTCGCCCTTGATACCGACTTCGGCGCACAACGCCAGCACGCGCGGCAGGTCGTTGCCGTAGACCAGCACGGCCTGGATCTCGTCGTCCAACAGTTGGCTGAAGTTGAGCAACACGTAGCCGCCATCTTCCGGGCTGAGGGCACTCATCTGGATCTGGATGCGGTTCAGTGCAGTCAGGTCTTCGGTCTTGGCCAGTTGCTTGGGCTTGAGGTTGAACGCTACGCCTGGGCCGAACGAAGCGACGATCTGTGCGAACAGGTCGCCGTAGGTGTCGGCCTGGAACAACACGGTGTCCGGCAGGCTGCCGACGACGATCCATTCACCCAAAGGAATCGGGAAGGTATCGTCGTAGTTGATATCCGGGTTGGCCGCCAAAAACGCCGCCGGGTCCGCGTAGGCCTGGGCCGCTTCATCGGCGATACGCGCCACTTCGTCCTCGCCCATGACGCCGGCGCTGATTTTGCTGATGAGTTCGACGAGGGCGGTTTTCATGGGCATGGTCCTGTAGCGGGCTGGTTTTTGAGGGCGCGTAGCCTACACCAGTTTCCGCAACTGCGCCGCCGTATCCACGGCGCCCATGGTCTGCGCCGCCGCCAACGCCGTCGCGCCCTGGGCATCAGTCGCCTTGGGGTTGGCGCCCTGGCCGAGCAGGTAGTCGACCATCTCCACGCGGTTGAACATTGCCGCCACCATCAAGGCGGTACGGCCGTCCGAGGAGGAGGCATCCACTGGCGCGCCCCCTTCGATCAGCGCCTGTACTACCGGCAAGGTGCCCTTGAACGCAGCCCCGGCGATCGGCAACTGGTTTTTGTCATTGGCGATCAGCGGGTCAGCCTTGAACTCCAGCAGGACTTTTACCGCCTCGGCATGGCCGTGGTAGGCCGCGAGCATCAACAGGGTGTCGCCGTTATGGTTACGAAAATTGGCTGGCAAGCCTTTGGCCAGCAGCGCGGCGAGCATAGCGGCGTCGCCTTTGCGGGCGACGTCAAAGACCTGCTCGGCAAATTCGGCGGCTTCATCATCGGTCATTTGTTTGGGTTGATCTGACATGTGGGGCTCCTTGTCCTGATACTGAATAGGCGCCAGTGTCGCGAGGGAGTTCCCACCTGTCATGGCTTTTTTGTCAAAAGGCGCCATAGGCAGAATCAATAACGCTACGGTTAATAACGGAAGTGGCCGGCCTGGATCTGCGCCAACAATGGCCCCGTCACCGGTACATAGCAGTCCGAACCCGGCAGCCAGGCGTAGACCGGATCATTGCCTGCCTTGTCCGGGTCGAACGCCTCCTGCTTGAGCCGTACTTTCTGGTATTTGAAGGTACCGGTGGTTTCCATCTTCACCTTGATCCGCAGGAACAACGGCACCGCATAATGCGGCAACTGGCCATGGGCGAACTGCAGCAACTCGCGCATGTCCAGGGCGGCCAGGGACTCGCTCGGGGTGATGGCAACCATGCCGGCACGGCCGTTGGTGTTTTCGATTTCCACACCATAGGCCACGACCTCGGCGATCTGCGGATGTTGCAACAGGACATTCTCAACTTCCGTAGTGGAGACGTTTTCGCCCTTCCAGCGATAGGTATCCCCCATACGGTCGACGAATTGCGCATGGCCAAAGCCAATGCTGCGCACCAGATCGCCGGTATTGAAGTAGCGGTCGCCCTTCACGAATACATCGGTGAGGACCACCTGGCGGTTCTTTTCCGGGTCGGTGTAGCCATCATAAGGCGACTTTTCATCGATCCTGGCCAGCAACAATCCCTGCCCACCTGTCTTCACTTTGTGCATGAAACCATCGCTGCCGCGTAGGGGCTCACCCGTATCGAGGGTGTAGTCCACCAGCGCCCAGTGCTGCAGGCAAAAACCGACGGTATTGTCGAAATTCAAGACGTTGGTGAAGCCGATATTGCCGTCGCTGGCGGCATACAACTCGCACACATGATGGACGCCGTAACGCGCCTTGAACTGCGCCCACACGCCAGGACGCAGGCCATTGCCGACCATCTTGGTCACGCGGTGATCACCATCGTTTTCGCTGGCTGGCTGGTCGAGCAGGTAACGGCACAATTCACCGACATAACCGAGGGTGGTCGCCTTGAATCTACGCGCGTCGTCCCAGAACTGGCTGGCACTGAATTTACGCCGGATGGCAAACCCCGACGCTCCGACAATCGCCGAGCCCCAGCACACGCACAGGCCGGTGGCGTGATAGAGCGGCAGCGTGCAATAAAGGACGTCGTCCGGGCCCATGTCCAAGGCAATGCTGCCGAAGCTGACGGCGGTCTTGGTCCAGCGGCCGTGCTTCATGATGCCGGCCTTGGGCAAGCCCGTGGTGCCGGAGGTGTAGATATAAAAGCAGGGATCGTTGAAGAAAACCTGCGCGGTGCTGGCCGGGTTAGTCGCCGGGCGCTCGGCGCTGGCAGCGATCAGGTCGATGTAACCTTGCGGCACCGTGGCGCCGTGTTGCTCGGCGACGAACCACGTGCGTTTTGCCTCGATCGCCACCTCATTACGCACGACTTCGTAGGCGTCCACCAATTCTGCCCCCACCACGATCGCCACGGGGTTCACCAGGTTAAGGCTGTGCACCAGCGCCGCTTGGGTTTGCGCCGTATTGAGCATGGCGCAGATGCCGCCCAGCTTGGTCACGGCCAACACGTTAAGCAGCAGTTCGGGACGGTTTTCGATAAACATCGCGACTACATCACCCTTGCCGATGCCATGGGCCTGCAAATGATGGGCAATGCGGTTGGCCTGTTGGTTGGCTTCGGTGTAGCTGAGGACGCGGTCGGCGTACAACAAGGCGGCGCCATCCGGGTTACGCAAGGCGGCTTGTTCAAAGTGCCAGCCCAGGCCGCAGGGTTGCTGGGGGTCTGTGACATTGGCGGCACGCATGCCGCGTACCACGCGGGGGAGCGCACAAACAATGGCAGGCACCTTACGCAGCATCATGCCCCAAGTGATCATGTCGTTTGGCGGATGGCTCATGGGAACGTCCTTTTTCTTATTCTTCGTAAACCTTGCAGGAAAGTACGTCAGCCACTCTTCGGCTGTACACGCAGGATTTGAAAAGTTTTGTATCCCGATGAGCGACCGCGGAAAAATGGAATTTAGCGACGCAGAGGCAGTCTTAAAAACTGATGGGGCGCCTGTTCAGGCCTGAGGAACAACGCAAAATGCAGGATACATGATGGCCATTCATGCAAATTGCACGAAACTGAAATTCCTGAATTTTCACAAGACACTGATTTATAACGATATTTTTATAAATCGGTAGCTGGCACAATCACTGCACCTATCACTCCATGCTTGCCAACTTGAGCCAACGGAGCTGATAGACATGAGCCTGATCCAAGATAAATTCGCTTCAGTATTCTGCAACTACGACGTCACCACTCAGCCACGTCCTGACGGCGGCATCCTGTTGACCCTGCGTAACAGCGAAGGCAAACAGGTGAAGCGCTCGATCTCCTACCAGCAGTTGCACACTGCCGACCAATTGACCTGGGTGATCAGCGCCATTCGCCGCGACCTCGCCGAACAAGCCAGCGACCTGCCGCAGATTTCGATGCTGCAGAGCCAAAACCGCTTTGCCCTGCCGACGTACCACTCGGCTTAAGGCTCAGACAAAGCAGAGGGCCGCGACACTGTTGAGTGTCGCGGCCCTTTTTTACGCCTTCAGCAAAGCCCCTGACGCGCGGCCTCATTCATTGCCTGCACGCGGTTGGTCACTTCCAACTTGCCGTAGATATTGCGCAAGTGGAATTTTACCGTGGCTTCTGACGTGGCGCGTATCTTACTGATCTCCCACACAGTCTTGCCTTCCGAGGCCCAGCGCAATATTTCCAATTCTGTCGGGGTCAGCGACTTGCCCGCCAGGTTAATGCGTCGCCTGGCAGCATTGGGTACCGAATACGGCGGTAGAAACGATTCCCTCGGGCCTCTCATTGCGTTCTCTCCATTTTATTGGTCGACGTCCTATCACCCTTCGGATTCCTCCTATTGACAGGTGATATAAACGCTAATACCAGAGAGAGTTACATAAGGAATGGTATTAAGGCGCAGGCCCGAAAATAAACAGCAAGTCCCTACAGAAGGTTAAGTTTCTTCCCACAGAAACTTCCACCATACGGGGATTGAAGTTTCTGATAGGCCGTAATTAATCGTCCAAACCGGGAAAGCGCCGGGCAATATCGTCACCTGTGAATTCAGGTACCCACCCTTTCGCCGTATTGAACAACCGCAACGCTACGAAGTGCGGGTTCTCACCCATGTCAAACCAGTGCGCAATACCGGCGGGAATCACCAGCAGGTCGTTTTTCTCGCAACGCACGGCGTACACGTAGTCGCCAATGTGCAGGGCGAACAGGCCCTGGCCAGCAATGAAAAAACGCCCATCGTCTTCACTGTAACGGCGCTCGTCCAAAAACTGTGCACGCCGTTCAGATTTTTGCGCGTGATCGCCGGTAACGCGCAGCACTTCTACAGAGCCGTAGCCGAGAGCATCGATCTGCGTCTGATACGCCGCGATCAGTTCGGCATCGCTGGCGCCCTGCTCAATCGGGCTCGGCTGCCAGCGCTCAAAGCGCACGCCATGCTCGGCCAGAGTCGCGGCGATGTCATCGAAATGGGTCAAGACCTTGTTCGGAGTGTCCGGTGTAGCGGCGGAGTAGACAGCGACGTAGCTCATTGAAGGGTTCCTTGGTTCTGCTCTTGCAATCGAAGACCGATGATAACGGCGGCGGCCAGGGCGGCGACGCTGGCGATGCTGAAGGTCAGGGTCGGCCCCAACAGGTTCCAACTGTAGCCCGAATACAGCGCGCCCAGCGCACCGCCGGTACCGGCCAGGGCGGCATACAGTGCCTGGCCCTGGCCTTGTTGTTTGTCGCCAAAACTGCGCTGCACAAAGGCAATCGCTGCCGCGTGAAAGCTGCCGAAGGTGGCGGCGTGCATCACCTGCGCCAGCAACAGCACCCAGAAAAACTCGGCAAACGAACCCAGCAGCAGCCAGCGCAGTGCCGCCAGCAGCAAACTGGCGAGCAATACCCGGCGTACCGAAAAGCGCGAGAGGATACGGCTCATGGCGAGGAACATCAGCACTTCCGCCACGACACCCAAAGCCCACAACAGGCCGATCACACCACGGCTGTAACCCAGGTGTTCGAGGTGCAGGGTGAGAAAGGTGTAGTACGGGCCGTGGCTCATTTGCATCAACGCCACGCAGGCGTAAAACGCCAAGACGCCCGGGCTGCGCAATTGTTTCAGGAATCCCTCGCCTGCCAGGCGACTACCCTGGGTCGCCGGCTGCGCGTTCGGCACCCACAGGCTGGCGCCGATGATGCCGGCCATGATCACCACAACCACCACCGGGTAGATGTCCAGGCTCAGCCAGTCGAACAGGCGACCCATGATCACCACGGTGAGGATAAAACCAATGGAGCCCCAGAGGCGGATCTGGCTATAGCGCGAGGTTTGTTTGCGCAGGTGCGCGAGGGTGATCACTTCAAACTGCGGCAGCACTGCGTGCCAGAAGAACGCATGCAGCGCCATCACCAGGGCCAGCCAGGCGTAGGTATGACTGACGAAGATCAGCGAAAAACTCGCCAGGGTGCACACCGCGCCAACGCGCACGATGGCCAGGCGTTGGCCGGTGTAGTCACCCAGCCAGCCCCACAGGTTGGGCGCCACGCAGCGCATCAGCATGGGGATCGCTACCAGCTCGCCGATGCGCGCGCTGGAGAACCCGAGGTGATTGAAGTACAGCGCCAGGAACGGCGCTGTCGCCCCAAGCAGGGCGAAGTAGAACAGGTAGAAGCTGGAGAGGCGCCAGTATGGGAGAGGGTTAGTCATGGCTTGGCAGGGGGCTGCTTCGCAGCCCAGCGCGAGCAAGCTCGCTCACTACAACAAGCAGTCACAGCTGGCCCAGTACCGGGGTGGTTACATGGACGTCAGCATTTTGACCACGGTTGCGCAGCAGGTGGTCCATCAACACGATGGCCATCATCGCTTCGGCAATCGGCGTAGCGCGGATGCCGACGCAGGGGTCGTGGCGGCCCTTGGTGATCACGTCAACCGGGTTACCGTGCACATCAATCGAACGGCCCGTTGTGGTGATGCTTGAGGTCGCCTTGAGCGCCAGGTGCGCAACGATCGGCTGGCCGGAGGATATACCGCCGAGGATGCCGCCCGCGTTGTTGCTGAGAAAACCTTGCGGGGTCAGCTCGTCGCGATGCTCGGTGCCGCGCTGGGACACGCACGCGAAGCCGGCGCCGATTTCCACGCCTTTGACGGCGTTGATGCTCATCAGCGCGTGGGCCAGTTCGGCATCGAGGCGGTCGAAGATCGGTTCGCCCAGGCCCGGTTTAACGCCTTCGGCAACCACGGTGATCTTGGCGCCGACCGAATCCTGGTCGCGGCGCAACTGGTCCATGTAGGCTTCCAGTTCCGGCACCTTGTCCGGGTCGGGGCTGAAGAAAGCGTTTTCTTCCACGCTGTCCCAGGTCTTGAACGGAATTTCAATCGGGCCCAACTGGCTCATGTAGCCGCGGATCACGATGCCCTGGGTCGCCAGGTATTTCTTGGCAATGGCGCCGGCAGCCACACGCATGGCGGTTTCGCGGGCCGAGCTGCGGCCACCGCCACGGTAGTCGCGTTCGCCGTATTTGTGGTGGTAGGTGTAATCGGCGTGGGCCGGACGGAACAGGTCCTTGATCGCCGAGTAGTCCTTGGACTTCTGGTCGGTGTTGCGGATCAGCAAGCCGATGGAGCAGCCGGTGGTACGCCCTTCGAACACGCCGGAAAGAATCTCGACTTCGTCGGGCTCCTGGCGCTGGGTGGTGTGGCGGCTGGTGCCGGGTTTGCGACGATCGAGGTCACGCTGCAGGTCTGCCACGGACAGCTCGAGGCCAGGCGGGCAGCCGTCGACAATGGCGACCAACGCCGGGCCATGGCTTTCGCCCGCGGTGGTGACAGTGAACAACTTGCCGAAGGTATTGCCGGACATGCAGGGCGCTCCGTGAAATCAGTTGAATCAAGTCAACTGTAATAACTTAAGGCCGCCAGTATACGCAGGCCAACCGACTAGTTCATCCTCGAAACCTTACCGGTAGACCTTGGTCCAACCGGCACCTCTCTGATGATGGCGCGATGATGCTGCGAGTTCTACTGTTGACCCTCACCCTGTTTTCCAGCCTTGGCTTTGCCGCCTCCCCCATTGTGTTGCAACGCCCCATAAGCCTGGACACCGGTAGCGGCGAGCTGTTTGGCTCACTCCTACTGCCCAAATCCGACGAGCCAGTACCGGTGGTGCTGATCATTGCCGGCTCCGGCCCCACCGACCGCAACGGCAACAGTGCCGACGGGGCGCGCAACGACAGCCTCAAGCGCCTGGCCTGGGTGCTGGCGCGGCATAACATCGCCAGCGTGCGCTACGACAAGCGTGGCGTGGCCGCCAGCCTGGCCGCCACGCCGGATGAGCGCAACCTGACCCTGGACGCTTACGTCGCGGACGCCGTGGCCTGGGGCAAACTGCTCAAAGCCGACAAACGCATGGGCCCGCTGATTGTGCTCGGCCATAGTGAAGGCGCCCTGGTAGCAGCCCTCGCCGCGCCGCAACTGGACCCCGCCGGCGTGATTTCCCTGTCCGGCAGCGCACGCCCGGTTGATCAGGTGATCCGCCAACAGTTGGCCGATCACCTGCCGCCTGCCCTGCTGCTGCGCAGCAATCAAATCCTCGATCACCTCAAGGCCGGCCAAGTGGATATGGATGTGCCTGGCCCACTGGAAGGCATTTTCCGACCCAGTGTGCAGCCGTATCTGATCAGTTTGTTTCGCGCCGACCCGTCGGCCGCCTTCGCAAAGCTGCGCATGCCAGCGCTGATCATCCAGGGCACCAACGACATCCAGGTCGGAGTGGGCGATGCCCAGCAACTGAAAAAGGCCAAGCCAGACGCTCAGCTTGCGGTGATCGGGGGCATGAACCACGTGATGCGCATCGTGCCCAACGACGTGAAACAGCAATTGGCCTCCTACAACGACCCGCAATTGCCCCTCGCCGCCGAGCTGGGCAGTCGTCTGGTGCGCTTTATCGACGGACTTCAACCCCATTAAGCGGCAATTTGCCTCCAGTCTTGGAAAAAACGGCCGATAAGCCCAGGGTCGACAGTAAACAGACTGTCGGTTTGCTGGGCTTGGACAGGATCGCGCCGCATGACAACCACTGAAGCAACACCGGAACCTACCGCCGAAACCCCGGCTGAAAAAACCGAGGCCGTCGACGCGGCGACCCTGCCATGGGCGGATGTTCAGGCCGAGCATTTCAAGATGCTGCGCCTGGCCCCCTTGGCCACCGACCGGGCCACGGGCGTGCGGCCATTGCGGTTCGTGCAATTCGGTTATGCCGAGCGCAATGACAAGCACCACAGCCTGCTGCGCATGGTCATCCAACTGCCGGGCCAGCGCGTGCGCCGTGAGCAGAATCACCTGGATATCTGGGTCGACCACGACAAGCACCGCGTGCATTTCGGCCCGGGCAACAGCCTGGAAATCGAACCGGCCAACCGCGGTATCGGCCGCTTCCTGGTCGCCCAAGCCGCCGCGTGGGCGAAGAAGAAGTGGTCGCACTATCGCGTCGACGGCGTGGACCTGTCCAACAAGGACGCATTGAACGAAGCGACACGCCTGCGCCGCGATCACTTCTTGCGCATCCAGGGTTTTGATGTGGCCTACGCCGATGTGCAGCACCTCAAAGGCAATGTGCAACCGGGCAAGGTCAGCGACGTGCTGGACAGCTGGAACACCGAGAAGGTGCAGTTCGTGGAGATTCTTGAAGCGGCGCAGATGCTGCAACAGGCCGAGCAGAATCTGATGGAACACGAAGTGAAGCTGCGCAAGGAAGAGGAAAAAGTCACCAAGTTCAAGCGTGAGGACAGCGGGTTGCGCTTTACCATCACGTGCCTGGTGGCGTTTACGGTGTTTCAGGCGGGGTTGTTGATCTGGATTGCGACACACCGCTGAAACAGGTTCGCACTAGGAAATAAGATCAAAATGTGGGAGCGGGCGTGCTCGTTCCCACATTTGCACCGTATTCCTATGGCTAGGACAAGTTAAACTCTGGCGGCAAACACTGCTTGATGCGCCAGGCACTGTTCCGCCGTCAACATAAACACCCCATGCCCACCGCGCTGGAAATCCAGCCAGGCAAAATCCACTTCCGGGTACAACGCTTCGACGTGGACCTGGCTGTTTCCCACTTCAACCATCAGCAAACCCTTCTCGGTCAAGTGGTCCGCCGCCTCGGCCAGCATACGCCGCACGAGATTCAAGCCATCATCGCCGCACGCCAGGCCCAGCTCCGGCTCGTGCTGGTATTCGTCAGGCATGTCGGCAAAGTCTTCGGCATCCACGTACGGCGGGTTGGACACGATCAGGTCAAAGCGCTGGCCCGGCAGGCCGTCGAAACCGTCGCCCTGTACGGTATACACGCGCTCATCAACGCCATGACGCTCGATGTTCTGGTTAGCCACTTCCAGGGCTTCGAAGGACAAGTCCCCCAGCACCACCTCGGCGTCCTGGAACTCGTAGGCACAGGCGATGCCGATGCAGCCGGAGCCGGTGCACAGGTCTAGGATGCGTGCCGGTGGCTGGGCCAACCAAGGCGCGAAGCGGTTTTCAATCAGCTCGCCGATCGGCGAACGCGGGATCAGCACACGCTCATCGACGATAAATGACATGCCACAGAACCAGGCCTCGCCAATCAGATAAGGTGTCGGCACGCGTTCG
The DNA here is from genome assembly GCF_963970525.1 of Pseudomonas sp. EA_65y_Pfl1_P113. NCBI lineage: Bacteria > Pseudomonadati > Pseudomonadota > Gammaproteobacteria > Pseudomonadales > Pseudomonadaceae > Pseudomonas > Pseudomonas sp. EA_65y_Pfl1_P113. Next base: position 153,901 of record NZ_CAXAQM010000005.1, read on the forward strand.
TGGATCCGGCGGTGCAGCAACCGTTGCAGGTGCGCGACTTCCTCTTCTTCCAGGTTGCAATCCAGGTAACTGTCGGCAATTTCCCATGGCAGGTGCAAGGCGCCGAGCACCAGTTGCCGGGCATCGTCCCAGGCATTGTCGGTGCCATGGCCAAAAAACAGGTCTTCCCCATGAAAACGGCTGACAGCCCAACGGATATGGTCGCGCAAGGTGCGCAGGCGGGAAGAAGAAGTGGTCACGGGGGCAAGCTCCTGGAAAAAACGACTGGCGATTCTAACAGCCTTAGCCCCTATCGACGATGTACGAACACCTGTCGCCACACGTCGGAATTCATCCAAATTGCCATCATTGTGTTAAACAAGCCCACCTATTGACATGGCTGCACGTCAACAACGGCGTACCTTACGATCGTAGCGATTCACAGAACCGCTCAGCCAGTGGACAATGTCGCAAAAGCCCCCCTCACAGGAGCCCCAGAATGTCCGTTCCAAAGACGATGTTTCAACTCAGCGGTCGTGGTTACGCAGCAGCGAACCTTGCCCATGCGACTCTCGTGATCATCGACGCCCAGAAGGAATACCTCAGCGGTCCACTCGCCCTCTCGGGCATGGACGCAGCTGTCGAAAACATCAAACAACTCGTTGCAGCGGCACGCAATGCAGGGCGGCCGATCGTGCATGTACGCCATCTGGGCACCGTGGGTGGCCTGTTTGACCCCCAGGGCGAGCGCGGTGAGTTCATTCCCGGCCTCGAGCCTCTTGGCGACGAAACCATCATCGGCAAGCTGCTGCCCAGTGCCTTTCACGGCACGGGCCTGGAAAAACACCTGCAAGACCTCGGCCCTCTGGACTTGATCGTCTGCGGCTTCATGAGCCATTCCAGTGTCAGCACCACCGTGCGTGCCGCCAAGAACCTGGGCTTTCGCTGCACCCTGGTGGAAGACGCCTGCACCACCCGTGACCTGCCTTACAAAGGCGGCATCTTGAGCGCCGAGCATGTGCAGCAGACTGAAATGGCGATCATGGCCGACAACTTTGCCACTCTCGCGCAGACCAAAGACCTGATCTGATCGACCTTTTGATGAGCGGCGCGGCAGTGTTTATTGCCCCGCTCATCCGCAGAGCCCTTTCATTTGGCGCATTTACCCCTCCCCCCGGAACAACCTGTGTATTGTCCGGTCGAAGGGCCGATACCCTGGAGGAAAGGTCGGAATGAAGATATCCGATGGTTTTGATGCTCGTCGCTTGCGCCCCAAGGGCCCGAGCAACTGGCGTCTGCGCCTGGTGGCCGGCATTGCCGCGCTGCTGGCGATTATTGGTGTGCTGTTGGCTGGCGCTGGTGGCGCCGGTCTATTGGGTCACTCGCCGGCCCTTGGCGAGCTGAATGCCAGCCCTGGCGGTTCGGCGATTCTGTTGGCGATCGGGCTGTTGGTGCTGTGGCTGGGCGTGTGGTTGTGGCGGCGCAGCCGTCGGAAAATGCGCCAGCCGTTGTCGCTGAACATCGCTTCGCATCTGATGAAAAAGCACGACTGATGGCGCTTGGATAGCGTTTCCTGCGCCCTGGCCGCCGCGATTTAGGTAAACTGCCCGCCCTTCGCGGAGGCCAACATGCACGACGACGACTTTTCCCTGTTCAAAAACGAGCTGCGCGGCGTCAAGCCGATCAAGCACGATCGCGCCGATACCGGCAAACCCAAGGCCGACCGGGCGCAGATCGCCAAGCTGCGCCAGGCCGCGACCGTGCGCACCGACGCCACCACCGTGGACGGCCTGTCGGACCAATTCGTAATCGATGTCGGCCCCGAAGACGAGCTGATGTGGACCCGCGACGGCGTGCAGGAAAGCCAGATGCGCAAGCTCAAGGCCGGCCAGATCCCCTTCGAAGGCAGCCTCGACCTGCACGGCATGACCGTGGAAAAAGCCCGCGAAACCCTGTGGGCCTTCCTGGCCGAAGCCACCAAGTTCGAAATCCGCTGCGTGCGCGTTACCCATGGCAAGGCCGTGCGGCTGGACGGCAAGCGGCCCATGATCAAGAGCCACGTCAACACCTGGCTACGCCAGCACGCCCAGGTACTCGGCTTTACCTCGTGCCAGGCCCGCCACGGCGGCGCGGGAGCGGTGTATGTGATGCTCAAGCGCACCATGATGGAAGGGCGTGACGAGTAACAAGTGCCCTCGTCAGGCTTGCAGCGATGTGTCCGCCACCGTAACCTTGCGCTTTGCGAAAATCCCACAGGTAGTTTCATGTCCCTGGAACAGAATTACACCGAGATCCTCGGCCAACTCGGCGAGGACGTTTCCCGCGAGGGCCTGCTCGACACGCCAAAACGTGCCGCCAAGGCGATGCAGTACCTTTGCCGCGGCTATGCGCAGACGCTCGAAGAAGTCACCAACGGTGCCTTGTTCAGCTCCGACAACAGCGAAATGGTGCTGGTCAAGGACATCGAGTTGTACTCGCTGTGCGAACACCACCTGCTGCCGTTTATCGGTAAGGCCCACGTGGCGTATATCCCGAGCGGCAAAGTGCTGGGCCTGTCAAAGGTTGCGCGGATCGTCGACATGTACGCCCGCCGCCTGCAGATCCAGGAGAACCTCAGCCGCCAGATCGCCGATGCCGTGATGCAAGTGACAGGCGCCCTGGGCGTGGCCGTGGTGATTGAAGCCAAGCACATGTGCATGATGATGCGCGGTGTCGAGAAGCAGAATTCGTCGATGATCACCTCGGTGATGCTGGGTGAGTTCCGCGAAAACGCGGCCACCCGCAGCGAATTCCTCAGCCTGATCAAGTAACAGGCTGCATACGAAAAAGCCGGCGTTCATCGCCGGTTTTTTTTCGCCTGCCAAATTGAGGTAAGCTGCGGCCCCTTCTGTATCGGGCAAGAGGTTTTAGCCATGTTCGTCAAAGCACTTCGAGTGGGCCTCGGCCACGTCATCATCGCGGGCGACTTCCTTACCCGCCCGCGCAAAAAGCAGCGGCCTGCCGAACAGCAGGCGTTGGTGAATGCGGCAGCCAAGGAGCTGACGCTCTATCAATTCCATGCCTGCCCGTTCTGCGTGAAGACTCGCCGCACCCTGCATCGTCTGAATGTGCCAGTAGCGTTGAAGGATGCGAAGAACAACGAGCAGGACCGCCAGACCCTGCTGGAGCAAGGCGGCAAGATCAAAGTGCCGTGCCTGCGCATTGAAGAAAATGGCCAGACCACCTGGATGTATGACTCCAAGGTGATCATTGATTACCTGGACAAGCGGTTTGCTGCGGTCTGACAGGTTTAAAAAATCAAAATGTGGGCGCTGGCTTGCCTGTGCCCGCCTTAACGCCGTATTACCAGATCCAGCAGCGCGGAACCCAGGCACTTGCCATGCGCATCCAGCGCCAGCGAACGGGTGACGCCACCGCGCAGGATCCCCGGCAGCACGAAATTCAGCGCCTGCACATTGCGCAACTCATAACGCCGCACAGGTGCCGCCCCCGGTTCGCGCAAGCCAGCGAAAAACTCAGCCACGCGCTCGGCCGTGAGCTGTTCGCACAGCAGCGGATAATCCTCGGCACGGTAGGCAATGATCGAGATATTCGACGTGTCGCCCTTATCCCCGGTGCGGGAGTGGGCCAGCGTGTGCAACTTCATGCTTCGATCCTCGGGTTGACCGCATTGCGCGGCAGCAGCAACGACGCCACGGCCACCACTTGGCGCACGCTTTTGCTCGCGCCGCCGCCTCCGGACGGGCCATTGGTGTAGAGGGTTTCAACTTCATTGCCAACGCGCACCGCTTCGCCGCGATCCTCACAGCGGGCCGCCACGCGCAGGCGCACTTCCCAGGGTTCGACTGTGCTGCGTGTGCCGTGAAGCGAGTCCATGCCGATCAGCTCCGCGCGCAGGTCTTGCATCTTCACGCCCATCAACTCAAGACGCTTGAGGACTACATCCCGCGCCAGCTGCGCCCGTGCGACAGCACCGGGGCCGCCGTAGGACATCTGCCCTTCACCGATCCAGCCATCCAGATAGCCGACGCTGATCTTCAATTGTTCGGGCCGCGCGCGGCCGTCGGCACCGCTGGCGCGCACGCGATCAACGCTTTCTTCGACAAACCCCACCTGGGAAAAATCGGCCGTCACATCCGGCGTGAGGTACGCCGCCGGGTCGTGCACTTCGTAGATCAGTTGCTCAGTACAGGTGGCGCGGCTGACCCGCCCACCTGAGCCGGCAACCTTGGTGATCAAGGCGTCGCCGTCGGCATCGATCTCAGCCAAGGGGAAGCCCAGGCGCGCGAGGTCATCCACGTCCTTGAAGCCGGGATCGGCAAAATACCCACCGCTGACTTGCCCGGCGCATTCGAGCAAGTGCCGCGCCCCAGACGCAGCCAATCGTCCGGCGCCCAGCCAAATTCAAACATCTGCGGCGCGAGGAACAGCGATGGGTCGGCCACGCGCCCGGTGATCACTACATCTGCTTCGGCACGCAACGCCTCCAGAATACCGTCGACGCCCAGGTAGGCATTTGCGGAAATCAGCCGTTCACCCAATGAGCCGACAGTCTGGCCATTATCCAACAGAAACTCGGGCTGCAACACGTTCAACACGTCGTCGCCGACGACCGCAACCACCTTAAGATCAAGGCCCAACTCACCGGCAATCCGCCGCACTTCAATAGCCGCGGATACCGGATTGGCGGCGCCCATGTTGGTGATCACCCGCAGGCGGCGGCGACCTTCAGGCCGGCCAACAAAAGGCAACACCCGGCGCATGCGCTCACTCAGCAAGGGGTCGTACCCACCCTGTGGATCACTGATCCGCGCCTGTTGCGCCAGGGCAATGGTGCGTTCAGCCAGGCACTCGAACACCAGGTAATCCAGGTCGCCCCGCTCGGCCAGCTCCACGGCAGGTTCGATACGGTCGCCGGAATAGCCGGCGCCGGAACCGATGCGCAAGGTTTTCATCTCAAATTACTCCCAGGAGCAACGCCGTCAGGCTCATCAACACCGACGCTGCGAACAGAAACGGAATGGTGAAGCGCTGGTGATCGGCCAATTCGATCTTGCACAGGCCCACCAACAGGAAGGTCGCGGGGTCAGCGGGCTGACCGGGAAACCGGTGGTGTGCACGCCGAGCAATGAGGCTTGGGCCACTTGCAACGGGTCGACGCCCAAGGCCTTACCCACTTCGGCGATCACCGGCATTACGCCGCAATAGTAGGAGTCGGGGTCGAACAGCATGCTCAACGGCATGGAAATAAAGCCCACCACCGCCGGGATCAACTTGCCGTGGCCGGCCGGAATCTGCGCCACCGCCACTTCGGCAATCGCCTTGAGCATGCCGGTGCCTTGCATGATCCCGGTGAACACCCCCGCGGCGAGCAGGATACTGGCCATGGTCAGCGCGGTCTTGGCGTGGGCATCGATGCGGGCGCGCTGGGCGTCCACATTGGGATAGTTGATACACAAAGCCATCACGGTGCCGAGCATAAACATCACCACCGGGTCGACCCAGCCGGCAATCATCACCACCATCACCAGCACGGTCAGGATCAAGTTGACCCAGAACAGACCTGGGCGACGCAGCTTGATGTCGTCGTCACTGAGCACCCGTTGCGGCATCGCATCGACGACCGAGCCGGCGCCGAGGCCCAGGCGTTTTTCTTCGCGATGACCCAGCCACCAGGCGCAGGCGAATACGAAGATCAGACCAACGATCTGCACCGGGATCAGCGGCTGGAACAGGTCCGCCACCGGCACATGCAACGCCGCGGAGGAGCGCAGCACCGGGCCGGTCCACGGTAAGAAGTTGACCCCTGCCGCCATCGCGCAGACACACGCGAGGATGCGCTTATCAATGCCCAGCCGCGTGTACAGCGGCAGCATCGCCGGCACCGTCACCAGAAAGGTCACCGCGCCGGAGCCGTCCAGGTGCACCAGTAACGCCAAGGTCGCCGTACCCACGACAATTCGTGTAGGACGCGTCCCTACCGTGCGCAGGATGCGATCAATGATGGGGTCAAGCATGCCGGCGTCGGTCATGATCCCGAAAAACAGGATCGCGAACACAAACATACCCACCACGGGGGCGACGTTCTTGATACCGGTGATGATGAAGGCGCTGGTTTGCAGGCCGAACCCGCCGAGCAGCAATGAAGAACAGCATGCAACACATCCAGGCATTCCTTGCCGTGGCCCGCACCGGCAGTTTCACCAAGGCCGCCAATGAGCTGCACCTATCGCCTTCTGCGCTGACCGTGCAAGTGCAGCAGCTGGAAGACTGGCTCGGCGTCGCCCTGCTCGACCGCAGCCCACGTCACGTCAGTATCACCGCCGCCGGCCTGGATGCGCGCGGGCCCATGGAAAAACTGCTGCTGGACCTGGACAACATCGTCACCGGTTCCCGCGACCTCGCCGCCTTACGCCGAGGCGTGGTCACCATCGCCGCCCTGCCCTCGGTCTGTGCCGGTTCGCTGCCGCCTGTTCTGCGCCTGTTTCGCGAGCGTTTTGCCGGGATCGAAGTACGCCTGCATGACCTGGTGGCCCATCGCATTCACGCTCAAGTACGTTCCGGCGAAGTGGATTTCGGCATCGGCGTGCGCGCACGGCTCAGCCACGGCCTGGAATTCGTACCGGTGCTGAATGATCGTTTGTGCGCGTTTGTACCGCTGGATCATCCCCTCACCCGCCATCAACAACTGACCCTGGAACAATTGGCGGACCAGCCGATCATCCTCACCGGCCGCGACAGCAGTGTGCGCGAGCACGTGGATGCGCTGTTCGACGAGACACGACTGACGATGAACGCCGGGATGGAGGCCAACTACATGTCGACCGTGTTGGCGCTGGTGCGCCAAGGGCTGGGGATCAGTGTGCTGCCAGAGTCGGCGGCGGACAGTCTGGAGGGGTTGAAGCGCATCAATATCGATCATCCTGGCGTGAACAGGGAGATCGGGTTGATCAGTCGCAGCGGGATGGGGCTGAGTCCCGCAGCACAACGCTGCTTTGATCTGCTGAACGACGAACTATCTGACACACTCTAGCGCCCACATTTCGGCCTCGTTGTCAGTCCAGCATCGGCACGTGCTTGGGATGGCTGGCCACCCGCACCAGCCACGCCTGCACGGCCGGATAAGCGTCCAGGTCAAACCCACCTTCATTCGCCACATGGGTGTAGGCATACAGCGCCACATCGGCGATGGAGAACTGGTCGCCCACCAAGTAAGGCGTCAACTGCAGCTGGCGCTCCATCACCTTGAGTGCCTTGTAGCCGCCTTTGTGCAGTTTTTTGTATTCCTCCAGACGATCCTCGGGAAGTCCCAGGTAAAACTGGATAAACCGCGCCACTGCAATGTACGGCTCGTGGCTGTATTGCTCGAAGAACTGCCACTGCAGCACTTGCGTGCGCAGGCGCGGCTCGGTGGGCAGGAACTCACTGCCATCGGCGAGGAAGTTGAGAATCGCGTTGGACTCCCACAGGCAGGTGCCGTCTTCCAGTTCCAGCACCGGGATCTTACCGTTGGGGTTCTTGGTCAGGAACTCGGGGGTCTCGGTATCGCCGTTAAGGATATCGACATCGATCCATTGATACGGGATGCCCAGCAGGCTGAGCATCAATTTGACCTTGTAGCAGTTGCCCGACTTGTAATCGCCATAAACCTTGTACATGGGGCTCCCCTTATGCCGCTTGCGCGTGCTGTGCGTGACGGACCACCGCGGCCAGGCACTTAAGACCTTCGTCGAGGCGGGCCGGGTCGATATGGCTGAAATTGAGTCGCAGCGAACCGTGGTGCTGGTCCGGCTCGGAAAAGAACGGTTCACCGGGCATGAACGCGACGTTCTGATCGAGCGCTTGAGCCAACAAGGTGCGGGTGTCGAGCGGCTGTTTCAAGGTCAGCCAGAAGAATAATCCACCCTGGGGCACTTGCCAGTCGGCCAGATCGGCGAAGTGACGTTCCAATGCGGCTTGGAACGCATCGCGACGCTCGCGGTAAAAGCTGCGAAGTTCCACCAGGTGATGCTGGTATTTCTCCGTGCCGATCCACTGCATCGCTTGCCACTGGCCGACGCGGTTGGTGTGCAAATCCGCCGACTGCTTGAGCTTGAGCAGGTGCGGGAACAGGTCCGGGCTGGCAATCAGGTAGCCAACGCGCAGGCCCGGCAACAGGGTCTTGGACACGGTGCCGGTGTAGATCCAACTGGCTTTTTTCAGGCGTCCGACAATCGGTGTGGCGCTGCCGCCGTCGAACGTCAGTTCGCGGTAGGGCTCATCTTCGATCAGGGTCACGCCAAACTCATCGAGCAAGGCGGCGACGGCGGCGCGCTTGGCGTCGCTGTAGCGCACGGCCGACGGGTTCTGGAACGTCGGGATCAGGTAGATGAACGCCGGACGATGGCGTTCAAGGTTGACCCGCAGAGCGGCCAGGTCGGGGCCATCGGCTTCCAATGACACGGTGAGGCAATCGGCGCCGAACAGCTGGAAGATCTGCAAGGCAGCCAGGTAGGTCGGGCCTTCCAACAGGATCTGCGTGCCTTTGTCGATATACAGCTTCGCCGCCAGGTCCAGGGTTTGCTGGGAACCGCTGACCACCAGCACCTGGCTGGCCTGGCACGGCACGCCAAGGGCTCGGGCCTCGGCGGCGAGCAACTCGCGCAATTGTGGCTCGCCTTCGCTCATGCCGTATTGGCCGATGTTCAGCGGCATGTCATCCCAGTTCAATGCTGGCAGCATGGCCTCGGCCGGCAGCCCCCCGGCGAAAGACATCACTTCCGGGCGCTGGGCTGCCGCGAGGATTTCACGGATCAGGGAGCTTTTAAGGCGCGTAACACGTTCAGAGAAGGCCATGGGGTCACCGGTAGCGAAGATCGCGTTAAATACGTCAAACTGGTTGACCGAAATTACGACAACTTCAGTGGATACGTCAACATGCTTGACCTTAAAAACCAGGCCCGCCAACAAGAGGCCATGGAGGCGTTCTTTTTCGGCTACCAGGCCTTCACCGCCAAAGCCGACGAAATGCTCGAACGTCGAGGCCTGAGCCGCGTGCACCAGCGCATTGTGTTTTTTATCGCGCGCTACCCCGCCTTGAGCGTGAAGGAACTGCTGGAATTGCTCGGTGTGAGCAAGCAGGCGCTGAACATGCCCCTGCGCCAATTGCAGGAAATGCATCTGGTCAACAGCGTCGCGTCAGAAACCGACAAGCGCAAACGCCTGCTGGAGCTCACTGAAGAAGGCCTGCGTTTTGAGCAATCACTGCGCCGCGAACAGGTGAAGTTGTTGCAACGCGCCTTCAGTGACGCGGGGGCTGAAGCCGTGGCCGGATGGCTAGCGGTGAACCAGGCGCTGAGTGCCTTGAACTAGCCTTTCATCCACTTTTACCCAACCGCTCGAAAACATTATTTGCTTTATTTGTATACAAAAGCATAATTCGCTTCGTGCGAGTTCCTGACCTATTGGTCAACAAACCCGCCAGTACCTCACAGCGCCTAAGCGCTGGCCATAACAATAAAATGCTTGAGGAGTACTCGCTGTGGATAGCCGCAAATCCGAAGCCTCACCCCTGGACCTCCAACCCACCCGCACCGGCTGGCTGGAACGCCTGTTTAAGCTGCGCTTGCATGGCACCACAGTGAAGACCGAGCTGATCGCCGGTCTCACCACCTTTATCACCATGGCCTACATCATTTTCGTCAACCCGAACATCATGGCCGACGCCGGCATCGATCACGGCGCGGCATTCGTCGCCACCTGCATCGCCGCCGCGCTGGGCTGCCTGTTAATGGGCCTCTACGCCAACTGGCCGGTCGGCCTGGCGCCGGGCATGGGCTTGAACGCGTTTTTCACCTACACCGTGGTCGGCACCATGGGCTACACCTGGGAAACTGCGCTGGGCGCAGTGTTTATTTCCGGCGTTCTGTTCATGGGCCTGACCCTGTCCCGCGTGCGCGAATGGCTGCTCAACAGCATCCCCGTCAGCTTGCGCCATGCGATGGGCGCGGGTGTAGGCCTGTTCCTCGGGGTGATCGGCCTGAAGACGGCGGGCATCATCGTCGACAGTCCCGCGACCTTGATCAAACTCGGTTCGTTGCACGAGCCCGCGCCACTGCTGGCAGCCGTGTGCTTCCTGCTGATCGCGATCCTCAGCTACCACCGCGTGTTCGGCGCGATCCTGATCAGCATCATCGCTGTGACGCTGGCGGGTGGAGGGCTGGGCCTGGTGCACTACAACGGCATTCTTGCCACACCTCCGAGCCTGGCGCCGACCTGGATGGCCATGGACGTAAAAGGTGTATTCAATATCAGCATGATCAGCGTGGTATTTGCATTTCTTTTTGTACACATGTTCGACACTGCCGGTACACTGATGGGCGTCGCGCAGCGGGCCGGCCTCGTCAATGCCGATGGCAAGATCGATAACCTGTCACGTGCGTTGAAAGCCGACAGTGCTTCCAGCGTATTCGGTGCCATGGTGGGTGTTCCACCGGTGACCAGCTACGTGGAAAGTGCTGCCGGCGTGGCCGCTGGCGGGCGTACCGGGCTGACCGCCGTGACCGTGGGCATCCTGTTTGTGGCGGCGATGTTTTTTGCACCACTGGCGGGGATGATTCCAGCGTATGCCACGGCGGGTGCGCTGATTTATGTCGCGATGCTGATGATGGCGAGCATGGCCCATATCAATTGGGATGAAGCCACTGACAGCATCCCGGCGATTGTCACCGCAATCATGATGCCGCTGACCTTCTCGGTCGCCGACGGTATCGCCTTGGGCTTTATCACGTATGTGGCGCTCAAGGCCGGCACCGGTAAGTACCGCGAGATTTCTGTCAGCCTGTGGGTGCTGTGCGCGATCTTTATCGCCAAATTCATATTTCTATAAAGGAGCAATGGATGAACCTGGAAACCTGGCTACTGTTCAGCGGCGCAGCATTGGTGGTGATCCTCATACCAGGGCCACTGTCCCTGCTGATGATCAGCAACAGCCTCAACTATGGGCTGCGCCGCTCGTATCCAGCGTTTCTTGGCGGGGTACTTGCCTCGATCTGCCTGCTCAGCGCCTCGGCGCTGGGTTTGGGGGCGTTGTTACTGGCGTCCGAGCAACTGTTCAGTGCCTTGAAGATTGTTGGCGCGTTGTACCTGTTTTATCTCGCCTGGCAGAGCTGGCAGCAATCGCGGCAACCGGCCCATGGCGCCGAAGTTGCGCAGTCGGCTGCCACGCCCCGCTTTCGCACACTGTTTGGCCGCGCCTTTGTCCTCGGCGCCAGCAACCCAAAGGACATTCTGTTTTTCGCCGCCTTTCTGCCCCAGTTTCTCAACGGCGAGCAGCCGTTCCTGCCACAACTACTGGTAATGATCGCCACCTGGACCGTGCTCGACCTGTTCTGCAAACTGGCCTATGGCTTGAGCGCCCATGGTGCGGCCCGCTACCTGCGCAGCGGCAAAGGCCAAAGCTGGTTCAACCGTGTCAGTGCGGGATTGTTTGGCGGTGCGGGCATGATGTCGTTGATGAAGGTCAGAATGGACTCACTTTGACGAAATAAACACTGGGAGGAACCGTACCCCGGACGGGCCATTGAATGCCTGCTGCGATCCGGATCAATCGCCCCTCCTCCATGGCACTTTTGACTTGCACGAGCGCGCTTAATTTTGGAGATCGGCTAATGGCTCGATTAAACCAACCATCCGTCAACCGTTCATGCAACGTGACAACCCCTTTTTCGGCCCACTGGACTGTCACGTAGTACAGCAGGTTCTGATCGGAGGACGTATGGGTCGCGATAAAATCGCGCGTGAACCGGCGACCTCGCTTTTTGCGCAGCTCATTGACACTGAAACCCTGTCGCTCCAGCACCTGCCTGACGGCCGCATACTGCGCATCGTTTCGCTCAACCCAGCGCCCCCCGCGACTGGGCCGCAACGAAGGATCCAATCCCGTCGCCTGAAAGTCGACACGAGTAAAGCCGGGCGCTTTACCATCGAAACCGATGAACACCGTGCCGTTCTTCCTATGGGAATACCGCAACATCCTCAGCAAGTCATCCGTTTGACCGGGGCTGGCAGGCAGTGCTGGTAACCAACCGTCCAACGTCGCACGAACGTTGAGCAGATGAGTCGCCGTTGCAGAGCGACTCGAATCCGCCCGTTCAATCATCCTTGCGACAGTGAAATCCCGGCTTTTGATGGTCATGGCAGGAAATGCATCCCCCACAGACTCCGCCAATGGCTTGTTGAATAGAGGTGTATGGAACACCCAGTCGTTCGTCGAAGTGCGTGAGGCCGCAATAGGCTGTTCGAGCCGCGCGGTGCTTGTCCAACGCTCGAGATCAACGCTGGCCAATGACACCAACGGTTCATCCTTCATGATAAATACAATGCCGTCCAAAGGCGCTTGATTACCTTGAGGGAGCAACCTGTAATAAGCACTTGACGGATCAGCCAAACTCGCGCCAGCCGGGGCGTCTCGCAGTACATTACAGGCAAAACCTCGGGAATCCATCGGAATGTGATACACATCAGGCGCGAGCAAGATCATTTGGTCAACATTCGGAGTTTGCATACGCCACTGCAGCCCATCAGAGGGTGCCGTGACGGTTTTCTTAATCCAGTCTTCCGTCGCCGTGCGCACTAAGGGAGGCGACCAGTCCGGCGACGGTGGTACCGGAGCTGTCCACGGGCCTGGCATGCTTGAACTCGTTCCCGCCACCGGTTGCGGCGCGTCTGCGCCGAGTAACCACTCCCTGGACTGGTGGATATCCAGAATCAATTCGTCCTGACCCGGCGACTGCTGGTTTTTCAGACGAAACCCTTGCTCACTGCCCCGTTTGTAAACCGGATAATGGTGTGTGTCATCCGCCACAAATAGCCCTCCATTTTTGACGTAGACACCTTCCCGACCCGGCCCCTTCAACGCCACAGCCCCCTCCGGCACCGATGCAGTCTTGAAACGCTCCAGGGCCGGAAGTTGCCTCACGGATGACGCCGAACGGGGACCACCGCTCGGTTCCACCCGCCAGCGGCGTATCCGCCCCAAAGCCGGGGGCAGCGCAGACCGTATAGCGGAAGCCCCCGCCACACCCGCCACCTTGGGGCCGGGTACGAACGTCATCACCAGATTGACCATTAACAATTTAATCGTATCGGCCAACACGCGCTTATCACTGGGATCGCCATAACGCTTGTAACGGCGCGCTGCAACGTACAACTCGTAGATGTCACTGAACACTCCGAGTACGGGAATGAAGAGACTTAACACCATCCGTGTTTTGGCCAAGCTGCCGTCGCGAAGGCGGCGGATTCGATATTCCTTCAGCGCTTTATTAGAGTAACTGGCGGCCTGTGCCTGGCGTTGCAACTCGTGCACTTTGCCGTGGTACAGCAACGCCTGGGCATTGCAGTTGGACGTGGCAACAATCGCCAGCCAATCCCGTGGATCACTGGCAATCTGCTCGAGCGCCTGTTCTTCAATCTCATCAAGTAACAGCGACGGTTCCAGATGCTTGACGCGCAGCAGGCGGGTCAACCGCCAAATCCCTCTCACGAGGAAACTGCCAGGAAGCACATCAAGTATGTTGAAGGCCGTTGGTTCGAACGGGGACTGGTGCTTTGCCTGAAAGGCCCAGCCGGGTGCGACCTGGCGTGCCAGCGTCTTAAGGTTATCGGGCAATGCGCACAGACGGTTCAATTCAGCCCCTGCCTTTTCAAGGTTGCTGTACTCAGTGAGCACCAAGGCGAGGGGCGCCTGGGGCCAATAGACCACGCAAAGCTGCGAACGCTTGTCTTGCACGACCACTATCCCTGCGACATAGCGATCATGCTGCATCGTATGGCCCACCAAATGAACCACGTGCAGGTTTAACTCATGCGGGTTCGTCATCAGGTCCTGCGGCGTCCGTGCGGCCATTGCAGTACTGAATACGCTTTGCGCGTTCGCCGACAGCCCGTGTTGAATCGCTGAAAACAGATGATGCTCAACCCCCGCACGCAGCGCGCGATTCAATAACTCGGGAATACGTCCTTTGCTGAGCGAGTTACTGGGATTAACAGAGGGATAAAACACCTTATTGATCAATGCGTCGTACCGGCCGCCTACATCCAGCGAAGATACGATTTGCCTCAAACGGCCAGTCGAAAGACTGTCTGGCCACGTCCATCGCAGAGGGCAAGCACGGTTTAACTTATAGTGCGTCCAAGGTGCCAGCGGGTCCAGGTTGTGCAGCGCCAGCTCCAATAGACTGAAGGCCCTGCACGACGACGAGGGGGGCAGTATCTTTTGCGGATCTTTCAAGAGGCAAGCCTCTTTATAATCACAATACGTGCCATGGATATCACCGGACATCGCCATAAAGGGCTCGTCTATCTGCACCCCCAAGGAGATCCCCTCGTCACGCAACCGGGCGGTCAACGCCTGGCGGGCATAGGTGTTCAAGTCCGGTAGACGTTGTTCCAGCCGGCTTAAAAATGCCCAGGTGCTGCTCATGTAAAGCTTCTTCGAGCGCCTGAAGTGTTTGCGCTGCGCACGCGTGGCCCCCGCTAACCATGCCGGCAGTTTTTTCGCCTCAAGTGCGACGTTGCGCAGCAACTCAATATTCGCCTGCGCGCGGCTCAGGGCGCTATTGAAGGGAACCTGCAGGTGTTGTTCCAGCTCAGTCAACAGCAGCGCACGGCTCATGTCGGCATCCTTGACCTCACTGAAAATACGCGTGATGTGATCGGTGCTTTTGTACAAGCGATCACAGCTCCCAAGGCGCTTTTTGAGGGAGGCCAATGCCGGTTTACCTGGGATGGGCACGTAGCGCACCTCTAAGGTTTCACGCACCGCATGTGTGCGTAAGTTGTTGCGCTTATCGCGCGCGACACAGCCCCACAGCACGGAATCGTCCCGACTGACGAGACTGGCTTTGACACTTCGGGTGAGGGCGTCCAGCCCGGCAAAAGCCATCACCCCGCCTTCTTCTCCGAAGGCGTACAGCACCACGGGTAGCTGGCGAAGCGGGACTCTCACCGCCGCGGCGGTCGTAACCACCCAAATGTTATGGAGCGAGTAAAAGGCATCCAGCTCGCTGCCGATGGCAATCGACAGCACCTGGGTTTGACTGTCCGGACGCCGGGCGGGCAAAGGCTGCTCCACCACTTCAATCATCAAGTCACGATGCGCCGTACTCAGCAGCTTAAGCCTGTGTTGCAACTGCACTTCGCAGCGCAAGGCCTCGGTTTGGGCGTGCATAAACGACACAACCCGCCTGGGTGTCCCCTCCCCACCTGGGCGCTCAGACCAAAAATCAACGTGAAGCAAGCGTTGCCCGGCACCCTGCGACAATGCATTCAAGGTTTGGGCGTGAACCTTGAGTTGACCCACCCATGCGACGACCTCCTGATGCGCCGGTGTCTCGGCGCTTGGATCATCCGGATCCAGCAGCGCGACCATGCCTTTTTCGTAACGCTTGATCTGCTGCTCTGCCGTGCGCAGCGCCAAGCCGGGCGCGACACTGGCAAAGATAATTTCTGTGCTCCGTCGCTGGTGGTCCCAATCGAGCAATTCGTCACGCAGCTCGCCGAGCCGAGCCCACCCGACCAGTTGTTTCCTGTTGCCCTCCACGTACTTGAGAAACGAACCTGCATCAAGTGGCTGCGGCCGCTCTTTGGCAAATACGTGCTGGTGATAAATCACCGAAACGCAGGCCAACTCGTTATTCCATTGCTGGCTCAGCAACTCCTGCGCCCCCAGCGCCAACGCATCCTCCAGAATCTCCTGACCACGCACAACGCTGGACGCCGGGGACAAGTCCGCAGGACGGCATAACATGTGGCGACGATTTAAAGGCAAGCATTGCCAGAGCTCGTCAAACCGCGACTTGCTCAGCTCCAGCACACCGCACTGAAGCGCAACGAAGGAAGGGTACTCATAGAGATTGCGGGCCACACCCGGCAGGTAAATGATATGCGGCACACCACTGGGGTCACCCTCGCGATAGATATGCAGGGCACCTGGAATCACCATCGCAGGTGTACCCGGCCAGAGTAACTGGCCCACTCGCACGCAGGCCCAATCACCACCCGCGGCCTGACGCGCCGGCGCGCCAGGCGCATCAATCACAGCCTGAACCATGGCCATTCCGGTACTCGACAGCTCATCCAGTTGCCGCGCGATCAAGGCATGGGCGGCGAAGAGCTCCTCGTGCAACGCTACCCAGCGCTCCCGGCGCGTGCGCCAGGAACCGTATGCCAAGGTGTCCCAATAGTTAGCGGCCGCGTGGATTAATCGCTCATAAAGCCGCATCGCGACCACCCGTTGAAGGGCTTCCAACGGCGTCAATGTCAATCGAGAGCCGGGCTTTCCTTTGATGGTCAGCGTGGTTGACGCACAAACACTGGCAGCCGCCCAGGGCTCAAAAAGCAACGACAATGCACGACTTGTCAGGCTGTCGACTTTCTCGGGCTCACCGTCCTTCGCAGGCACGGTAAACAGCAGATCATCCGGTTCCTCCTTGAACGCCTTGTAGAGCTCGGCGCGAATCACCTTCAATATTTTGGGCGAGCGCCCCAGCAGATGTGTCAGCGTCTGCGCCGACTCGCTGCAGCGCATGTCGGCCAGGCAGATCTGATTGATCAGGCGGCTGGGATGGGTAGAGGTGCGAACCCGCGCCTTCAACGAGTTACGAATGGCCCGTAACTCAGCGTCGGGGGCCTCTTCAGCATCGCTGGCGTCGTCAATCTCGTCGGTGTCGGACGCAGCGCTGGAAACGGGAGGAGCGGACTGACTTTCGGTGGCCGAGGTCATGGTGTTTTTTCTCGTGGAGGAAAACACCCAGCCTAAGCAACGCAGGCGGTCAGAACGCGCTAGATAATTGAGCCCACTGCAGGCAAAAAAAGCCCGCAGTGTGGGCGGGCGAAAAACCAACGAAGAGCTTTGGGGGTGTGAAGCGAGGTGACGCTCAGCTACCGCGGTAGGTGGAATAGCTGTAAGGCGAAATCAACAGTGGGACATGGTAGTGATCCTGTTCGGCGCTGATGCCAAAGCGCAACACCACCACATCGAGAAACGCCGGTTCAGGCAATTGCACGCCACGGGCACGGTAGTAATCACCGGCGCTGAATTGCAGCTGGTAGACACCGCTGCGGTAGTCGTCGCCTTGCAGCAATGGTGCTTCGCAGCGCCCGTCGCTGTTGGTCACGGCGGTAGCGACCCACTCAAGCTGAGTGCCTTCGACGCGATACAGTTCAACCTTGATCGCGCTGCCGGGGCAGCCGTGTGCGGCGTCCAAAATGTGTGTGGTCAAGCGTCCCATGGCGTCTACGCGCCTCCCGTGGTCAGTAGAAGAGTGATCCGCACTTTTTCAGGGCATCGAAAAAGCCGGCGATGGCTGATTAAGACACTTTTAAAAAAAATTGTACACAATAAAAATCATAACGCTTTGGATCAGCATGCTGCTGATGCTCGACAGACTGATCGATGAGTAATCCTTGCTTTTAAACAACCTTTTGTCCATTAGCTGACCAGTCAGGCAAGTTTCTTGCTACACCCTTTACACAGAGCTCTGCGGAAAAAATGCAAAAATGCAGGCTTACAAAGTTGCCGATAAGTTGTATACAATCACTCATCGCTGTGACGCCACCCAGTCTTTTCACTGCCCGGCCGCCACATGAATGATCACGCACAAGAAGGAAGACTGCAGTGAGCGCTGACTACCCACGCGACCTGATCGGTTACGGCAGTAACCCTCCTCACCCCCACTGGCCGGGCAAGGCGCGCATCGCGTTGTCTTTCGTACTCAATTACGAAGAAGGCGGCGAGCGCAATATTTTGCACGGTGATAAAGAGTCTGAAGCCTTCCTGTCGGAAATGGTTTCGGCGCAGCCGCTGCAAGGCGCGCGCAACATGAGCATGGAGTCGCTGTACGAATACGGCAGCCGCGCCGGCGTGTGGCGCATCCTCAAGCTGTTTAAAGCATTCGATATTCCACTGACCGTCTTCGCCGTGGCCATGGCCGCCCAGCGTCACCCGGACGTGATCCGCGCGATGGTCGAGGCCGGTCACGAAATCTGCAGCCACGGCTACCGCTGGATCGACTACCAATACATGGACGAGGCCCAGGAGCGCGAGCACATGCTCGAAGCCATCCGCATCCTCACCGAACTCACCGGCGAGCGCCCATTGGGCTGGTACACCGGGCGCACCGGCCCGAATACCCGCCGGCTGGTGATGGAGGAAGGCGGTTTCCTGTATGACTGCGACACCTACGACGACGACCTGCCCTACTGGGAGCCTAACAACCCTACCGACAAGCCGCACTTGGTGATCCCCTACACCCTGGACACCAATGACATGCGCTTCACCCAGGTGCAGGGTTTCAACAAGGGCGATGACTTTTTCGAATACCTCAAGGACGCCTTCGACGTGCTCTACGCCGAAGGGGACGAGGCGCCGAAGATGCTTTCCATCGGCCTGCATTGCCGCCTGATCGGCCGCCCTGCGCGCCTGGCTTCGTTGAAGCGGTTTCTCGAGTACGCCAAAGGTCACGAACACGTGTGGTTCACCCGTCGCGTGGACATTGCCCGTCACTGGCACGAAACCCACCCGTACACGGGAGCAGCGAAATGACCGCGTTCCAAACCCTTAAGCCGTCGACCCTGAGCCGCGATGAATTCGTCGCCGCCTTCGCCGACATCTACGAACATTCGCCATGGGTAGCCGAGAAGGCCTTCGACCTGGGCCAGGACGCTTCGATCGACGAGATCGAAACCCTGCACCAGCGCATGAGCGATATCCTGTTGAGCGCCGATCATGCCAGTCAACTGGCCCTGATCAACGCTCACCCGGACCTGGCCGGCAAAGCCGCCGTCCAGGGCCAACTGACCCAAGCCAGCACCGATGAACAAGCCGGCGCGGGTATTCACCAATGCACGGCCGAAGAGTTCTCACGCTTCACCGAGCTGAACGACACCTACAAGGCCACGTTCAAGTTTCCCTTCATCATGGCGGTAAAAGGCAGCAACCGGCATCAGATCCTGGCCGCGTTCGAAACACGCATCCACAATTCGGCAGACGCCGAGTTCAACTGCGCACTGGCCGAGATCAACAAGATCGCGTTGTTCCGATTACTGACCCTCTAAACGACCATCCCCAGCCACTCTATCTAAGGCAGACAAGAAGAATGAAAGCTTACGCCGTACCTTTCGAGAAGTTCGTCAACCTGGCCGACGCCCGTCTGGGCACCAAGATCCTTTCGGTGACCGATGACTGGTTCGCTGACGCCAACCGTCTGTTCCAGCCGACGCCGGCCGTGTGGAAGGAGGGCGTTTTCGATGACAACGGCAAGTGGATGGACGGCTGGGAGTCACGCCGCAAGCGCTTCGAAGGCTACGACAGTGCGGTCATTCGCCTGGGCGTACCTGGCTCGATCAAGGGCGTGGACATCGACACCTCATTCTTCACCGGCAACTACCCGCCGTCGGCGTCGCTGGAAGCCTGCTTCCTGGCCTCGGGCGACCCGGACGAAAACACCCAGTGGGTGGAAGTGCTGTCGGCCGTCGAGCTGCAAGGCAACAGCCACCACTACCACGAGATCAACAACGACCAGGCCTACAGCCACCTGCGCTTCAACATCTACCCGGATGGCGGCGTGGCGCGTCTACGTGTGTACGGCATTCCATTCCGCGACTGGTCCTCGGTCGGCGACAACGAACAAGTCGACCTGGCCTCGGCGCTCAACGGAGGTCGCGCGCTGGCGTGCTCCGATGAACACTTCGGCCGCATGAGCAACATCCTCAACCCAGGCCGTGGCATCAACATGGGCGACGGCTGGGAAACCGCACGTCGTCGTACACCGGGCAATGACTGGGTGATCGTCGCCCTGGGCCACCCAGGCGCGATCGAGAAGATCATCGTCGACACCCTGCACTTCAAGGGCAACTACCCGGACACCTGCTCGATCCAGGGCGCGTTCGTGAAGGGCGGCACCGACAGCCAGATCGAAACCCAGTCACTGTTCTGGCGCGAACTGCTGCCGGCGCAGAAGCTGGAAATGCACGCCGAACACACCTTCGCCGAGCAGATCAAGGCACTGGGGCCGATTACCCACATCCGCCTGAATGTGTTCCCGGATGGTGGTGTGAGTCGCTTGCGCGTGCTCGGTAAAGTTTCGAAGTAAACGCTGAAACCTGCAGTGAGCGGGCTTGCCCCGCTCACTACAAAAGCAAGCAGAACCAACAACACAGCATTCGGATAAGAGACAGCCATGCGCACACTGATGATCGAACCCCTGACCAAAGAAGCCTTCGCCCCTTTCGGAGACGTTATCGAAACCGATGGCAGCGATCACTTCATGATCAACAACGGGTCGACCATGCGCTTTCACAAGCTGGCGACGGTCGAAACCGCACAGCCTGAGGACAACGCGATCATCAGCATCTTCCGCGCCGACGCGCAGGACATGCCGCTGACCGTGTGCATGCTGGAACGACACCCGCTGGGCAGCCAGGCGTTCATACCGCTGCTCGGCAACCCTTTTCTGATCGTGGTCGCGCCACTTGGCGATGCACCTGTATCAGGTTTGGTCCGCGCCTTCGTCACCAACGGCAGGCAGGGCATTAATTACCATCGCGGCGTCTGGCACCACCCGGTGCTGACGATCGAAAAGCGGGATGACTTCCTGGTGGTTGATCGCAGTGGCACAGGCAATAACTGCGATGAGCATTTTTTTGAAGAGGATGAGCGGTTGATCCTCGCCCCCCACCAATAAGAGAAGGCCGGATCACCCGACAACAAGGGTGACAGGCGAGAGGTAAAGACTGTGGAAGCACATCTGTTGGAATGGCTGAACCTGAGCGTGCGCTGGGTTCATATGATCACTGGCGTCGCGTGGATCGGCGCTTCTTTCTACTTCGTCTGGCTGGAAAACAACCTCAATCGCGTCAACCCCAAGAACGGCCTGGCCGGTGACTTGTGGGCGATCCATGGTGGCGGTATCTACCACTTGGAAAAATACAAACTGGCCCCACCGACCATGCCGGACAATCTGCACTGGTTCAAATGGGAAGCCTATTTCACCTGGATGTCGGGCGTCGCGCTGCTGTGCGTGGTGTTCTACCTCAACCCGACGCTGTACCTGCTCGCCCCCGGCAGCACGCTCAGCGGCACCGAAGGCGTATTGCTGGGCCTTGGCTCACTGTTCGCCGGCTGGTTCATCTACTCCTTCCTCTGCGACTCGGCCCTGGGCAAACGCCCTGCCCTGCTTGGTTTTATCCTGTTTGTGCTGTTGATTGCGGCAGCCTATGGCTTCAGCAAGGTGTTCAGCGGGCGCGGTGCGTACCTGCACGTTGGCGCGATAATCGGCACCATCATGGTCGGTAACGTGTTCCGCATCATCATGCCGGCGCAACGCGCGCTGGTGGCGGCTATCGCGCAAAACCGCACGCCGGATCCGGCACTGCCCGCCAAAGGGTTGCTGCGTTCGCGTCACAACAACTACTTCACCTTGCCAGTGCTGTTCATCATGATCAGCAACCACTTCCCGAGCACCTACGGCAGCCAATACAACTGGCTGATCCTGGCGGGCATCGCGGTGGCGGCGGTGTTGGTGCGGCACTACTTCAACACCCGGCATAACAGCCAGAAGTACGCGTGGACCTTGCCGGTGGGTGCGTTGGCGATGATTTGCCTGGCGTATGTGACCGGTCCCAAGCCCGTCGCCGAAGTGGTCAAGGCACCGGCGGCCATTGAGTACCAGCCGCTGCCGGAAACGGCATTAGGTGGCGGCTTGAAGCCCGCCGTGCCCGCCGCGCCTGCTGCTCCGGCTGCTGAGCCCGCGCCCGCCCAGGCCACCACGGATTTTGGCCAGGTTCACCATGTGATCGAACAGCGCTGCACCGTGTGCCATTCGGCCAAGCCCACCAGCCCGCTGTTCAGCACTGCTCCGGCCGGGGTGATGTTTGATACACCGGCGCAGATCCAGCAGCAGGCCGCGCGTATTCAAGCGCAAGCCGTGGCGAGCCAGATCATGCCGCTGGGCAACATCACCCAGATGACCCAGCAGGAGCGGGATTTGATTGGTACCTGGATCAACCAGGGGGCGCGTACCAATTAGCTCACTGATTCACACAGCTCCAAATGCGGGAGCGGGCTTGCTCGCGAAGGCGCCGGATCAGTCAGCACATTCAGCGACTGACACACCGTATTCGCGAGCAAGCCCGCTCCCACAGGGGATTAGTGATGATGTAGAGATTGCGTTTCACACAACACAAAAATAAAAAAGATCCGAGGTGTTGCATGACCGAGTTAGTCGAACCGCAGATTCCTGCCGTGCCCGCGATGGTGCGGCTGCCCCTCTTGCAACTGATTCTGGTAGGCCTGCAACACGTCTTGCTGATGTACGGCGGCGCCGTCGCCGTGCCCCTGATCATTGGCCAGGCCGCCGGTTTGAGCCGTGAAGACATCGCTTTCCTGATTAACGCCGACCTGCTGGTAGCCGGCATTGCCACGCTGGTGCAGTCGTTCGGTATCGGCCCGGTGGGCATCCGCATGCCGGTGATGATGGGCGCCAGTTTCGCCGCCGTCGGCAGCATGGTCGCCATGGCCGGCATGCCCGGTATCGGCTTGCAGGGTATCTTCGGCGCGACCATCGCCGCCGGGTTCTTCGGTATGTTGATCGCGCCGTTCATGTCCAAGATCGTGCGCTTTTTCCCGCCCTTGGTGACCGGCACCGTGATCACCGCGATTGGCCTCTCACTCTTTCCGGTCGCCGTGAACTGGGCCGGTGGCGGCAGTGGCGCTGCAACATTTGGTTCGCCGATCTACCTGGCGATTGCTGCGCTGGTACTGGGCACCATCTTGTTGATCAACCGCTTCATGTGCGGTTTCTGGGTGAACATTTCGGTACTGGTCGGCATGGGCCTGGGTTACGCCTTGTGCGGCCTGCTTGGCATGGTCGACCTCAGCGGCCTGGCCCAGGCACCGTGGGTGCAAGTGGTGACACCGCTGCACTTCGGCATGCCTACGTTCGAGTTGGCGCCTATCCTGTCGATGTGCTTGGTGGTGGTGATCATCTTTGTTGAATCCACCGGGATGTTCCTCGCGCTGGGCAAGATCACCGGCCAGGACGTCACGCCGAAGATGCTGCGCCGTGGTTTGTTGTGCGATGCCGGCGCGTCGTTCTTTGCCGGGTTCTTCAACACGTTCACCCACTCTTCGTTCGCACAAAACATCGGCCTGGTGCAGATGACCGGCGTGCGTTGCCGCTCGGTGACGATCATGGCCGGGGCCTTCCTTATTGTGCTCAGCCTGCTGCCCAAAGCCGCTTACCTGGTGGCGTCGATTCCTGCGGCGGTGCTGGGTGGTGCGGCGATTGCCATGTTCGGCATGGTCGCGGCCACCGGGATCAAAATCCTGCAGGACGCCGATATCGCCGACCGTCGCAACCAACTGCTGGTGGCGGTGAGTATCGGCATGGGCCTTATCCCGGTGGTGCGCCCGGAATTCTTCGCGCAACTACCGCTGTGGATGAGCCCGATTACCCACAGTGGCATCGCCATGGCCACCCTCAGCGCGCTGTCGCTGAATATCCTGTTCAACATCCTCGGCGGGTCTGAACGACCTGCCGTCGCCCCTACCCATTGATTCCTTCGTTCTTACAAAAACAATAACGAAACTGGGAACCACGACATGCACGCCATTCACCCGGGGCCGGCCACAAGCCGTGCCCCATTCTCGCCCCACGCGCTCTGTTACAGCGCACTTGAGCCCAGGCATAAGAGCCAGTATTCTCCGCGCCCGCTCGAATCGACTCAAAAAAAAACAGCGACTGTAAAAGCTGACTGCAAGGCCAACTTATCCCGGCCTTATGTCTTCGGCCTGCGTGCGCAAAAGTCCCCTGAATTCGACTGCATCCCCTGCAGCCGACGCGGATTTTTTGGCTTTTTAAACACCTTGGCGCAGCTCTTGCTAAATGCACTAAAGCTGACCGAACAGACGATTTTTGCAGCTGACCAAAAGGCGCCACACCAGAGCGCCTGCGTAGAAGAAAAACCATAAAACTTTAACTCGGGAGCAACCGAATGAAACCTATGTTCAAAGGCCTGATGCTGGCGGGATCCCTGCTGGCCGGTGGCCAAGCCGTGGCCGGTGACCTGTTGCAGTGGCAGAACAACAGCCTGACTTACTTGTGGGGCAAGCGCTTCACCGTCAACCCGCAGGTCCAGCAAACCGTCACGTTCGAACATGCCGATGCCTGGAAGTACGGCGACAACTTCTTCTTCCTCGACCGCATCTTTTATAACGGCAAGGAAGATGGCAACGTCGGCCCGAATACTTATTACGGCGAGTTCAGCCCGCGTTTGTCGTTTGGCAAGATGCTCGACAAGGACCTGTCCTTTGGTCCGATCAAGGATGTATTGCTGGCGATGACTTACGAGTTTGGTGAAGGCGATAATGAATCGTACCTGGTCGGTCCTGGCTTCGATTTGAACATCCCCGGTTTCGACTACTTCCAGCTGAACTTCTACCAGCGCCAGACCGAAGGCAATCGCCCAGGCGATGGCGTTTGGCAGATCACGCCGGTCTGGTCGTACACCATTCCGGTGGGCAACTCCGACGTGTTGATCGACGGCTTCATGGACTGGGTCGTGGACAACGACAAGAATGCCCGTGGCACTTACCACGCCAACCTGCACTTCAACCCACAGGTCAAATATGACTTGGGCAAGGCACTGCACTGGGGCGACAAGCAGTTGTATGTCGGTTTTGAATACGACTACTGGAAGAACAAGTACGGGATTGAAGATTCGGGTGCGTTCAAGACGACGCAGGATACGGCGAGCTTCTTGGTCAAGTATCACTTCTGATCGTTAACCGCATAACCTATGTGGGAGCAAGCCCGCTCCCACATTCAGACCGGGGGCAACCCGAGGAACCGGGTGATTTCCTCACGCTTGGCCAACGCATCCCGCCGCCCCAGTTCAATCAACTCGCTGCAATACCCCGCCTCGAACAGCAAGTAACTCAACACCCCTGCCCCGCTGGTCTTGGTCGCCCCCGGCCCACGTAAAAACAAGCGCAACGCCGCCGGCAATTCCTGGCGATGCCGCGCGGCGATCTCATCAATGGGCTGGCTGGGCGCAATCACCAGCACTTCAACCGGCGCCAGGCCCTGAGCCGCGCTGTCGGCCGGCTGGAAATGGCTGAACTGATTCAAGCGCTCCAGCAATTCGATATCGCTTTCCAGGCTGTCAATGAACGTGCTGTTGAGCATGTGCCCGCCGATCTGCGCCAGGGTCGGCTCCTGGCCGGTGTAGGTGCGTTGCACGGCCGGTTCATTGCCACGCGGGTTGCCGCTGACCCCGACTACCAGCACGCGATTGGCGCCCAAATGCAGGGCCGGGCTGATGGGCGCCGATTGCCGCACTGCACCGTCGCCAAAGAACTCGTGGTCGAGTTTGACCGGCGCAAACAGCAAAGGGATCGCCGAACTGGCCAGCAGGTGTTCAACGGTCAACTGAGTGGGCATGCCGATACGGCGATGGCGCAACCAGGCGTCGATGGTGCCGCCGCCTTGATAAAAGGTCACCGCTTGCCCGGACTCATAACCAAAGGCCGTCACGGCTACCGCGTGCAGATGTTTATGCTGGATGGCCTCGTCGATGCCGTCCAGGTTCAAGCGCTCTTGCAACAGGTCGCGTAACGGTGAGCTGTTGAGCAAGGCCACCGGCACCCGGGCCCCCAGGCCCAGCAGACTGTGGATAAAGAAGCGGCTCGCTTGGCGAATCACCCCCGGCCAATCACTGCGCAACACCAGGTGGCTACGAAAGCCCTGCCAGAAGGCGGTAAGACGTTGGATCGCGGCCCTGAAGTCCATGGCGCCGCTGGCCAGGCTCACCGCATTGATCGCGCCGGCCGAGGTGCCGACGATCACCGGAAAAGGATTCGGCGCCCCCGGCGGCAACAACTCTGCAATCGCCGCCAGCACCCCCACCTGATAAGCCGCTCGCGCCCCGCCGCCGGAAAGAATCAAGCCTGTAACCGGTTCAATTGGGCGCATTGCGTCACTCCATGTGGGGAAAAAACAGTCTTATCAGCGGCGTTTTTCGTACAGCTTGGGTTCACCCGGTGGCCGGCTCTTGAAGCGGCGATGGGTCCACAGGTATTGCTCAGGGCATTCACGCACCGAGGCTTCGACCCACTGGTTGATACGCAGGCAGTCGACTTCATCGCTTTCGCCAGGGAAGTCAGTCAGCGGCGGGTGGATCACCAGGCGGTAACCGCTGCCATCGACGAGGCGCTCTTGAGTGAACGGCACGACCAACGCCTTGCCCAGCTTGGCGAACTTACTGGTGGCGGGCACGGTGGCAGCCTGGATGCCGAACAGCGGCACAAAGATGCTTTGCTTCGCGCCGTAGTCCTGGTCCGGTGCGTACCAGATGGCGCGGCCAGCGCGCAGCAGCTTAAGCATACCGCGCACGTCTTCACGCTCCACGGCCAGGGAATCGAGGTTATGACGTTCACGGCCACGGCGCTGGATGTAGTCGAACAACGGGTTGCCGTGCTCGCGGTACATGCCATCAATGGTGTGCTTCTGGCCAAGCAGCGCCGCGCCGATTTCCAGGGTGGTGAAATGCAGGGCCATGAGGATCACACCCTTGCCATCCAGTTGGGCCTGCTTGAGGTGTTCCAGGCCTTCGACATGGGCCAGGCGCGCTAAGCGCTGGCGCGACCACCACCAACTCATCGCCATCTCAAAGAAGGCGATGCCGGTGGAGGCAAAGTTTTCCTTGAGCAAATGTTTACGCTCTTTAGCGGATTTTTCCGGGAAGCACAGTTCCAGGTTTCGCGCGGCGATACGGCGACGCTCGCCCGCCACGCGGTACATGCCAGCACCCAGCAGGCGACCAATGGTCAGCAGCGCGCGGTATGGCAGTTGGGTAATCAGCCACAGCAGGCCGAGCCCCAGCCATAACAGCCAAAAGCGCGGGTGAAAAAAAACAGCTCGAAAACGCGGGCGATCCATTACAGATTCCGGTAAAGACAAGGGCCGCGCATTCTACAACGGTTCGACTCGGCTTGCGGCGGGTGAGTGTTCTCGTTATAAGTCTCGACACTTTTCGTGACAAGCCGCTTTGCCGACCATGAGCCAAACCGAACCGCTAGACCAAGATCCCGTGTTCCAGCTGAAAGGCAGCATGCTCGCCATCACCGTGCTGGAACTCGCCCGTAACGACCTCGAGGCCCTGGACCGCCAGCTGGCCGCCAAGGTCGCCCTGGCGCCGAATTTTTTCAACAACGCCCCGCTGGTGCTGGCGCTGGACAAACTGCCCGCCGGCCAAGGCAGTATCGATCTGCCCGGCCTGATGCGCGTCTGTCGCTCCCATGGCCTGCGCACGTTGGCGATTCGCGCCAGCCGCATTGAAGACATTGCTGCGGCTATCGCCATTGAACTGCCAGTACTGCCACCGTCCGGCGCGCGCGAGCGACCGCTTGAACCATTGGTCGGTGAAGAGAAGAAAAAACCGGAAAAACCACCGGAGCCGACGATCAAGCCGACAAAGATCATCACCTCGCCCGTACGTGGCGGGCAGCAGATTTACGCCCAGGGAGGTGACCTTGTAGTGATCTCCTCGGTCAGCCCGGGGGCGGAACTTCTTGCCGATGGCAACATCCATGTATACGGCCCGATGCGCGGACGTGCCCTCGCCGGCATCAAGGGCGATACCAAGGCGCGTATTTTTTGCCAGCTGTTGACCGCAGAGCTTGTGTCAATCGCAGGCCAGTACAAGGTTTCAGAAGATTTGCGCCGTGATCCACTGTGGGGAGCTTCGGTGCAGATCAACCTGTCGGGCGATGTGTTGAACATCATCCGTCTTTAACGGATACTGCCGCATTTTCCAAGCATCTCTAGACTCTGATAGCACAGCGAAACCGGCAATACTTGCGTAGGAATAATTGGAAGTTGGCGTTTCCCCAGCGGAAACCACATCTTTTTCCTGCAAAGGCTGTCCGCCTGCGGCGAGTTCCAAGAGATGTTTTTCAGGGACCGAAAAGTCCTTTTTCCTTAGGGGTGAAACACCTTGGCCAAGATTCTCGTGGTTACATCCGGCAAGGGTGGTGTGGGTAAGACCACCACCAGCGCCGCTATCGGTACCGGCCTCGCCTTGCGCGGCCACAAGACAGTTATCGTCGACTTCGACGTCGGTTTGCGTAACCTCGACCTGATCATGGGCTGCGAACGCCGCGTGGTGTATGACTTTGTCAACGTGGTCAACGGCGAAGCCAACCTGCAACAGGCCCTGATCAAGGACAAGCGCCTTGAGAACCTGTACGTATTGGCCGCCAGCCAGACTCGCGACAAAGAAGCGCTGACTAAAGAAGGCGTAGGCAAAGTCCTTGCCGAGCTGAAGGAAACCTTCGAATACGTGGTCTGCGACTCGCCGGCCGGTATCGAAACCGGCGCTCACCTGGCGATGTACTTCGCGGATGAGGCCATCGTGGTGACCAACCCGGAAGTCTCCTCGGTACGTGACTCGGACCGCATGCTCGGCCTGCTGGCCAGCAAGTCCCAGCGCGCCGAAAAAGGCGAAGACCCGATCAAGGAACACTTGCTGCTCACCCGTTACAACCCTGAGCGCGTCAGCAACGGCGAAATGCTCGGTGTTGAAGACGTGAAGGACATCCTCGCAGTGACCCTGCTGGGTGTAATTCCAGAATCCCAGGCAGTCCTGAAGGCTTCCAACCAAGGTGTTCCGGTGATTCTTGACGACCAGAGCGACGCTGGCCAGGCGTACAGTGATGCCGTCGATCGCTTGCTGGGCAAGACCGTGGAACACCGCTTCCTCGATGTGAAGAAGAAGGGATTCTTCGAGCGTATCTTTGGAGGCAACTAAACAATGAAATTTCTCGACTTCTTTCGCGCCAACAAAAAGCCAAGTACCGCGTCGGTAGCGAAAGAGCGTCTACAGATCATCGTGGCGCACGAACGCGGCCAACGCAGCACGCCGGATTATCTGCCAGCCTTGCAGAAGGAACTGGTCGAGGTAATCCGCAAGTACGTCAATATCGGCAACGATGACGTGCATGTCGCCCTGGAAAATGACGGCAGCTGCTCAATTCTGGAACTCAATATCACCCTGCCTGATCGTTAATCGAAAAGGCGGCCGCCACGGCGGCTCGTTCACCCTGATCCCTTTTAAGGGTCGGGTGGGCGAGCCGCCGTTGGCGTTTGTTGCGAGGCTGTTTAATGCCGTTGTCTACTATCCACATCCTCCATCAGGACGACGCTGTCCTGGTGGTGAACAAGCCAACCCTGCTGCTCTCGGTGCCTGGCCGTGCCGATGACAACAAGGACTGCCTGATCACCCGCCTGCAGGAAAACGGCTACCCCGAAGCCCGCATCGTCCATCGACTGGACTGGGAAACCTCGGGGATCATTCTGCTGGCACGGGACGCCGATACCCACCGCGAACTGTCCCGCCAGTTTCACGACCGCGAAACCGAAAAGGCCTACACCGCACTGGCCTGGGGCCAACCGGAACTGGACAGCGGCAGCATCGACCTGCCCCTGCGCTACGACCCGCCGACCAAGCCGCGCCATGTGGTCGACCACGAGTTTGGCAAGCATGCATTGACCTTCTGGAAAGTGCTGGAACGTTGCGGCGATTGGTGCCGCGTCGAGCTGACGCCGATTACCGGGCGTTCGCACCAGTTGCGTGTGCACATGCTGTCGATTGGTCACCCGTTGCTCGGTGATGGTCTTTATGCCCACGAACAAGCCTTGGCTGCCTGGCCGCGCCTGTGCCTGCACGCGAGCATGCTGAGCTTCACGCATCCGCAAAGCGGCGAGCGTCTGCGCTTCGAGTGCCCCGCGCCGTTTTAGACTGCAAACCCAATCACATGTGCGGGCTTGCTCGCGAAAGCGGTAGGCCAGTCAACCTCAATATTTGCTGGGCCGACGTCTTCGCGAGCAAGCCCGCTCTCACATTCAGATCTGCATCAGTTCTCGCCACCGAGTTAAACCAATACGGTAAACTCCGCGCACTGCTGTCTGGAGCTACTTATGCGCGAAGCGTTGAATCAAGGCCTGATCGACTTCCTCAAGGCCTCCCCTACTCCTTTTCATGCCACTGCCGCCCTGGCCCAGCGCCTGGAAGCGGCCGGTTTCCAGCGTCTCGACGAGCGCGAGACCTGGACCACCGAAGCTAACGGGCGCTATTACGTGACCCGCAACGATTCCTCGATCATTGCCTTCAAGCTTGGCCGCCATTCGCCGCTACAGGGCGGTATTCGCCTGGTCGGCGCCCACACCGACAGCCCGTGCCTGCGCGTCAAGCCACAGCCGGAGCTGCAACGCCAGGGTTTCTGGCAGTTGGGTGTGGAAGTCTATGGTGGTGCACTGCTGGCGCCGTGGTTCGACCGTGATCTGTCCCTGGCTGGCCGCGTGACCTTCCGCCGCGACGGCAAGGTCGAAAGCCAGTTGATCGACTTCAAGCTGCCCATCGCCATCATCCCCAACCTGGCCATTCACCTGAACCGTGAAGCCAACCAAGGTTGGGCGATCAATGCCCAGACCGAGCTGCCGCCGATCCTCGCGCAATTTGCCGGTGACGAGCGCGTGGACTTCCGTGCCGTGCTCACTGAGCAACTGGCACGGGAACACGGGCTGAACGCCGACGTAGTGCTGGATTACGAGTTGAGCTTCTACGACACCCAAAGTGCCGCCGTGATTGGCCTGAACGGTGACTTCATCGCCGGCGCGCGCCTCGACAACCTGCTGTCGTGCTACGCCGGCCTGCAAGCCTTGCTCACCAGCGAGACCGATGAAACCTGCGTGCTGGTGTGCAACGACCACGAAGAAGTCGGCTCCTGCTCGGCCTGCGGCGCGGATGGCCCGATGCTGGAACAGACCCTGCGTCGCCTGCTGCCAGAAGGTGATGAATTCGTACGCACCATTCAGAAATCTCTGTTGGTGTCTGCGGACAACGCCCACGGCGTGCACCCAAACTACGCCGAGAAGCACGACGCCAATCACGGCCCCAAGCTCAACGCGGGCCCAGTGATCAAGGTCAACAGCAACCAGCGCTACGCCACCAACAGCGAAACCGCGGGGTTCTTCCGTCACCTGTGCATGGCACAGGAAGTGCCGGTGCAGAGCTTTGTGGTGCGCAGCGACATGGGTTGCGGCTCCACCATCGGCCCGATCACCGCCAGCCACCTGGGCGTGCGCACCGTGGACATCGGCCTGCCGACGTTTGCCATGCATTCAATTCGTGAGCTGTGCGGCAGCCATGACCTGGCGCATTTGGTGAAGGTATTGGGTGCGTTTTACGCGAGTCGTGATTTGCCCTGATACCGAGGCGTGCTCATCGCAGGCAAGCCAGCCCACACTTGAAGGTATTCGCAAATCAAGTGTGGGAACTGGCTTACCTACGATGGCGACTTCAAACACTCCCAACGCTATCTGACACGCATCAACCCAACTTCCCATAATCCGACCTAGACTTGTCAGTATTTCCACTCCGACAAGGCCGTCGCACCATGATCTCCATGTCCTCTTTCCACGCCATGCTTATCCCGATTCTGATCGGCATGATGATGCTGGCCGTGGGCTTCAATTTTCGCGAAAAACCCCTCGGCGTGTTTGGTATGTGGGTCGGCATGCTGCTGATCCTGGGCACCGTGGTGTACAAGATCCTCGCCAAACTGGCCGAATGACAAATGCACTCGCATCTGGCATAGCGGCCTCGTACACTCGGGTTTACTCGTCGTTTTCAAGGTTGACCGCTCGTGCTTTCCCGTCTGTTTGCCCTGCCCTGCTTTTGCCTGATCGCCCTGCTCACGCTGCTGCCGCTCACACCTGCCCACGCCGTGGGCTTGCCCGGCCTGCTGGGCAGCACCAACAAAGCCCAACCCCAGGCCGAAGTCCCCCTGGGCCAGTCGTTGGACGAGGTGATCAAAACACTCGAAAACGACCAGCAGCGCACCCAACTGCTCAGCGACCTGAAGAAGCTGCGCGCCGCTACGCAAAAAGCCCAACCCGCAGCCGAGCAAGGCGTGCTGGGTTTGATCGGCGGCACCCTGACAAACCTGGAAACACAGTTCTACGGCGCCGACAGCCCACTGGGGCGTTGGTCCAACGAAGTCGACCAGGCCAAGGATGAACTCGGTGCGCTGATCATGCCGGCCAATGAATGGCTGCCGATCATTTTCGGGTTCGCCGTGATCCTGGCCGTGTGGAGCCTGCTCGCCGCTGCGCTGATCTGGCTCAGCCACCGCGTACGCGAGCGCTTCGGCCTGCCCGAAGAGCTGCCGCAACACCCGCGTACCTGGGACATGGTGCGATTCGCCCTACGCAAATTGGGGCCATGGCTGATCGCCTTGATCATCACGGTTTACCTGAGCTACGCACTGCCTTCGTCACTGGGTAAATCCTTGGCGATGGTGCTGGCCTATGCGCTGGTGGTAGGCACCTGTTTCTCGGCGATCTGCGTGATTGCCTTCTCTGTACTGGACGGCCCGCACCGTCACCGCGCGCTGTATATCCTGCGCCACCAGGCTTTCCGACCGCTGTGGTTAATCGGCAGTTTCGCCGCCTTTGGCGAAGCCTTGAATGACCCCAGGCTGGTCACAGCGCTCGGCCAGCACCTGGCACACACGGCGGCGACCATCGCCAACGTGATGGCGGCACTGTCCACGGGTGTCTTTATCCTGCGTTTCCGCCGGCCGATCGCGCACTTGATCCGTAACCAACCCCTCTCGCGCCGGCTGACCCGCCGCGCGCTCAGCGACACCATCGAGATCGTCGGCACCTTCTGGTACATCCCGGCCTTGCTGCTGGTGGGGATCTCGCTGTTCGCCACCTTCGTCTCTGCCGGCGATACCAGCACGGCATTGCGCCAGTCGCTGCTGTGCACCGTTTTGTTGGTGTTGTGCATGGTGATCAATGGCCTTGTTCGCCGCCATGCGCTTAAGCCGCAACGCGGGCACAAACGCCATGCGTTGTACTCCGAGCGGCTGAAGAGCTTCGTCTATACCCTGGCCCACCTGGTGGTCTGGCTGGTGTTTATCGAACTGGGCCTGCGGGTCTGGGGCCTGTCGCTGATTCGCTTTACCGAAGGCGACGGGCATGAAATCAGCGTCAAGCTGTTCGGCCTCAGCGGCACGCTGCTGTTTGCCTGGCTGATCTGGATCCTCAGCGACACCGCGATCCACCACGCGCTCACCCGCTCGCGCAAAGGCCTGGCCAATGCCCGCGCGCAGACGATGATGCCGTTGATCCGCAACGTGCTGTTTGTGACCATCTTTATCATCGCTGCCATTGTTGCCCTGGCGAACATGGGCATGAACGTCACGCCGTTGCTGGCCGGTGCCGGTGTGATCGGCCTGGCCATTGGCTTTGGTGCACAATCGCTGGTGGCAGACTTGATCACCGGCCTGTTCATCATCATCGAAGACTCCCTGGCCATCGATGACTATGTAGATGTCGGTGGCCACCTCGGTACGGTGGAAGGCCTGACCATCCGCACCGTGCGCCTGCGCGATATC
This sequence comes from Pseudomonas sp. EA_65y_Pfl1_P113, assembly GCF_963970525.1. Taxonomy (NCBI): domain Bacteria; kingdom Pseudomonadati; phylum Pseudomonadota; class Gammaproteobacteria; order Pseudomonadales; family Pseudomonadaceae; genus Pseudomonas; species Pseudomonas sp. EA_65y_Pfl1_P113. Next base: position 187,385 of record NZ_CAXAQM010000005.1, read on the forward strand.
GACGGCATTGTGCACACCATCCCGTTCAGCGAGATCAAGAGCATCAAGAACTACTCGCGGGAGTTCGGCTACGCGATCTTCCGCGTGGCGATCCCCTACAACATGGAAGTCGACGACGCGATCAAGCTGATGCGCGATGTCGGCCAGAAAATGCGCAACGACCCACTGCAGCGCCGCAACATCTGGTCGCCGCTGGAGATTCAGGGCGTGGAGAGCTTCGAGTCGGGCAGTGCGATTCTACGTGCGCGCTTCAAGACGGCGCCGATCAAGCAGTGGGAAGTGTCGCGGGCGTTCAACCTGTCGCTCAAGCGTCATCTGGATGAAGCCGGGCTGGACCTGGCGACGCCGCGCTTGAGTGTGCAGGTGGTCACCGCCGGCACTGTGAAGGAGAAAGCGCTACAACAATAAACTCAGGAGAGGTCCTTATGCGTTTAACCGGTCTGACACACCCGTGGGTCTTCGGCATGCTTTGCGGGGTCGCCAGCAGTGCGGTGATTGCCGCCAGCAGCGGCCAGGACAGGGCCCGGGAGGAAATCGCCGCGCAGGCAAAAATCCTTGAGCCGGCGCTGCTGGAAACCCGCCGCGACATTCACGCCCACCCTGAATTGGGCAATACCGAAACCCGCACGGCCGAGCGGGTCGCCAAGCAGCTGCGCGACCTCGGCCTCGAGGTGAAAACCGGCGTAGCACGCACCGGCGTTGTTGCCGTGCTCAAAGGTGCCCTGCCCGGCCCGACCGTCGCCCTGCGCGCCGACATGGACGCGCTGCCCGTCAAGGAGGTCGCCGACCTGCCCTTCGCCTCGAAAGCCAAGGGCACCTACCTGGGCAAGGAAGTCGACGTGATGCACGCCTGCGGCCACGACGCCCACGTCGCCATTCTGCTGAGCACTGCGAAGATCCTGACCGGCATGCGCGAGCGCCTTCCCGGCACTGTGGTGTTCTACTTCCAACCGGCCGAGGAAGGCCCGAGTGATTTCATCCCCGACGGCAAAAACACCTGGGGCGCCAAAATGATGGTGCAGGAAGGCGTGATGAAGGCGCCCAAGCCGGACGCGGTGTTTGGCCTGCATGTGTGGGCAGGCGTGCCCGCCGGCCGGATTACGTACCGCCCGGGACCGACCCTGGCAAGCTCCGATGACTTGCGCATCAAAATCCTCGGCAAGCAAACCCACGCGGGTCGCCCTTGGGATGGCATCGACCCGATTACCGTGGGTGCGCAGACCATTGTCGGCCTGCAAACCGTGGTCAGCCGCCGCACCGACATCTCGTCGTTTCCGTCGGTGGTGAGCATTGGCACCATCAATGGCGGCACGCGCTATAACATCATTCCTGAGTCGGTAGACATGACCGGGACCATTCGCTCCTACGACTACGGCATCCGTCAGAAGCTGCACGCGGACGTGCGCCAGACCGTGGAAAAAATCGCCGAAAGCGGCGGTGCCAAGGCCGAGGTCACCATCATCGAGAAGTACGACCCCACCCTCAACAACCCGGCACTGACCGAGAAAATGCTGCCAAGCCTGCGCTGGGCGGCCCAGGATGACGTGGTGCTGGGGCCTTTGGTGGGCGGCGCGGAAGACTTCTCGTTTTATGCCAAGGAGGCGCCGGGGCTGTTTGTGTTCCTGGGGGTGACGCCGCGGGATCAGGACATGAGCAAGGCTGCGCCGAACCACAATCCGGGGTTCTTTGTGGATGAGTCGGCGTTGGTGGTGGGGGTGAGGACGTTGGCGTCGTTGGCGACGGATTACTTGTACGCCAACCAGGCACTCTAGGGCTTTTTTGTGGGGCCGGGCGTGCTCGCGAATGCGCTGGAACAGTCACACTATAGTTGACTGACACTGCGCATTCGCGAGCACGCTCGCTCCCACATTGGGTCACGGTGTATCAGTTGGTCAGCGTGGCACCCTCCATTTTCTGACGCAGGCTCAGCGGGCGCATGTCGGTCCAGACTTCTTCGATGTAGGCCAGGCACTCTTTCTTCATGCCGCTCTTACCTACCGTCCGCCAGCCTTCCGGCACGGCTTTGTAGTCGGGCCAGATGGAGTACTGTTCTTCATGGTTGACCACTACCTGAAACAGGATGTCGTCGCGGTCAAATACTGAGGTCATTGCTGTTCTCCATCGCTAAAAGGCTGGCTGCGCACTGCGCGCAGCACTGATATCTATAGAAACGTATCAAGTTGCAAAAAAATTAGAGGCTGGCGACCGCCGCCGCCAACGCGCGACCGAAGATATCCGCCACCCGATCAACTTCCGCGGCAGTGATCACCAGCGGCGGCAGGAAACGCACGACGCTGCCGTGTCGACCGCCCAGTTCCAGGATCAGCCCGCGCTTGAGGCATTCGCGCTGCACCAGCGGCGCCAGTTGGCGATGCACGGGTGGATGGCCTTGGATATCCAGTGCGCCATTCGGCTCAACCAGTTCCACGCCGAGCATCAGCCCGCGACCGCGAATATCCCCCAGGTGCGGGAAGTCGCGCTGCAGGATGCGCAGGTGTTCGCCCAGGCGCTCGCCCATAGCCGCTGCGTGGCTGGCCACGTCGTGGTCCTTGAGGTAGCGCATCACCGCCGATCCCGCCGCCATCGCCAGCTGATTGCCCCGGAACGTACCGGCATGCGCGCCCGGCAGCCAGGTGTCGAGCCAGTCGCGATAGACCACCACCGCCAGCGGCAGGCTGCCGCCGATGGCCTTGGACATCACCACCACATCCGGGATGATGCCGGCGTGCTCGAAGGCGAACATCTTGCCGGTGCGACCGAAACCGCTCTGGATTTCATCCACGATCAACGCCACACCCGCTTGCTCGGTGATGCGACGCAGGCCGCGCAGCCAGTCCAGATCAGCCGGAATCACCCCGCCCTCGCCTTGCACCACCTCGACAATCACCGCCGCTGGCAGCAACACACCAGCCTCTGGGTCATTCAGCAGGTTTTCCAGGTAATGCAGGTTGACCCGCACGCCTTCCGCGCCACCCAGGCCGAACGGGCAACGGTAGTCGTAGGGGTACGGTAGAAATTGCACGCCGTTGCCCAGCAAGGCGCCCAAAGGTTTCTTCGGCCCCAGGCTGCCCATCAGGCTCAAGGCGCCCTGGCTCATGCCGTGGTAACCGCCCTGGAAGGACAACACAGTGCTGCGACCGGTGGCGGTGCGCACCAGTTTCAACGCGGCTTCCACGGCATCGGTGCCGGTAGGGCCACAGAACTGGATCTTCGCTTCCCGCGCCAGCGCTGGCGGCAACAGGCCGAACAAGTCCTGCACGAACTGGTCTTTGACCGGCGTCGTCAGGTCCAGTGTGTGCAGCGGCAGCTCATCGGCCAGCACTCGCTGGATAGCTTCGATCACCACCGGGTGGTTGTGCCCCAGCGCCAGGGTCCCTGCGCCCGCCAGGCAATCGATGAAACTGCGGCCTTCCACGTCTTCCACGTAAATGCCCTTGGCGCGTTTGAGCGCCAGGGGAATGCGCCGTGGGTAGCTGCGGGCGTTGGACTCCTGCTGACGCTGGCGGGCGAGCAGCGGGGTTTCGTCGAACTGGTAGAGCGTTTCATGTACCTGGGCGTCTTCGATACGGCTGGTAGCGACTGACATTTCTCGATCCCTCAATACGCTGATGGTGGTGACCAAACTGCCGATCCGCTGGCGTCTGGCCCCGAGGGAGCGTGCGAACGGATTTACTGTTCTGGAAACGCACCAGCGCCGACGGGATTTAGGGCCGGCGATCGTTAACTGATGTATGAAAAACCAAATATGGGAGCGCGCTCGGAATCAGAGCCCGCGGTATTTTTCATTCAGCGCATACAAAATCGCGCAGGTCTCGCCATCCAGAAACCCACAACAATCCCGCGCCCTGAAGTGCATCTGAAACGCCCGCGTCCGCTGTTGAAACCCCTGCCGGTTTTTCGCAGGTGCGTACCCGAATCGCTGAAATGCCCGCTCCACCTCGGCTTCCCGTGGCAATCCGGCACAAAAGCGGCGCTGATACATCGCCCGCGTCGCTTCATCAAACCAGGCCCCCAGCCCCGCTTCATGCAGGCGCTGCCACGGCAGCCGGGGCCCTGGGTCACTCTTGCGCGCGTACGCCACGTCCGAATGCCCGAGGATGTCCGTGGGCCCAACCTGTGGGTAACGCCCGAGAATGTCGCGCACTAACGCAATCAACATCTCAATTTGTTCCTCACCGTACTCAGGGAACGTGAACACGCCGCCGTCATCGCGCGCCAGGTTGACGATCTCGATGCCAATCGAGCGGCTATTGAGGTTGTCGCGCCCTGCCCAATGGCTGGCCCCGGCATGCCAGGCGCGCTTGTCTTCCTCCACCAAGCGCAAGACACGCAACTCTTCATAGCCAGCCGCGCGGTAGCTGGGATCGTTTGGGTCGGGCAGCAGATAGTGCGCACTCACCCCATCCTGGGTGAGGGTGCGCAGGGAGGAGCCAAAAGGCGCCGCGGTGTAATGCAGGATGACCTGCCCCACAGGCTCGCCGTTGCGTTCGTTAAAGCCCGTAGCAGGAAAACTGGTATCGATGACCAACATAAGAACCGTCCTTTTCAATAAAGGCTGAGTCGTTCAGCCCGTTCAAGCGCAAAAAAATTACCGCCATCCTGAAGACTTGAGCGTCAGGAGGGCGGTAACTATTTGGCACGTGAAAGAAAAGTGGTCAGCGCCGCAGCGGCATGCCCAGGTCGACGCGCAGGCCATCCGGTTGGCTGTCGAATTTCAAGGAACAGGAACACCGCTGCACAATGGCTTGCACGATCGCCAGCCCCAAGCCGCAGCCTTCGCTGCTGCCATTGCGCCAGAAGCGTTGGGTCAGGTATTGCAGGTCATCGGCGCAAATCTGCGTGCCGTGGTCACGCACGCGGAACACCACGTTGTCGGTGTCGGGGTCGGTGAATACACTGAGTTCCACCCGCGTATCCGCCGGCGTGTGACGCAAGGCGTTGTCCAGCAGATTGCGCAGGGCTGCGACTGCCAGGCCCACGGGCATTTCCACCGGGGTGGCGCAAAGGTTGTCCGGCAGGATCAGGTCAATGCGCGAATTGTCGCCGGCATTCGCATCCTGGATCGCCAGGCGTGCCACTTCTTCGGCGCTGGACTGCAGCCCATCGTCGAATGACAGGCTGCCTTCCACGCGCGCCAGCAACAGCAACTGCTCCAGGGTGCGATGCAAACGGTCGGCGCCCGCCTCGGCATGGGCCAGGGACTGATCGCGGGCCGCGCCGTCGGTCATGCGCGCCACTTGCAGGTGGGTCTTGATCGCCGTCAATGGGCTGCGCAGTTCGTGGGCGGCGTCACCAGTGAGGCGGCGTTCGCGCTCGATGGTCTTGGCGATACGCTGCAACAGTTGATTCTGCGTGTCGAGCAGCGGTTTGAGTTCGCTGGGCAATGGGTGGATCTGCAGCGGCTCGAGAGAGTCGGCGCTGCGCCGCATCAAGGCGTCACGCATGCGGTTGAGCGGCAGCAGGCTCTGGCCGATGCCCAGCCACAACAAGCACAGGCAGCCGAGCATCGCCACACCCACTGGCACCGAAGCGGCCAGCAGGATCGACAGGTTCAGCGCCTCACGTTCCACTTGGCGGTCGGCGGTGGTGATCAACAGGTCGCCACGGGACAGGGTAAAACTGCGCCAGTTGACGCCATCGATCAGTTGGTCACGAAAACCACTCTGGCGCGATTCCAGCCCTTCATCCGGCGTGGCGTGGCTACGCGCCAGTACTTCACCGCGCAAGGAGCTGACCTGGCACGCCATGCCCCCCGGAACATTCAATTGCGCCCCATGGAAATGCGCGTCGCCACCCACACTGGCGAGGCCCGGCATCTGCTCGGTCAGCCCCGCCACCATGCGCGCCGACGCCACCAGGCGTTGGTCGAGGGAGAACATCATCTGGTTGCGCAGATCACTGAGCATCCAGGCCGCCGCCAGGGCCCAGATCAGCACAAAAGCGGCGCCCAGCTTGAACGTCAGTCGCAGGCGCAGGCTTTTCACGACGCGTCCTCGCCCCCGTCAGCCGAGCCCAGGCGATAGCCGAGGCCGCGCACGGTCTCGACAATGCCATTGCCCAATTTTCGCCGCAGGTGGTGGATGTGCACGTTGAGCGCGTTGCTTTCCAGCTCATCGCTGAAGCCGTAGACGCTGTCCTTGAGTTGCTCGCTGGAAAGCACACGGCCTTTGTTATGCAGCAGGGCTTGCAGCAGCGCCTGTTCACGGCGTGACAGGTCCACTGGCTGGCCGCCCAGGAAAGTTTCGCGGCTGCTCGGATCGTAGGCCAGGCGACCGTGCTCAATCAGGTTGACGCTGCGCCCCGCCATCCGCCGCAGCAGAGTCTGCAGGCGCGCGGCAAGTTCGCGCAGGTCGAAGGGCTTGAGCAGGTAGTCGTCGGCGCCGGCTTGGAGGCCGTCGACGCGGTTGGTCACCGAGTCCCGTGCGGTCAGGATCAGTACCGGGATTTCCAGGCCCTGGCTGCGTAGTTGTTGCAGCAGCTTGAGGCCATCTTCGTCCGGCAGGCCGAGGTCGAGCACCATGATGTCGAATGTCGCCGCCTTGAGCATGGCGCGCGCCGCGCCAGCCGAGGCCACGCGCTCGACGGTAAAACCCTGGGCGGTCAGGCCGGCCACGATGCCGCTGGCGATCAGTTCGTCGTCTTCACAGACCAGTACGTGCATGGTGAACCCTTCATGAAAGATGGGGGGATTAGAAGTCCAGCGGATTAAGCGCAGATTATGCCGCTAAATGATCCACACTCCCTCTAGAATAGCCCCGGTTAATCATCGGTTAATCAACGCCACACATTGTGTGCCTACTTGCATCGAACTAAGGCTTGACCATGCGGCATCTGTTTACCTTTCTGCTGGTGTTGTTCGCAGGGTTTGCCCAGGCCGCGCCAGGCAACCCGTTTGAGACCAAACCCGATTTCCTTCCGGTGGGCAAAGCCTTCACCTTTACCTCCGAACGTCTTGAAAGTGGCGAGACCCAGCTGTATTGGCAGATTGCCGACGGTTATTACCTGTACAAGCAGCGCATGAAGTTCGATGGCCTGACTGAAAAGCCCGCGCTGCCGCAAGGCGAGGCCCATAGCGATGAATTCTTCGGTGACCAAGAGGTGTATCGCCAAGGCCTTGAAGTGAAGATCCCGGCCGGCGCAACCGGCCAGATCAAGCTCGGCTGGCAGGGCTGTGCCGATGCGGGCCTGTGCTATCCGCCGCAGTCGATCACCGTGGACCTTGGCGGCAACCCGCCCGTCGCAGCGACTGCTGAAGCTCAGGACCAAAGCCTGGCCAGTGGCCTGCAACAACGCAGCCTGGGTTGGAGCCTGTTGCTGTTCTTCGGCCTAGGCCTGTTGCTGGCATTTGCCCCCTGTTCGCTGCCGATGCTACCGATCCTCGCCGGTCTGGTCGTCGGCAGTGGCGCCAGCCCGCGTCGCGGTTTTGCCTTGGCCAGCAGCTATGTGGTGTGCATGGCGCTGGTGTATGCCGCACTGGGCGTACTGGCCGCGCTGCTCGGCAGCAATCTAGCCGCGCTGCTGCAAACCCCGTGGATCCTCGGCAGCTTCGCCGCCTTGTTCGTCATCCTTGCCCTGCCGATGTTCGGCTTCTTTGAACTGCAACTGCCCGCCTTCCTGCGCGACCGCCTGGACAACGTCAGCCGCCAGCAAAGCGGTGGCAGCCTGGTCGGCGCCGGGGTGCTCGGCGCACTGTCCGGCCTGCTGGTGGGCCCATGCATGACCGCGCCGCTGGCTGGCGCCCTGCTCTACATCGCCCAGAGCGGCAATGCGTTGCACGGCGGCCTGATCCTGTTCGCCATGGGCATCGGCATCGGCATCCCACTGTTGTTGCTGGTCACCGTGGGTAATCGCTTCCTGCCCAAGCCGGGCACCTGGATGAACGTGCTCAAGGGGGTCTTCGGGTTCCTGTTCCTCGGCACCGCCGTGCTGATGCTGCGCCCAGTGGTTGGCGAAAGCCTGTGGATCGGCCTGTGGGGCGCACTCGCGCTGGTGATGGCTTACTGCGGCTGGACGCTGGCCCGCGAATACGGCCTCGCGGCCAAGGTGTTTGGTGCCGGTTCCCTGGTGCTGGGCCTGTGGGGCGCCGTGCTGATCGTCGGTGCAGCCGGCGGCAGCGATGACCTGTGGCAACCGCTGAAAGTCTACGGCGGCTCGCAGACCGTCGCTGCACCGACCGCCCACGACGCGTTCATGACCATCAAAGAACCCGCCGTGCTGCAAAGCCAACTCGACAGCGCCAAGGCACAGGGCCAATGGGTGCTGGTGGACTACTACGCCGACTGGTGCGTGTCGTGCAAAATCATGGAAAAACAGGTCTTCGGCAAACCCGACGTCATGGACGCCCTGAAAGACGTGCGCCTATTGCGCCTCGACGTTACCGCCGACAACGCCGCCAGCCGCGCGCTGCTCGGCCGCTACAAAATACCTGGCCCACCGAGCTTCGTGTGGATCGGTCCGGACGGTGAAGAACGCCGCGCGCAACGCATCACCGGCGAAGTCGATGCCGCCACCTTCCTGCAACGCTGGACGCACACCCGGGACGCCCTTTGATGCTGACCCTGACCATCGGCACCTTCGCCATCGCCCTGAATCACTTGCTGCTGATCAGCGCGCTGATTCTCGCCACCCTGGTGGGCTGGCGCGTGGCCAAGCGTGGCGGTGAAAACCCGGAATCGGTGCTGTTCAGCCTGTTCCTGCTGGCGATGCTGGTAGCTCGCGTCACCTTTGTACTGATGTACTGGAGTGATTACCGCCACGACCCGTTGCAGATGGTCGACCTGCGCGACGGCGGTTTCCTCGCCTGGCCCGGCGTGATCGCTCTGGTACTCGGCGCCCTGGCCTACGGCTGGCGGCGCCCGGCCCTGCGCAAGCCATTGAGTGCTGGCGTGATCACCGGCCTGGTGTTCTGGGGCGTGACCAGTTTATCCCTGAACCTCTACGACAAAGGCTCGCAACTCCCGGACATCACCCTGCGCAATGCCAACGGCGACGTGGTGCAACTGGCCGACTACAAGGGCGGCCCGCTGGTGATCAACTTGTGGGCCACCTGGTGCCCGCCATGCCGTCGCGAAATGCCGGTATTGGAACGCGCCCAACACCACCGTCCCGACGTGACCTTCCTGTTCGTCAACCAGGCCGAAAGCATGCAAAGCGTCAGCACCTACCTCGCGACACAGGGCCTGACCCTCGACAACGTGCTGTTCGACGCCAGCGGCCGCCTCGGCCAAGCCGTGGGCTCGATGGCCTTGCCCACCACCTTGTTCTACCAAGCCGACGGACGCCTGATCAACAGCCACTTGGGTGAACTGTCCCAAGCCAGCCTGGCCCGCGCCATGGAACCCTTCGACTTCGCTCCCGCTGCCACAAGGAAACCAACATGCCACGCCTCCGCCACCTGCTGACCCTGCTGCCGCTGACGCTCGCCGCCGCCCTGGCACAGGCCGAAGACTGGCCGGCGCCGATCAAACAGATCGAGGCCAAGGGCGCCAAGATCCTCGGCAAATTCGACGCCCCCAGCGGCCTCACCGGCTACGCCGCGCAGTACCAGAACCGTGGCATGGCGTTGTACCTGACCGCTGACGGCAAAAGTGTGATCGCCGGCAACCTGTACGACGCCCAAGGCAATGACCTGAGCACCGCGCCCCTGGAAAAACTGGTGTACGCACCGATGGCCAAGGAAGTCTGGGCCAAGATGGAAAAAAGCAGTTGGATCCAGGACGGCGACGTCAACGCGCCACGCACGGTCTACCTGTTCAGCGACCCCAACTGCCCGTACTGCAATATGTTCTGGGAACAGGCACGCCCGTGGGTAAAAGCCGGCAAAGTGCAGTTGCGCCACATCATGGTCGGCATTATCCGCGAAGACAGCCCAGGCAAATCCGCCGCGCTGTTCGCCGCCAAAGACCCGCAAAAAGCCTTGGAAGAACATGAAGGCGCCGGCAAAGGCAGCAAGTTGCAGGCACTGGACAAGATCCCCGCCAATATCGAGGCCAAGCTTGATGCCAATATGAAGTTGATGGAGGAGCTGGAGTTATCGGCGACGCCGGCGATTTTCTATCTGGATGACAAGGGGGGTTGCAGCAGCAGCAAGGGGCGCCTTCGCCAGATAAACTGGCGAAGATCATGGGGCCGAAGTAAGCGCATCCGAACCGGTCAACTTTTAAAAAAACGCCCATGCAACTTGCATGGGCGTTTTCGTATGTCGCTACAACCAGAATGTAAAGAAGTCAAAAAACATGTAGTCCCCACTGCGTATCTCTATACGCCCGATTTTTGAGCTCCCGGGTGCGCTAAAGTCCACCCAGCCCTGGAGCGGAGCCCCCTGATTGGCTCCATTCAGGTTCACCACCCCCAAGTAGACACCCGACGCACTGTAGAAGGTGAGTTGCGTTGGAAGGTGACTCCATGTGTAAGCGAACATCACTCTCCTGCATTCGAAAGCTAAATCCAGGCGTAGGAGTTGCAGAGATGGCGCTTGGTCGGCGCCGTTGCACAATACGATTGCTGGCCCCTCCAACAGCCCCGGGGTAGCGAAGTACGTTGCGATACCCGCTGGACCAGGGCCTGAAATGAAGTTGATCTCCATCGTCGGAGTAGTAATGCTCTGCCCCGCCAAGATAAGTCTGTCGGCCACTCCAGTGAAGTTTTCATAACGAATCTCGGGTGGTGCTATTAACTCCAGTACCCGCGATGGGCATACCACCGCATTGCTCTCAATTGAACTGCCGTCCGGCGTGACTTTGAAGGTGAGGGTCAGGTTGGTTTTGTCCTTCAACTTGTCCAACTCGGATCGCAATACAGGACTCGCCACCCCTGCTGTTTCCTCTGCCACCTTAATCGCTCTGGCCGCGTACACATTGAACGAGTAAGGATTGCCGTTTTTATCCGTCCCGGCTGCCTGCAGCCAGCACTTCTGCCCTGCCCGCAAGAACCACATCGGATCTTCGAGAGCACTGGCATTCCCAATAAATGTTCTCAGGTCCAGAACGGCATTCTGAGTCCTGGGCGGCGTCGCCTCCAGCACGTTTGGCGTTTCCAGTCGCACAGGCAAACTGATGTTTAAGTTCAAAGGCGGTGAGGTCTGCACCTTGCAGGCGGTGGTGACGATGGAAGTGATCTCCACTACTTTACCCATGCTCTCGATCACGGCTTCCGGTGGCAGAGGAAAGATGACCGGCCCCGAAACACTGCCGGATTGGGGTGCCAACGGCCAGCAAGTACCATCAGGCTTTTTCCAGCAGACGCTGATGGTGTGCTTGGGGTTATTGCCGACATAATTTACTTCAACCTGTACGCCATTGCGCCCGTTGTAAGCGGTCAATTGGTCAAGCACCGCTTCCCTCACGGAGGGTTCGATCAGCACCAAGGGCTCCTGCTCGATTTTGAAGGTTTGAACAGGGAATGCGTGCGCGCTTGCCACATCACACTTATCACAAAAACTCGCCGCAAAGTGCAGGTCGAATTCGCTGCAATCCGCCAGATTTTGCAGCTCAGCCCTGAGGATGGGGGCATCAACGCCCTTAGCCTTCCAAGCGTCTGTAACAGGCGCATCCATCAAAATATCAAAACGCAAAGCAGTGCCGTCTTCACGCTCACCCGTAATCCACATCCAACAACATTTCGCACACTCGGCATAGGCCCAGACAGGCGTAAAACCAATCGCGTCCATTGGGAATGTATTGAGATCCACGACGTCGCCCGTTGCCTGTTCGACCTCAGCGTGAGGAAAGTCGGGCAGCGACACATTAATCACTCGCTCAGGTGATTGTTGTGATCCATTGCTGTTGGGGAATTGCACGGTGTAGGTCAGGGTCATCGCCTTGTTAAAAAAACAGGCAATGACACAGGGCGATAGCTCGATGGTTGCCAAGTCCCCGTCGTTTGCAATTGTCACGCATCCAAGTGGCTTACTCGCATAACCCAGCCCGCTCACATAAAAACAGATTTGGTCGTCTGCATAGGTGTCCAAGCCGGGAGTGTCCACGTTCCCTCCCTGCTTGGTGAGTTCCGGGTTAAGGCACCAGTCATCGTTGAAAAATGCGGACTGCCGCAGATGCGCAGGCTGAAGATCAAGGCCTTGATCCCCGATGAAAGCAGCCGTGCGGCGATGTTGGATTTGAAGGGCATTTCTCGGAAGACGCGTCTCTTCATCAGGATTAGTCACGTCAGCTGGAGGCTGGGCCGTTTCGCCACTCGTGATGTAGGCGCATTGCAGGGTCATTGACTCATAGAGCGGTATTTGTCGCGCCAGCCAAGTACGTCTAACAGCGTGAGTGAGTTCGCCCGAAGCTATATCCTCAGCTGTTAACGCATATCCATCAGCCACTGTATAGAAAACGGGCTCTCCACTGAATTGCTGAGTCACAAGGGTGCAGTAAAATCTATCATTTACTTGGGCAAGATAAGGAATCTCCGTCTTGACGATGCCGTCCCCTTTGAAATCGTGCATGTCAATGACAGGTGAGTTTTGATAGATTTTTTCGTGAAGAAAATAAGGTGCGTACTTTTTACTTTCGTTGGCTTGGTAAAACTCGATCAAGACTTCTTTGTTCAAAGAAGCGGCTACCTGCCCTTGCACTTTCCCGGTATACGAAATGACGAGCGTTTTCCCCATTGCCGCCGTCATGTAACGCAGTGGAATTTCAGTTTCGTCGGCGCCAGACTCACCGCCTGAATACACAATATCCTCGAACGCCAGCCCAGGTGTTTCCTTGGTGCGGAAGCTGGCGATAATGGGTTCATCCTTGTCCATTCGTGAATCAAATGTCAGGTATGAACCCACCATGCGAGAGGTCGCAACCGTTCCGTTCTGCTCACTGGAAACTAACGGACTGTCTACTTCAAGAGCTTTGGGTTTTGGCCGCTTGGGTGTTGGCGCTCTGATAACGTTAGAGGGTGCGTTCGACGCCGGGACTTTCTTAGCCATGGTAAGAACTCCTTGTTCCAGGGGCTGTTCCCTTGGCTCGATCTGAAGCCAAGGGTCTCCCTTAAGTGAGCGCTGTTGGCATCCGCTCGCCTACTGTCAGAATTAACAGTTCTGACAAACGGCCCCCTCACAACCCCTCCAACTCCGCCATCAAATCACTCAACCGCTCCACCTTCTGCGCACTGATCTCATTCCCCGCCAGCCCTTCGATATATCCAGCCAACTCCGCCACCGTGCTGCACTCGAACATCGCCCTTAGCGGTACATCCCGCTGCAAGGTTTTCTGCACCCGCGAGGCAATCTGCGTCGCCAGCAACGAATGCCCGCCCAGTTCGAAGAAGTTGTCCTGCACCCCGACCCGTTCGACTTTCAGCACCTCGGCCCAGATCGCGGCCAAGGTGGTTTCCAGTTCGTTGCGTGGCGCCAGGTAGTCCTGGCTGTGCAACTGGCCGATCTCCAGGGCCGGCAGGGCGTTGCGGTCAAGTTTGCCGTTGGCGTTGTGCGGCAGGCGGTCGAGCCACAGCCAGTGCAGCGGCACCATGTATTCCGGCAACTCGGCGCGCAGGCGTTGCTTGATGCGGTCGAGGCGTTCGCTTGGGTTGAGCGCTTCGTCTGCGGCAACGAGGTAGCCAACCAGATGCTTGCCGTTGACGCTCTCCTGCACGCCGACCGCCGCGTCGCGCACTTGCGGTTGCTCGTGCAGGCGCGCTTCGATTTCGCCCAGTTCGATACGGTAGCCGCGAATCTTCACTTGGTGGTCGATACGCCCGACGTATTCCAGCACGCCATCGCTGCGACGCCGCGCCAGGTCGCCGGTGCGGTAGAGGCGTTCGCCCGGTGCGCCGAAGGGGTTGGGCACAAAAACCGTGGCGGTGCGCAGCGGGTCGCCGACGTAACCGCGACCGACGCCCGTACCGGCGACGCACAACTCGCCCACAGCGCCTTGGGCCACCAACTCCAGTGCACCGTCCAACAGGTACAAACGGTTGTTGTCGGTGGGCGTACCAATCGGCAGGTAAGTGCCACGGGTAGACGCCAGGTCGACACGGTAGAACGCCACATCGTCCGAGCATTCCGCTGGGCCGTAGGCGTTCACCAAACCAATCTGCGGGTAACGCAGCAGCCATTGGTGCGCCAGCTCCGGCGGCATGGCTTCCCCGGTGGGTAGCATCCAGCGCAGGCCGTCCAGGCTGATAAGGTCCTGGGCCAGCATGCCCTGGATCAGGGACGGCACGCTTTCCAGCACGGTGATGCCTTGGGCCTGCACATGGGCGAGCAAGCCTTGGGGATCATGGGCAATCGTATTCGGCACGATATCCACCCGTGCGCCAAACAGCGGTGCAGCGAGGAATTGCCACACGGAAATATCGAAGCTCTGCGACGCAGTTTGCGCAATCACATCGGCATCGCTCAAGGCCAGGTACGGCACCTTGCTCAACTGGTTATTGAGCATGCCGCGCTGTTCGACCATCACGCCTTTGGGCAGGCCGGTGGAGCCCGAGGTGTAGATCACGTAGGCGAGGTTGTCCGGGGCGCTGTAGACACCTGGGTTTTCGCCACGCGCAGGGATTTCCTCCCACACCAGCAACTGGCAGTCGAAGCCTTCGAGCAACTCGATGGCCTGCTCGCGACTGGCCTCGGTGCACACCAGCAACGGTGTGCGGCTCAGGTCAAGAATGCGGCTCAGCCGCTGGCGCGGCAGGCCGGGGTCCAGCGGCAGGTAGCCGGCCCCCGCCTTGAAGCTGCCGATGATCATGCCGAGCAAATCAAGGTTACGCTCGGCCAGCAACGCCACCGGTTGATCAGCGCCCACGCCCGCCGCAATCAGCGCGTGGCCCAGGCCGTTACTGCGCCGGTTCAACTCGTCGTAGGTCCATTGCTGACCAAGGCAACTGGCGGCGACGCGCTGCGGATGCGCGGCCACCTGCGTTTCGAACAGCTCGACGTAGCTGCGCTCCAGCGGGTAGTCGTGTTCGCTCTGGTTGCAGCCCTCCACCAGGAACTCGCGCTCCTGCTCGCCAATCAGCGGCAGTTCAGCCATGTCGCCATGGAAGCCCTGCACCAGCGCCAGCAGCAGGCGCTTGAACTCGCCAAGCATGCCTTGCACGGTGGTTTCGTCGAAGTAACGCTGGTCATAGGACAGATGCAAACCGAGGTCGTCGCCCGGATAACACACGGCCGTCAGCGGGAAGTTGGTGTGGGTACGGCCGGAATCCGAGGTGGCATTCAGGCTTTGCGCGCGGTCCAGCACCGAGACGTCCACCGGGGCGTTTTCGAACACGAACAGGCTGTCGAACAGCGGCTGGCCCTTGGGCAATTCGCTGTGTTCCTGGATCGTCACCAGCGGCAGGTATTCGTACTCGCGCAGCTGCATATTGCTGTCGAGCAGGCCGCTCAACCACTGGCGCACGCTGCAACGCTGGTCATCCTCGGGCAGTTTCACCCGCAGCGCGATGCTGTTGATGAACAGGCCAACGGTGCGTTGCATCTCTGGCATTTCCACCGGGCGGCCGGCCACAGTAACGCCAAACAGCACGTCACGATCCCCGCTCAAACGGCGCAGTACCAGGGCCCAGGCAGCCTGGGCGAAGGTATTGACGGTCAGTTGATGCGCCTGCGCCAGTTCGCGCAGTTGCGCACCGTCGCGGGCGTCGAGGCGGGTGTAGCAGTCGCCCACCACCATGGCGCCGCTGTGGCCCGCGTGCTCACGCAGGAACGGCCGGTCGCTCGGGATCGGCGTGGTGCGTTCGAAGCCTTGCAGGTTCTGCTGCCACCACTGGCGTGCCTCATTCAGGTTCTGGCGTTGCAGCCAGGCGATGTAGTCGCGGTAGCGCGGTGGCGTGGCCAGTTGCGCGTCGCGGCCTTCGCCGAGGGCCATGTAGATCTCGAAGAAGTCATTCATCAGCAACGAACGGCACCAGGCATCGATGAGGATGTGGTGGTTGCTCATCATGAACCAGTAACGCGCTTCGCCGACGCGGATCAGGCGCAGGTGGAACGGCGGCTGGTTGAGCAGATCGAAACCAGCTTCGCGCTCATGCTTGAGCAAGGCTTGCAGGCGCGGCTCCTGTTCGCTTTCCGGATCGCCGCTCCAGTCCAGGTACTCGACCGGCGTACTGCCCGGTTTGTGGATCACTTGCAGCATGTCTTCGCCAACGTTCCAGCAGAATGAGGCGCGCAAGGCTTCGTGGCGGGCGATCACCGCTTGCCAGGCCTGGGCAAAACGCTCCGGGTCCAACGCGCTGTTGATGCGGTAGCGGTCTTGCATGTAGTAAAGGCCGGTGCCCGGCTCCAGCAGGGTGTGCAGCAGCAGGCCCTCCTGCATCGGGGTCAGCGGGTAAACGTCTTCGATGGCACTGGCCGGTACCGGCAAGCTGTCGAGTTGTGACTGGGTCAGGTGCGCCAGCGGGAAGTCGGACGGCGTGAGGCCGCCGGCGGTGTCCTCAAGGCAATGCGCGACCAGGCTGTGCAGTTCGGCCAGATACGCATCGGCCAATTCGCGAATGGTGTGCTGATCAAAGCGCTCACGGCTGAAAGTCCAGCGCAGCACCAGTTCGCCGCCGTACACCTGGCTGTCGACGCTCAACTCGTTGGGCAACGGCGCATCCGGATCATGGGCCAGGCCCGCGGACTCATCCAGCGGGTGGAACAGTGCATCAGCGCCAAAGCTCTGGTCGAACTGGCCGAGGTAGTTGAACGTGATCGGCGCGCTCGGCAGTGCGGCCATGGTCTGCTTGCACAGGTCATCCGCCAGGTAACGCAGCACGCCATAACCCAAGCCTTTATGCGGCACGGCACGCAGTTGTTCCTTGATCGCCTTGATGGAATCGCCCTGCCCGGCTTGCGGGGTGAGGCGCAATGGATAGGCACTGGTGAACCAGCCGACACTGCGGGTCAGGTCGACCTCATCGAACAGGGTTTCGCGGCCGTGGCCTTCCAGCTGGATCAGCGCCGAAGCGTGACCACTCCAGCGGCACAACACTCGCGCCAACGCGGTCAGCAGCAAGTCGTTGACCTGGGTGCGGTAGGTGCTCGGGGCCTGTTGCAGCAGTTGTCGGGTGTGTTCGGCATCCAGGCGCACGCTGACGGTGTCGGCGTCGCGGTTGCGCAGCAAACCTTGCGGGCGTGCCACCGGCAGTGCGGCCTGCGGGCCGGCCAGTTGGTGCTGCCAGACGCTCAGCTCTTCGCGCAGGGATTCGCTGCCGGCGTAGGCCTGCAAACGCGCGGCCCAGTCACGTAGCGCACTGGTCTTGGCTGGCAGGCTGACGGATTGGCCGTCGCTCAGTTGGCGGTAAACGCTTTGCAAGTCTTCGAGCAATACACGCCATGACACGCCGTCCACCACCAAGTGATGGATAGCGATCAACAGGCGCTGCTGGCCCTCGGGACCCTCCACGAGCAAGGCGCGCAGCAACGGGCCGTGTGCCAGGTCGAGGCTGCGCTGGGTGTCGCTGAACAGCGCAATGCACGCGTCCATGTCGCGCACTTGCGCCTGCATCAACACACCACCCTGCGGTACGGCGAGGTGTTCGGCGTGCCATTGCGCGTCGCGTCGGGTGAAGCTCAGGCGCAGGGCGTCGTGGTGTTCCAGTACCGCCAGCAGCGCTTGCTCAAGGCGGTGCGGGTCAAGCAGTTGCAGCGGTTTGAGCAGCAGCGCCTGGTTCCAGTGCTGACGCTGCGGGATCTCGGTGTCGAAGAACCAGTGCTGGATCGGCGTCAGGCCCGAGCTGCCCGTCAGCACGCCTTGCTCAACGCTGATGTGCTCAGCGCGCGTGGCGACAGCGGCCAGGGTTTGCACGGTCTGGTGCTGGAACAAGTCGCGCGGGCTGAAGTGAATGCCCGCTTGCCGCGCACGGCTGACCACCTGGATCGACAGGATCGAGTCGCCGCCCAGTTCAAAGAAGTTATCGTCCAGACCGACTTGCTGCACATTCAGCACTGCGCACCAGATCGCCGCCAATGTGCTTTGCAGCTCATTGCGGGGCGCCACGTACTGTTGGCGATTGGCCTCAGGGTCGGGTTGCGGCAAGGCACGGCGGTCGAGTTTGCCGTTGGCGGTCAGCGGCATACTGTCCAGCACGATCAAGTGCGCGGGCACCATGTAGTCCGGCAGCTGCGCCTTGAGGTGGGCCTTGAGCGCGTCGCGCAACGCGCCGTGGTCTGCGTCGCTGACCAGGTACGCCACCAACTGTTTGCCGCTTGGCGAATCCAGCGCGAGCACCACCGCTTCGCGCACGCCGTCGTGCTCCAGCAAACGGGTTTCGATCTCGCCCAGTTCAATACGGAAACCGCGAATCTTCACCTGATGGTCGATACGCCCCAGGTACTCCACCAGGCCATCAGCGCGCTGGCGCACCAGGTCGCCGGTGCGGTATAGCCGCCCACCGTGCGTAGCAAACGGATCCGCAACGAAGCGCTCCGCCGTCATGCCCGGGCGCTGGTGATACCCCTGGGCCAAACCGGCGCCGCCGACGTACAGCTCGCCGGTCGCACCTTGCGGCACCAACGCCAGATCGGCGTCGAGAATATAGGCCACGCGGTCACCGATGATGCTGCCGATTGGCACGCTTGCAGCGCCCTCCTCCAACTGTTCGGGCGCGAGGCTCGCCAGCGGCATCACTACGGTTTCGGTCGGGCCGTAGGCGTTGAAGAACATCTCGGGCTGGAACGCTGCGCGGATGCGCTGCAAATGCTCACCCGTCAGCGCTTCGCCGCCAGTGATGCACATGCGCACCGGCAAGGTCTGCTGCTGGGTCGCCAGCCACTGCGCCAGCTGGCTGCCGTAGCTCGGCGTGAAGCCCAGGACAGTGATGCGATGGGTGCGGATCAGCGCGCAGATTTCTTGCGCGTCCCACTGGCCCTGGGCACGCAATACCACCTGGGCCCCGCTGAGCAGCGGCACCAGCAAACGCTCGGTGGCGGCGTCGAAGTTGATCGAATAGAAGTGCAGTTCACAGTCGTCGGCGCGCATGCCGAAACGCGCGATCACCGCCGTGCAATGCATGGCGATTTCACCGTGGCACACCACCACGCCCTTGGGCTTGCCGGTGGAGCCGGAGGTGTAGATAAGGTACGCCTGGTGTTGCGGCAGGCTGATAAACGGCAACGCGTCGGACGGGTAGTTGGCAAGCAGCGGCGCGTCATCTTCCAGGCACCAGCGCGCCACGGTTGCAGGCAACTCGCCGAGGGCTTCAAACATCGCCGCATCGCTGAGCAGCAGGCCGATGCCGCTGTCTTCGATCATGTAGTGCAAGCGGTCCAGCGGGTATTCCGGGTCCAACGGCACGTAGGCGCCTCCGGCCTTGAGGATCGCCAGCAGGCCGATGACCATTTCCAGGGAACGCGGCAGCGCCAGGCCGACGCGCACCTGCGGGCCGACGCCACGCTCGCGCAGCATCCAGGCCAGGCGGTTAGCGCGGGCATCGAGCTCACGATAGCTGAGGCTAACGCCGGCAAAGGTCAGCGCCGGTGCATCGCCACGGGCTGCCGCTTGCTGGCTGAACAGTTGATGAATGCACTGATCAAGGCGGTGCTCGCCTGCTTCGGCGCCCAGGCTGTCCTGCAACGCGTGCTGTTCGGCGGCCGTCAGTAACGGCAACTCGCTGAGGCGCCGCTGCGGATTGGCGATCAAGGCTTCCAGCAGGTTGCGCCAATGTCCGGCCATACGCGCAATACGCGGTTCGTCGAACAGGTCGGTGCTGTAGGTCAGGCAGCAACCCAGGCGATGGTCGAGGTCGGTGACTTCCAGATTGAGGTCGAACTTGGTCGCGCGGGCATCGTTGGCCAGGTACTCGACAGTCATGCCGGCCAGTTGGCGGCTTTGCTGGAACTCCCAGCGCTGCACGTTGCACATCACCTGGAACAGCGGGTTGTACGCCGCACTGCGCGGTGGTTGCAGGGCTTCCACCAGGTGGTCGAACGGCAGGTCTTGATGGGACTGGCCTTCGATCACCGTATGGCGCACGTGCTCAAACAGTTCAGCGACGTTCATCTGCCCATTGAGCTGGCAACGCAGCACCTGGGTGTTGAGGAACGCGCCGATCAGCCCTTCGCTTTCCGGGCGAATACGGTTGGCGACGGGGGCGCCGATGCGCAGGTCGGTCTGGCCGCTGTAGCGGTAGAGCAACACGGCCAGGGTGGCGGTCATGGTCATGAACAGGGTCAGGCCGCGCTCGGCATTGAAGGCACGCACGCGGGCGGCCAGGTCATCGCTGAGGTCGAAGCGATACAGTTCACCCTGGTGGCTTTGCACCGGTGGGCGTGGGCGGTCGCCGGGCAGTTCCAGCAGCGGATGTTCAGTGCCCAGTTGCGCGGTCCAGTAGTCGAGTTGGCGCTGACGCTCGCCGGACTCCAGCCACTGACGCTGCCACACGCTGTAATCCAGGTATTGAACCGGCAACGGCGCCAGCGGCGATTCGCGCTCGTCGATAAAGGCTTCGTACAACGCGCTGAGTTCACGGGCAAAGATGTCCATGGCCCAGCCTTCGGTGACGATGTGATGCAGGGTCAGCACCAGGTAGTGTTCCTGCTCGCCAGCCTTGACCAGGCAGGCACGCAGCAACGGCCCGGTTTCCAGGTTGAACGGCGTGTGCGCTTCATGATCAGCCAACTGCTGCAGACGCTGCTGGCGCTCGGTTTCGTTCTGGCCTGAGAAATCCTGCCAATCCATGCGCAAGCCGGTCTGCGGCGAGACCTTTTGATAGGCCACGCCGTCGACGCTCGGGAAGGTGGTGCGCAAAGTTTCGTGACGCATGATCAAGGCCTGCAACGCCGCTTCGAAACGCCCCACATCGAGCACGCCACGCAAGCGCGCCATGCCGCCGACGTTGTAGGCCGGGCTGTCTGGCTCCATCTGCCACAGGAACCACATGCGCTGCTGGGAATAGGACAACGGCACCGGTTGGCTGCGGTCGACCTTAGCAATAGCCGTCTGCTGGTTGCGTAGGCCCGACGCCTGGATCAGCCCGACCTGCTCGGCAAACGCGCCCAGCTCACTGGCTTCAAACAAGGTGCGCAACGGCAACTCGACGTCACACGCCTGGCGGGTGCGCGAGATGATTTGCGTGGCCAGCAACGAGTGGCCGCCGAGGGCGAAGAAGTCATCGCCCAGGCCGATTTTCGGCCGTCCGAGGACTTCGCGCCAGATAGCTGCGATCTGCTGCTGCAAGGGGGTTTCGGGTTCAATGTGCTCACGGGTTTGCCACACCGGCTCCGGCAACGCGCGACGGTCCAGCTTGCCGCTGGGGCTCAGGGGCATGGCGTCGAGGCGCATCAACAGCGCGGGCACCATGTACTCCGGCAGCTCGGCGGCCAGGGCGGTTTTCACCTGCTGTTCGTCCAGCGCGACATGGGCGGTGTAGTAGCCGATCAACTGCGTGTCACGCACCAGCACCACGGCTTGGGCGATGCCGTTCAGGGCCAGCATGCGCGCTTCGATTTCTTCCGGCTCCACGCGGAAACCGCGCAGCTTGACCTGCTGGTCGAGACGGCCCAGGTACTCAAGCACACCCTCGGCGCTCCAACGGACGCGGTCGCCGGTGCGATAAAGGCGCGCCCCCGAGTGGTCGGCGACAAAACGCTCAGCCGTCAACCCGGCGCGCCCCAGGTAACCCCGGGCCAGGCCGATACCGCCGATGCACAGTTCACCCGGCACACCCAGCGGCACGGGGTTGAGCTGATCGTCCAGCACGCGGCAAATCACATTGCCCAGCGGGCGGCCAATCGGCGAGCGCTCGCCGTCCTCCGCGCGGCAGTGCCAGTGGGTCACGTTGATCGCGGTTTCGGTGGGGCCATAACGGTTGTGCAATTGCACCGCCGGTAGCTGCGCCAGGACGCGGTTGCGCAGCTCGGCGGGCAAGGCTTCGCCACCGGAGAACAGGCGACGCAGGCTGGTGCATTCGGCGGCCAGCGGTTCGTCGATAAACAGCTGCAGCAGCGGCGGCACAAAGTGCAACGTGGTCACGCCGTGTTCCCGCACCAACTGCGCGATACGGTGCGGGTCGCGATGCTCGCCAGGGCCGGCCAGCACCAGGCGGCAACCGGTGATCAGCGGCCAGAAGCATTCCCACACCGACACGTCAAAACTGATCGGTGCCTTTTGCATCAGCACATCGGTGTCATTCAGTTGATAGGTGGCCTGCATCCACTGCAAGCGTTCGGCCAGGGCCGCATGGGTATTGCCCACGCCTTTGGGCTGGCCGGTGGAGCCAGAGGTGTAGATCACGTAGGCGAGGTTATCGCCGTGCAGGTGCAGGCCAGGCGGCTGGGTCGGCCAGCTGTCGAGGTGCAGGCTGTCCATTGCAATCACGCAGACGCCGCAGGCAACTGGCACGTGGTCCAGCAACGTGGTCTGGGTCAGCAGCAGATGCACGCCGCTGTCCTCCAGCATGTAGGCCAGGCGCTCGGCGGGGTAATCCGGGTCCAGCGGCACATAGGCGCCGCCGGCCTTGATGATCGCCAGCAGGCCGATCAGCAGTTGCGGCGAACGCTCGGCGGCGATCGCCACGCACACGTCCGGGCCGACACCCTTGTCACGCAGGTAGTGAGCCAGGCGATTGGCCTGAGTGTGCAATTGGGCGAAGGTCAGGCTGCTGCCCTGCCAGACCAGCGCGGTGCTGTCCGAGGTGTGTCTGTTGAGCAGCTCCGGCAGCCATTGCTGGGCGGGCGCGCACGGCGTTTCACTCCACGGTTGCTGCTCGTCTTCCGGCATCAGCTTGAGGTCGCCGATGGCTTGCTGCGGCTGGTCACACGCGGCTTGCAACAGGTTGATGAAGTGCTCGGCCAGGCGCTGGATGGTCGCGCTGTCAAACACTTCGTCGGCGTAGTCGAACGACAGGCTCAGGCGCCCGTTACGGTCTTCTTCGCTGTGCAGTTGCAGGTCGAACTTGGCTTCGCGGCTGTGCCATGGCAGCTCGTCGGCGAGCATGCCCGGCAGACGGCGCAAGGCGCTGAGGTCGCGTTGCTGGTGGTTGAACATGACCTGGAACAGACCCTGCCCGCGCGCTTGCGGGAAGGCTTCCAGCAGTTGTTCGAACGGCAGGTCCTGATGGGCCTGGGCGCTCAACGCAGCTTGGCGAGTCGCGGCCAACAGTTCGTTGAACGGCAAACAAGCGTCCAGCTCGGCACGCATGACCTGCGTGTTGATGAAAAAGCCGACCAGGCCTTGGGTTTCCTGGCGCGGACGGTTGGCGTTGGGCACGCCGATGCGGATGTCACGCTGACCGCTGTAGCGGTAGAGCAGGCTCTGGAATGCTGCCAGTAACACCATGAACGGGGTGGATTGGTTGGCCTGGGCGGTCTGGCGAATCGCCTCGCTGAGGTGCACGCTAGTTCGTACTGTATGACGCGAAGCGCTGTTCCGGTGTTGCGCCGAGCGCGGGTGGTCAGTAGCCAGGCTCAAGGTTGGATGTTCTTCACCGAGTTGCGCTTTCCAATACGCCAATTGGCGCTGACCTTCGCCTTCGGCCAGCCACTGGCGCTGCCAGCGGCCGTAGTCGGCGTATTGCAGGGCCAGCGGCGGCAGCTCAAGGGTTTCGCCCTGGGTTGCGGCGGCGTACAGGCGTGAAAATTCGTCGATGAGGATATTCAGCGACCAGCCATCCGCGATGATGTGGTGCAGCGTCACCAGCAACTGGTGATCTGCATCGTCCAGGCGTACCAGGGTCACCCACAGCAGCGGGCCTTTTTCCAGGTCGAACTGGGTGCGCGCTTCGTCTTCGCGAATCCGTTGCGCGCGGGTGTCGCGCTCGGCCACGGGCCGGTCGCTGAGGTCGATGACTTGCAACTCGAAATCCGCTTTGGCATCGATGCGCTGGAAGGCCTGGCCGTCGCGTTCGTAGAAGCGGGTGCGCAGGGCTTCGTGGCGCTGGACCAGTTGCTGGAAGCTCAAGCGCACGGCGTCTTCATCCAGCTCGCCGCGCAGGCGCAGGGCGCCGGGGATGGTGTAGGCGCTGCTGTGCGGGTCCAGTTGCCAAGTGATCCACAGGCGGTTTTGTGCAAGGGATTGGGGCAGGTCTTCCTGGCGTGACAGGGGTTGGATGGCGCCTTGGGCAACGCCGCCATCCTGTTGCAACTGCGCAACGTTGGCGGCAAAGCCTTCCAGGGTTGGCGCTTCGAACAGCATGCGCAGGTTCAGCTCCAGGCCCAGTGTTTCACGCAGGCGCGCGACCACCTGGGTGGCGGTGATGGAGTTGCCGCCGAGCAGGAAGAAATGGTCATCGGCCGCGACCGTCGCGACGTGCAGTTGTTCGCACCAGATCGCGGCGATCTGGTTTTGCAGTTCGGAGTCCAACGCTGCCTCGCTGACCTGCACGTGCAGATCAGGAAACTGCGCATAGCTGTCGAGGCTGCCATCGACATACCGCAGCGCACACGCCGCACGTTGCACCTTGCCGCTGGAGGTCTTCGGCAAGGCACCCGGGTTGAGCAGCACCACCACGCTCGGCGCCTCCTGATACGCCTCGGCGACGGCTTGGCGGATCGCCTTGATCAGCGCGTCGGACGGCAGGATTTTCTGCACGCTGCGGCTGATTTCGGCGGCAATGCCGATGCCTTCCAGGCCTTGGTCATTCACTGCAAATGCCGCGACCCGGCCTTTGCGTACGACTTCCACTTCGCGCTCGATGGTCTGTTCGATGTCCTGCGGGTACAGGTTATGGCCGCGCACGATCAGCAAGTCTTTCAGGCGGCCGGTGATGTACACCTCGCCTTCGCGGATAAAACCCAGGTCGCCGGTACGCAACCAGGTACGGCCGGCGTGTTGCACGAAGGCAGTGGCGGTGGCCACGGGATTGCGCCAGTAGCCGTGGGCGATGCTCGGGCCGGTGGCCCAGAGCTCACCGACGTTATTCTCGGCCAGTTCGGTAAGGGTGTGCGGGTCGGCGATCAGCACCGCGTGTTCGGGTTGGCTGGTGCCGCAACTCATGATCGCACTGCCCTGCCCCGGCTCGGCACGGTTGGCAGCCAATGCCTGCTCGTCGACGCGCAGCGCGGGGATGCCATGGCCGCGAATGCCACCCGCGACAAACAGGGTCGCTTCGGCCAGGCCGTAGGACGCGAAGAAATTATTCGGGGTAAAACCGCAGGCCGCGAACTTCTCGGCGAAACGTTCCAGGGTGTCGAGGCGGATCGGTTCGGAACCGGAATAGGCCACGCGCCACTGGCGCAAGTCCAGGCGTTCCAATGCCGACTCGCTGACCCGCTCGCTGCACAGGCGGTAGGCGAAATCCGGGCCGCCGCTGATAGTGCCGCCGTATTCACTGATCGCTTCCAGCCAGCGCAATGGCCGACCGAGGAAGTACGCCGGCGACATCAACACGCAGGGCACGCCGCTGAAGATCGGTTGCAGGAGGCCGCCGATCAGGCCCATGTCGTGGTACAGCGGCAGCCAGCTGACGATCACGTCATCCGGGTTGAGGTCGATGCCAAAGCCGCGACGGATCAGCACTTCGTTGGCCACCAGGTTGCCATGGCTGACTTGCACGCCCTTGGGCAATGCGGTGGAGCCGGAGGTGTATTGCAGGAACGCGATGTCGTCGGGGTGCAGGTCGGGGGCGATCCAAGTGCCGGCACTCTGCAAGGTATCGACGCTCAATACCATTGGCGCGTTTTCGATCTGTGCCAGGCCATCGGCGAGGCTGGCGATGGTCAGCAGCAGGCGCGGCTCGGCATCGCTGATGATCGAGAGCAGGCGTTCCTGATGGTGGCGACGGGTCGACTCCGGCGGGTAAGCCGGCACCGCAATGACGCCGGCGTACAGGCAACCAAAGAACGCCGCGACGTAATCCGGGCCGCTGGGGAACAACAGCACCGCACGGTCGCCCAGGTCCGCATTGGCTTGCAAGGCTGCGGCGATGGTGCGGGCGCGCAGGTCCAGGTCGCGGTAACTGAGCACAACGCTGTGCTCGGCCGACTCAGCGAGGAAGCGCAGAGCGACCTGGTCCGGCGTCTGCACGGCGCGACGTTGAAGGGACTGGACCAGCGTTAGGGGAAGTTCGAAGGCGTCCATCATGGGGTTCCTGCCTGAAATCGGCTTGCGGGAAATTCGGGAATGGGGGGGGGGGCTTTTAGCCGGTGGCCAGTTGCCGCGCCGCGCCATTGCGCCAGCGGGCCAGGTGTTCGTCGGCGTAGCGCCGCACGCAGCGCAGCACGGCGCTTTCATGTTGGATGAGGAAGAAGTGGTGGCCGTCGAACATGTCCAGGGAAAAGCCACTGGCGGCGTCGAGTTGCCAGTCGAGCAACTGGTCGGCGCGCACGCTGTCCTGTTTGCCGCCAAACACATGAATCGGCATGCCCAGCGGCGCCCGCTCGCCATAGGTAAAACTGCCGCACAAGAGAAAATCGGCGCGCAGGATTGGCAGCATCAACTGCATCAACTCGGGGTTGGCCAGGGCTTCTTCGGCGGTGCCTTGCAACTCGCGCAGGCGGGCGATCAGTTGTTCGTCGGTCTTTTCGATGGCGTATTCGCTGACGTCGCGGCGTGCCGGCCCGGCTGTACCGGAGGCGAACAGCGCCAACGGCGCAGGCACATCGCGTGCATTCAGCGCGTGGGCCAGTTCGAAGGCGAGCAGGCCGCCGAGGCTGTGGCCGAACAAGGCATAAGGGCCATTCAAGTCGCGGCTGATTTCATCCGCAAGCTGTGCGGCCAAGGCTTTGATATCGCGCTGCAAAGGTTCATCCATGCGCATGCCACGCCCGGGTAACTCCAGCGGGCACACGTGCAACCAGTCCGGCAGGGCCCGGCGCCAGCGCGCGTAAACCATGGCGCTGGCGCCCGAATGAGGCAGGCAGAACAGGCGCAGTCGAGCCGGCGTACTCATCAGGCGACGACTCCAAACTGAAACACGCTGTGCACACGATGCAAACCCATCTCGTCCTCCTGCGGGTGTTGATCCCTGGTCGTTTTACTAACGGACCTGTCACCCAGAAGAACGGACGGCGCCGGCAAATAATTAGTCGTCGGGTACAAGCGAGACGCGGTTCACACCTAACAAGAACGCATAAGATTAGTTCGCCTTCTCATTTGACAATCATTATCATTCATCATAATTTGTTGCCCGATGTGTAGGAGGCCTCAGCAAGGACGCCCTCCCCTAACCTCTTTTGCGACAAGGTGATTTCCATGACGGAACAAGTATCCACAGGCAGGTGCAACTCACCGCTTCTCCAGGCGTTCGTCGATAATCGACTGATTCTGGTGAAGATTGCGGCACGTATTACCGGGTGCCGCTCCCGGGCCGAAGACGTAGTGCAGGATGCCTACTTCCGCCTGCAGTCGGCGCCGACGATCACCTCATCGTTCAAGGCCCAGCTCAGCTATCTGTTCCAGATCGTGCGCAACCTGGCGATAGATCACTACCGCAAGCAGGCCCTGGAGCTCAAATACTCAGGCACCGAAGAGGAAGGCTTGAATGTGGTCATTCACGGCGCTTCAACGGAAACCTCGCACATCAATTTCAACACCCTGGAAAACATCGCCGACGCCCTGACGGAGTTGCCGCAGCGCACCCGCTACGCGTTCGAGATGTACCGCCTGCATGGCGTGCCGCAAAAGGATATCGCCAAGGAACTCGGCGTATCGCCGACCTTGGTGAATTTCATGATTCGGGATGCGCTGGTGCATTGCCGCAAGGTGTCGGGCAACCACAGCGATACGTTTGCGCGGCGGGCCTGACAGCGCCGCTGTAAACAATGTGGGAGCTGGCAAGCCAGCTCCCACAGTTTTGATCTGCGTTGCGCCTGTCAGGGTATCGGCATGACATCAATCCGATACGGCTCGAAAATCTTCAACATCTCGCCATTTTCGCGCAAGCGCTTGAGCAACGCGGAAAACGCTTCCCCCGTGATCGGCGCTTTGGGGCGCAGCAACGCGTAGTGGTGATAGACCTGGTCGATACGCTCTGACACCAGGAACTGCCCGGCCATGTCCGCATTGCGCACCATGAAATCACTCAGGTACGAACGGGTCACCAAGGCGATGTCGGCCCGCCCGCGCGCGACCATCAACAGGTTGCTGTCATGGGAGTAGGTCAACGTGGCGTTGAAGTGCTCTGCCATGTACTTGGGATCGGGGTTGAAGTTGGCGAAGGCGTAGTGGTAACCGCTGAAGACCGCCAAATGCTTGCCGTTCAGGTCAGCGAAATAGGCCTGATCGCGACCGGGCTCACGTTGGGCGACGAAAATTTCCGCGTCTTCCAGGCCCATGTCGACTGTTGTGTGGGTGATCTCCTGCCAGCCCCAGTCGGGGTTTTCGAAGATGGCCATATCAATCCGACCCTGCTCGAAATCGCGAAAACGTCGCGGAATTGAGGTGGGCACCAGCACAAATTGATAGTCGGTCTGCGAGGCGTTCAAAGCCTCGACCAGTTGCGGCAGCAAACCGGTGTCAGCGCCCTGCTCCGGACGCACGGTGTACGGCGGGAAATGCGCCGCGCCAATCCTTACCAATTGGGCAGCCGAAGCCGGCATACACCACGCGGTGCCCACTGCCCAAAAAGTTAGTCCTGCAGCCAGCCGCCATGGCGAAAACATCAAGGCACACACCGTTCAACACTCTGATGGCGATAAGCTAGGCGTTTTTGTCTGGCGAGACAACTTTTCACCGGCAAATTAATGCCTTGCACCTTAATCGGCTTTCAAAACCATCAGCATGGCTTCTTCGGCCAATTGCTCGAGCGTCATGCTGCCCTCGGCGCGGAACCAAGTGGTGGTCCAGGACAAAGCGCCGGTCAGAAAGCGCCGGGTGATAAACACATCGCCACGGATATAGCCGGCGTCCTTGGCCTCGCCCAGTACTTGCAGCCACAGCGCCTCGTACACATCGCGCAGGGCCAACACCTCAGCCTGGCCTTCAGCCGACAGCGAGCGCCATTCATATACCAGCACCGCCATCGCCTCGCCGCTGCCGCCCATGATCGACTGCAATTCGCAGCGGATCAGCGCCAACACACGTTCGCGTACGTCGGTAGCTTCCTCAAGAGAAGCGCGCATCATCGCGGTGTTGTAGTGGATGGTTTCTTCCATCACTGCGCGCAGGATCTCGTCCTTGCTCTTGAAGTGATGAAAGATGCTGCCGGACTGGATGCCCACTGCGCTGGCCAGGTCGCGCACGGTGGTGCGCTCGAAACCCTTGTTGCGAAACAGGTGGGCCGCCGTTTGCAGCAGCTTGCCACGAGCGCTTTCGGGGTCGGTCAATTGGCCGCCGTCGATCATGGTGCGCATCACCCGCAGGGCTTTATGCTCATCCATGCCTCTCTCCTCTACTTCCACGGACGTCTTGGCCGGCAATTTAGGCCGTGACGGCCACCCAAGCAAGCGCTTGGCTAAAACTTGTGAACGGAGTTTACAAACCAAGCGCTTGCTTGGTAGGCTCGCTAGCAGCCATTCGAGGAAGGATTTCTCATGAGCAAGACGGTTCGTATCGGCTGCGCCAGCGCCTTCTGGGGCGACACCTGTACCGCTGCCGCGCAGTTGGTGCACGGCGGTGAGCTGGATTACCTGGTCTTCGACTACCTGGCGGAAGTCACGATGTCGATCCTGGCCGGTGCGCGGATGAAAGATCCCCAGGCCGGCTACGCGACGGATTTTGTCGAGGTGCTCACGCCGTTGCTGGGCGATATCCAACGCCAGGGCGTCCGTGTGATCAGCAACGCTGGCGGCATCAACCCCCAGGCCTGCGCCGCCGCTCTGCAAGCAGCCTGTGACAAGGCGGGCGTTGAACTGAACATCGCCGTGCTACTGGGCGATGACCTGCAACCCCAGCTCAAGCAGCTGCACGGCATCACCGATATGTTCAATGGCGCACCGCTACCGCCGATGTGCCTGTCCGCCAATGCCTACCTCGGCGCACCGGGCATTGCACAGGCGCTGGCATTGGGCGCGGACATCGTCATTACCGGCCGCGTGGTGGACAGCGCGGTGGTCAGCGCGGCGTTGGTGCATGAGTTCAACTGGTCCTGGCAGGATTACGACCGCCTCGCCCAGGCCGCACTGGCCGGGCATATCATCGAATGCGGCGCGCAGTGCACCGGCGGCAATTTTACCGATTGGCGCGCGGTACCGGACTACGAGCACATCGGTTTTCCTATCGTAGACGTCAGCGACGACGGCCAGTTTATTGTGAGTAAAGTCGACGGCAGCGGTGGGCTGATCAGCGAACTCAGCGTGGCCGAACAGTTGCTGTATGAAATCGGCGATCCGCATGCCTACCTGCTACCGGATGTAATCTGCGATTTCAGCCAGGTCAAATTGCAGCAGCAAGGTAAGAACCAGGTACGCCTGCATGGCGCCAAGGGCTCGCCCCCAACCGCCCAGTACAAAGTCAGCGCCACCTACCCGGAGGGTTTTCGCTGCACCGCCAGTTGCCTGATCGCCGGGATCGATGCGGTGGCCAAGGCCGAACGGGTCGGCCAGGCGATCATCAACAAAACCTCGGAGCTGTTCAGCCAACGCGGCTGGGCGCCCTATACCGAGGTGAATATCGAACTGCTGGGCAGCGAAGCGACTTATGGCGCCCATGCGATGCGCCAGGACTGCCGCGAAGTGGTGGTGAAATTGGCGGTGCGACACCCCAGTAAACAGGCGCTGGTGCTGTTCGCCCGCGAGATTGCCCAGGCAGCCACCGGCATGGCGCCAGGGCTGACCGGCATCGTCGGCGGGCGGCCAACGGTGTATCCGCTGATTCGGCTGTTTTCGTTCTTGATCGACAAATCCGTTTGCGAACTGGAAATCGACCTCCGGAGCGGACGCCACACCTGCGCACTGCCGATTGCCAACGCCCCCACCCTGCCCGCTGCGCCGGTCGCCCCACCCAAACCCCAAGGCCTTGCCGACGCCAGCGTGCCCTTGGTGAAACTGGCCGTGGCGCGCTCCGGCGACAAGGGTAACCACAGCAATATCGGCGTGATCGCCCGCGATCCCGACTACCTGCCGTGGATCGCCGAAGCGCTGACCCCGCAGGTGATTGTCGATTGGATGGGCCACGTACTGGATCCCGTTCATGGCCGCGTCGAGCGCTGGTATTTGCCCGGCAGCCACAGCCTCAACTTTTTGCTGGAAAACGCACTCGGTGGTGGCGGCATCGCCAGCCTGCGCATTGACCCGCAAGGTAAAGCCTTCGCCCAGCAACTGCTGGAAATCCCGATTGCGGTGCCGCAGCACATAGCCGATCAACTTGTATAACAGGAGCGTTGCCGTGGCCTTCGACTCGATCTTCAAAGCCGACCTGTTCCAGGGGCAGACCGTGATTGTCACCGGCGGTGGCAGCGGGATTGGCCGTTGCACTGCACACGAATTGGCAGCCTTGGGCGCCCAGGTGATTATGGTGGGACGCAAGCCGGAAAAGCTGCAAGCGGTCGCAGCGGAAATCGCTGAAGACGGTGGCATCGCTCATTGGCAGGCCTGCGACATTCGTGATGAAGAAGCCGTGAAGACGCTGGTCAGCCAGATCCTGAACGAACACGGCGAGGTCCACGGCTTGGTAAACAACGCCGGCGGCCAGTACCCGTCACCGTTGGCCTCGATCAACCAGAAAGGCTTTGAAACCGTGCTGCGCACCAACCTGGTCGGCGGTTTCCTGATGGCCCGTGAAGTGTTCAACCAATCCATGAGCAAGCATGGTGGTGCCATCGTCAACATGCTCGCGGACATGTGGGGCGGCATGCCCGGCATGGGCCACTCGGGCGCGGCGCGCGCCGGCATGGACAACTTCACCAAGACCGCCGCCGTTGAGTGGGGTTGTGCCGGCGTGCGAGTCAACGCCGTCGCGCCGGGCTGGATCGCTTCCAGCGGCATGGACACCTACGAAGGCGCCTTCAAGGCAGTGATTCCAACCCTGCGCGAACATGTGCCGCTCAAGCGCATCGGCACCGAGTCGGAAGTCAGCGCGGCCATTGTCTTCCTGCTCAGCCCCGCCGCCGCCTTTATCAGCGGTAGCACCCTGCGCATCGACGGCGCCGCCAGCCTCGGCAGCCGCGCCTGGCCGTTGCACAAGGCGCAACCGCCGAGCGAACCGTTCAACGGCTTCCACCGCGCCGACCTGCCGGATGTGCTCAAGGCGGAGAAATAAGCCATGCCAGTGATTGAATCCCTGATCGATACCCACAGCCCACCGTTCGCGCAGAACCGCGAAGCCATGCTCGCCGCCATCGCTCACGTGCGCGAACTGGAACACACCCTGCTGAGCAAGGCACAGGACGCCAAGCCCAAGTTCGACAAGCGCAGCCAACTGCTGCCCCGCGAGCGCCTCAACCTTTTGCTGGACCCCGGCGCGCCGTTTCTGGAGCTGGCCAGCCTGGCCGGCTACAAGCTGCACGACGACAAGGACGGCAGCGCCGCCGGCGGTGGGTTGATCGCCGGGATCGGCTACGTCAGCGGCGTGCGCATGCTGGTGGTGGCCAATAACAGCGCGATCAAGGGCGGCACCATCTCCCCCACGGGCTTGAAGAAATCCCTGCGCCTGCAACAGATCGCCATGGAGAACAAACTGCCGGTGGTGACCCTCGCCGAGAGCGGCGGTGCCAACCTCAACTATGCCGCCGAGATTTTCGTCGAGGGCGCGCGCAGCTTTGCCAATCAGGCGCGCATGTCGGCCATGGGCTTGCCGCAGATCACCGTGGTGCATGGCTCGGCCACGGCGGGCGGTGCGTATCAGCCGGGGCTGTCGGATTACGTGGTGGTGGTGCGCGGCCGGGCCAAACTGTTCCTCGCCGGCCCGCCGCTGCTTAAAGCCGCGACCGGCGAAGTGGCGACCGATGAAGA
Organism: Pseudomonas sp. EA_65y_Pfl1_P113; assembly: GCF_963970525.1. NCBI lineage: Bacteria > Pseudomonadati > Pseudomonadota > Gammaproteobacteria > Pseudomonadales > Pseudomonadaceae > Pseudomonas > Pseudomonas sp. EA_65y_Pfl1_P113. The sequence goes on from NZ_CAXAQM010000005.1 coordinate 220,065, forward strand.
ACTGGGCGGCGCCGAGATGCACGCACAAACGGCCGGCACCGCCGAATACTTGGCGGAAAATGACGCCGATGGCGTTCGCATCGCACGTGAGATTGTCAGCCTGTTGCCTTGGGACGATCGCCTGCCGCTGGCGCCGAAACGCGCCTTCGCAGACCCGCTGTACCCCATCGAAGAACTGCTGGGCCTGATCCCCGATGACCCGAAAAAACCCTACGACGTGCGCGAAATCCTCGCGCGCCTGGCAGACGGCTCGCAGTTCCTCGAATTCAAAGGCGAGTTCGACGCCCACACCCTCTGCGGCCACCTGCACATCCAGGGCCGCGCCGTCGGTGTGATCGGCAACAACGGCCCCATCACGCCGAAGGGCGCGAGCAAGGCCGCGCAATTCATCCAGCTCTGCGACCAAAGCCGCACACCGCTGCTGTTCCTTCACAACACCACCGGTTTCATGGTGGGCACCGAGTCGGAACAACAAGGTGTGATCAAACACGGCGCAAAGATGATCCAGGCGGTGGCCAATGCCCGCGTGCCTAAACTCACGGTGGTGGTGGGCGGCTCTTATGGCGCCGGCAACTACGCGATGTGCGGCCGCGGCCTGGACCCGCGCTTTATCTTCGCCTGGCCCAACAGCCGCACGGCGGTCATGGGTGGCGCGCAGGCAGGCAAGGTGCTGCGGATTGTCACCGAGGCCAAGCAGTTGAAGGACGGCCTGGTGCCGGACCCCAAGGTGCTGGATATGTTGGAGCAGGTCACCGCGCAGAAGCTCGACAGCCAGTCCACCGCGCTGTACGGCAGCGCCAACCTGTGGGACGACGGGCTGATTGATCCACGGGATACGCGGACCTTGCTGGGCTTTTTGCTGGATACCTGCCACGAGGCCGAGGTGCGTGAGTTGCAAGCCAATACTTTCGGTGTAGCGCGTCTCTAAATTTCGCCGGGACGCTGCGCGTCGCGATCAGGAGAACAAGAAAAATGATCTTCACCCAGGAACACCAGGAACTGCGCCGCACCGTGCGTGCCTTCGTCGACCGCGAGATCAACCCCCATGTGGATGAATGGGAAAAAGCCGGCCGCTTTCCCATCCACGAGATCTTCCGCAAGGCTGGCGACCTCGGCCTGCTGGGCATTTCCAAACCGGAGACATTCGGCGGCATGGGCCTGGACTACAGCTACTCTATCGTCGCCGCCGAAGAGTTCGGCACCATCCGTTGCGGCGGTATCCCCATGTCCATCGGCGTGCAAACCGACATGTGCACCCCCGCCCTCGCCCGCTTCGGCTCCGATGAACTGCGCGACGAATTCCTCCGCCCGGCCATCAGCGGCGAACAGGTCGGCTGCATCGGCGTCTCGGAAACCGGCGCCGGTTCCGACGTGGCCGGGCTCAAGACCCATGCGCGCAAAGACGGCGACGACTACGTGATCAACGGCAGCAAAATGTGGATCACCAACTCGCCCAGCGCCGATTTCATCTGCCTGCTGGCCAACACCTCCGACGACAAACCGCACATCAACAAATCACTGATCATGCTGGCGATGAACACCCCCGGCATCAGCGTCAGCCCGCCCCTGGAAAAACTCGGCATGCACAGCTCCGAGACCGCGCAGGTGTTTTTCGACAACGTGCGCGTACCCCAGCGCAACCGCATCGGCCACGAAGGCGCAGGCTTCATGATGCAGATGCTGCAGTTCCAGGAAGAGCGCCTGTTTGGCGCGGCCAATATGATCAAGGGCCTGGAACATTGCATCGACAGCACCATCGACTACTGCAAAGAACGCCAGACCTTCGGCAAGGCGCTGATCGACAACCAAGTCATCCACTTTCGCCTGGCCGAACTGTCCACCGAAATCGAATGCTTGCGCGCGTTGGTCTACCAGGCCACCGAGCAATACATCAAAGGCCAGGACGTAACGCGCCTGGCCTCCATGGCCAAGCTCAAGGCCGGGCGTCTGGGCCGCGAAGTCAGCGACAGTTGCCTGCAATACTGGGGCGGCATGGGCTTTATGTGGGACAACCCGGTAGCGCGCGCATACCGCGATGTGCGGCTGGTGTCGATTGGCGGCGGCGCCGACGAAATCATGCTGGGCATCATCTGCAAACTGATGGGCACCCTGCCGGGCAAAAAATCATGAATACCTTGCTGCTGGAACCGCACAACGGCGTGCTGCACATCACCCTCAACCGACCGGAAAGCCGCAATGCGATGAGCCTGGAGATGGTCAACGAACTGCGCGCCGTAGTGGCACAACTGGACGGCCAGGTGCGCGCGCTGGTAATCAGCGGCGCGGGCGGACATTTCTGCGCCGGGGCCGATGTGAAGGACCTAGTCACTGCGGACAACCAACTACAGGCGCTGAATCGAGCGTTTGGCACGTTACTGCAAGAAGTGGAAGCGGTGCCGCAAGTAGTGATCGTGGTGCTGCAAGGCGCGGTGCTGGGCGGTGGGTTCGGGCTGGCGTGTGTGAGTGATATTGCGATTGCGGACCACCAGGCGCAATTCGGATTGCCGGAGACCAGCCTGGGATTGTTGCCGGCGCAAATGGCACCGTTTGTGGTCAAGCGCATTGGCCTGACCCAAGCGCGGCGACTGGCGCTGACGGCGGCGCGGTTTGATGGTGTGGAAGCGCAGCGGCTGGGCGTCGTGCACTTCACCGAGCGCGACCCGCAGGCGTTGGCAGAGCGCTTGGATGAGGTATTGGGGCAAGTGCTGCGGTGCGCGCCGGGGGCGAATGGGCGGACCAAATCCCTGATGCTGGCCAGTGTCGATGAGCCGCTTGAGGCTGTGCTGGATCGAGGCGCGCAGTGGTTTGCCGAGGCGGTGAGGAGCGAGGAAGGGATTGAGGGGACGCAGGCGTTTGTGCAGAAGCGCAAGCCGGGGTGGTGCAGATAACGCCTTCGCAGCGGTGCGGCGATCCGACAAGCCAGCTCCCACAGGGGAATGCATTCCAAATGTGGGAGCCTGGTTCAACCCAGCCCCCACAACTGCGCTTTTGATCTACACCACTCAGGCCGGCTGTCAGGCCGCCGTGCTTTTGATTTTGATCTCAGGCGCCCCGTCAAACACGCTGGCCGAACGCAGGCTTTGGAGCGTGGGTAACCCGGCAGGACGCCGGGTTAGCCGCGCTGGGCCAAGGAGGGCCCATCGCGGCGGCCCACGCTCCAAAGCCTTCGTTCGGGCACACCGAGCCTAGGCGAGGTGCCGAGTGTTGGGGCGAAGGCCTTTTGGTTACTTTTGGGCCTTTCCAAAAGTGACCCGCTGTAAGAGCGGAACCAATTGTGGCCGTTACCTAAATAACGGATATGTACCCGGAGCAGAAAATGCCAAAGTTCACCAAAATCCTGATCGCCAACCGCGGCGAAATCGCCTGCCGCATCCAACGCACCGCCCAAGCCCTGGGCTACCGCACGGTCGCGGTCTACAGCGACGCCGACACCCAAGCCCTACACGTCCAAATGGCCGACGAAGCCGTCCACATCGGCCCCTCCCCAGTCCACCAGTCGTACCTGAACATAGAAACCATCATAAACGCCGCCAAACGCACAGGCGCCGACGCCATCCACCCCGGCTACGGCTTCCTCTCCGAAAACCCCCATTTCGCCCGCGCCTGCCAACACGCCAACCTGACCTTCATCGGCCCCAGCGTCGAGGCCATCGAACTGATGGGCAGCAAACGCCAATCCAAACTCGCCATGCTCGAAGCCGGCGTCCCGTGCATCGCCGGCTACCAAGGCAGCGCACAGGACGACACCACCCTGCAACAACAAGCCGAGCGCATCGGCTACCCTCTCATGATCAAAGCCAGCGCCGGCGGCGGCGGTCGCGGCATGCGCCTGGTGCACCACCCAAAAGACCTGTTGAACAACCTGCACAGCGCCCGCTCCGAAGCCAAAAATGCCTTCGGCAGTGACGAACTGATCCTCGAACAAGCCCTGATCGACCCACGGCACGTCGAAATCCAACTGTTCGGCGACAGCCACGGCAACCTGATCTACCTCGGCGAACGCGACTGCTCGATCCAACGCCGCCACCAGAAAGTCATCGAAGAAGCCCCCTGCCCCGTCATGACCCAAGCACTGCGCCAAGCCATGGGCGAAGCCGCCCTGAAGGCCGGGCGTGCGGTGAATTACGTCGGTGCGGGCACCGTGGAATTCCTGCTTGACCGCCACGGCCAGTTCTACTTCTTGGAGATGAACACCCGTCTGCAGGTGGAGCACCCGGTAACCGAGCTGATCACCGGGCTGGACCTGGTGGATTGGCAATTGCAGATCGCCGCCGGCCAAACGCTGCCGCTGACACAAGCCGACGTCACCCTGGGTGGCCACGCCATGGAAGTGCGCCTGTACGCCGAAGACCCGGCGCAGGGCTTCCTGCCGCAAACCGGCGAAGTGCTGCGCTGGGAACCGGCCGTGGGCGTGCGCATCGATCATGGCGTGGTGGAAGGCCAGCGCATCAGCCCGTTCTACGACCCGATGCAGGGCAAGATCATCGCCCATGGCGCCACACGTGAAGAGGCGCGGCGCAAACTGCTGCGGGCGGTTGAAGACACCCTGTTGCTAGGGGTCGCGACCAATCGGCAACTGTTGGCCGATATGCTCAAGCACCCGGACTTTATCGCAGGGAATTTCAGCACCGGATTTATCGCAGAACACTTCAACGAAGTCCTGCCCCAGTCCGCATCAATAGACCAACTCGCCCTGGCCGCCGCGCTGTTTTACACACACAGCGCCGACCAGCATGCTCAAGCCCTGGCGGGATGGCGCAACACCGCCAGCGCCCCCTGCACCTATCGCCTTGAAATCAATGGCGAAATCCACACCGTCAGCGCTGACCCGCTGCCACTCACCACCGACGGACGCTACGCCACCGTGGTACTCAACGGCATCCGCCGCCGCGTTGCCTATCACCTTGACGGCAACCAACTGTGGCTACCCGGCCTCACGGTGACTAACCGCAGCCAGCAAGTCGCCGGCCGCCAGGCCGACGCCAGCAGTGGCACAGTCAAGGCACCGATGGACGGCGCCATCGTCGATGTGCGGGTTTGCGCTGGCGACAACGTGACCAAAGGCCAACTGCTGCTGGTGCTCGAAGCCATGAAAATGGAGCATCCACTGACCGCCGGCATCGACGGCGTGATCAAGGGCGTGCAGGTAATTGCCGGAGATCAAGTGCGCAATCGTCAGGTTTTACTGGAGATCGAATAGCCCCTAGGCGGAACTACACGGCCGGGCTACGCTCTATCCCCAACAGAAAAGGAAGAGTACGGGAACCTGCGCGATGCCTCATTGGCTGATTATTGACCTTGAAGCCACAACGGATGAAGGCGGCTGGCCCGTGACGGAGATGGAAGTCATCGAGATCGGCGCGAGCCTGGTCAACCGCCAGGGGCGCGAGCTGGATCATTTCCAGCGCTTTGTACGCCCGCTGCGCCGGCCATTGCTGACGCCATTCTGTCGCCAGCTGACGCACATTACCCAGGCAAACATCGATGGCGCGGCGCCGATCACCGAGGTGTGGCCGCTGTTCGAACGCTGGCTCGGCCAGCATCAGCCGCGCCTGGAAGGCTGGGCCAGTTGGGGCGATTACGATCGCAAGCAGCTGGAACTGGAGTGGCAGCGCCATGGCTTGGCCAGCGCGCTCGCCAACACGCCCCATGTAAACCTCAAGCAGCGCTTCGCCAAGGCCCGACGCCTGGACAAGCCTCCGGGCCTCAACGGCGCCCTGCAATTGGCGGGCATGCAGTTCCATGGCCAGCAGCATCGGGCGTTGGAGGATGCGCGCAATACGGCGCGCCTGTTACCGCTGATTCTGCCGGCCTAGGCAGCTCCCCTGCCCTTGGGCATACTGGCCGACCTTTCCAGACCCTTTTCCGAGGAATCGCCCATGTTTAAAGTCAACGAGTACTTCGACGGCACCGTCAAGTCGATCGCTTTCGGCACTGCAGAAGGTCCGGCGACCATCGGCGTAATGGCCCCGGGTGAATACGAGTTCGGTACGGCGCAGCGTGAAATCATGCACGTGGTCTCTGGCGCCCTGACCGTCAAACTGCCTGACGCCAACGGCTGGGAAACCTTTGCTGCCGGCAGCCAGTTCAACGTACCGGCCAACAGCAAGTTCCAGCTCAAGGTCGCCGTGGACACCGCTTATCTGTGCGAATACCGCGGGTAAGGGTTTTCCAAGGCTCAAAAAAATGCCCGTCTCCTGCGAGACGGGCATTTTTTAGGTTCTTCACGGAATCACGGGAAAGACAGAAACAAGAACGCCGATTTGATGGATGATGTTCGTGCGAGCAAACACATCTAAAAAACCGGCGTTCTTATGCGTGATATTAATACTTTTCTTCCCTTTT